>CANQZD010000026.1 GCA_947628275.1 uncultured Bacilli bacterium | reverse complement strand
GCTCCCTCTGGATAAATTAATAAATTACCACCATTTTCTAAAAGCTCTAAAGCTCTATTATAAGCAATTTTTCGATCCTCTTTATCAGGTGTTTCTAAAGGAATTACGCCATTCATTATTAATCCTTGATAAATTAACATTTTATATAAAATACCTGGGTCACCTAACATTAAATAAGCAGGTTCTTTTATTACTTGAAAAGTTTTTTGAATATCATTACCTCCTATATGAGTACAAGCATATATCCTAGAACGATTACTTTCCGTATTATGTTTATCATTTAAAATAACTATTTTTTCTTTTGATAATATTTGATCTATTTTTAAAATCATCCTAACTAGAAAATGAATTTTTTTTCTTAAATTTATTCCTTTTAATTTATCCCCATTATGATATTTTAGTTTTCTTAATTCGCTTTCATATTTTACTAAATCTTCTATTGCCATTTTTCTTTTTTGAAATAAATTTAATTTATCCATAATATAGCTCCTAATCTTAATTCTTTTTGTTATATTATATATAACATTATAACACGTAATTATATATAGATTAATATAAACTAAAAAAGACTATCAATTTTACTTAATAATCCTACTCATATAATTTGTAATTTGTTGTATTTAATTTTATAAAAATGATTCTACAATATAACAATTTATTTTCTTTACTATTTCAAAAATAATTATTTTGCTATTATTGTTTTCTTATTATACCAAACAATATTGTAATTTATTATTTAGTAGGTCCTTGCCAATTTTCAAATTTATCTTTATATTGCTCTATTTCTTTATGGTCAATAATAAACTTATCATCTTTTTCTTCTACCAGATATGTCTCTTTTGTTTTTCTGCAATATCATTTGCATTTTTTATATCATAATTTTAATTAAAGACCATTAATATCTTCCATAAAAAAATGCCTTATCGGCATTTATCATAAACAAACTTTCTTGAACGATATACTTGTTCATCGCTTAAACTATTTAAATAATCAACAGGATTTTCATTATTAGCATTAACTAAAAGTTTAGCCCAGATATTTATTAATTCAGAATTAATTCCCAATGATTCTAAATAATTTAAATATTCATAATACTCTTCTAATTTTAAATTATTAACATTGCTTCCATACAAATAATTTAAAATCATCATTGAATAACAATATAAATCAGTATTTTCATCAGGATACACATAGCCTGTATGATAATTATTTTTTTCATCACTTATAATTTGATATTTATTACTTACATTATTTAAAAGTGAACAAGGCGTTAAATAATGAGAAGCAAATACCATATTATCACCTATTTTACTACTATCTAAATCAACAACATTAATTTCTCTTTTTTTAGGATTAACGACAAAATTTCCTTCATGTAAATCATTTAAATAGAAATCAGTCAATGGCGTATAAGTTCTAATATTATGCATTTGTTCTAAAACTTCACCAACTTTTTTTAAATAATATATTTGCTCTTTACATTGCATTTTAGATTTTAATACAATAGCTAAATTAATTCCTTCAATATAAGGAACCGTAAACCCTTCAATAGTATCCGCAACTGTTACTAAATAATCAGGTATATAAAAATTTTCTGGCAAATATTCTTTATTATCATCAAGCATCTCTAAAGTATATAGCTTACTAGCAAAAACTAAACCTTGTTGATGATATAACTGTTTGAATACCTTAGCATTATCCCGATAAGGAAAATTATAAACCTTTCCTTCCGTATTTAATATTTCTCTAGGTATATTTAAAAGTTCTAAATTGTTAAAAGCTTTTTTTGACAATCTAATTACTTTCATCTTAATCCCTCATTTCAAATCAGGTCATATGAAGTTAAAAAATACAAAATCCCCCAATTTCTTAAGTTGATATTCTAACAAAAATACAATTAGTTGTCAAATATAAAAAAAGCAAGCTCTATCTTGCTAAGTTATTTTCAGATATTCCAAAATATTTGGCTTGATACCAACAATTTTTCATAATCATTTCAGCTTCACTTAATTGATTACTAACATCCTCAATAGATAAGTCACAAATCAAAGCTATTTCCTCTAAACTCCACTTTGTTCCGGCTGTAATAATCCCCGTTGCCATGGCATATATCACCGTTTTAGTAAAAGAACCTAAAATATAAAATAAATCACTAAAACCATAACGATTAGAAATTATTTTTAAAATATTTTGTTTATTTATTCGATTTAATACTTTTTCTTCATTTGGCATAATAAAACCCCCATTTCCAAATTGCATATTATAGTCTTTTTTAAAAGATTTGTCAAATTTAACAAGTTTTTTTCCGAATTAATGCTTGCTTACATACTAATTGAGCTTGAGCTTCTTCATTATAAAAAGCCAATTTTTCTTTAATTGATAAATTACCATAATTAATATGATGATAAGGACTATATTGTTCTGTACAAACATAAAAATCATCAGCTTCTTTATTAACATAATAAATAGAATATCCAATCAAATGTTTTAAAAGATTATTTTGATTAATAAAGTCAACAATAACATCATCTTTCAATAGAAAATCTACTACAGTATTATAATAATTTAAAAATTCAGTAAAAGATAACTTAATAATTATTCTATTATTAATTTCTTCATATTCATTTAATAAATATTTAATATTAAAAGCATGTTCTAAAAAATCATAAAACATATACTCTTTACGAATTTTTCTTTGCATAAATACCTCCTTTTCTTTGCACCCTTGCTATTATATGCTTCCTCTTTTTAATATGTAAACAAAAAAATAACAGAAGTTTTGTCAAAAAAAAAGAAAAATTAATTTCTTTCTTTAACCTTATATTCTTTACGCATATTTTTAATAAAGTTAAGTTTAGCTCTTCTAACCATACCCTTTTTAACTACTACAATTTTATCAATTGTTGGTGCATTTACAGGGAAAATTCTCGTTACTCCAACACTACCAGACTTTTTACGAACTGAAATAGTTTCAGAAACTGAACCGCCTTTTTTAGCAATTACAATTCCTTCAAAAGCTTGGATACGTTCTTTCTTACCTTCTTTTACCCAAACATCAACACGAACAATATCACCAACACGAATTTCAGGAATATCTTTACGGATATGTTTTTCATTAATCTTATCTACTAAATTTGCCATCGATATCATCCTTTCTAACTTTTTATTACATGTCATCATAGAAAATCCTCCAGCGGATAACACATCACTTTTCTTAAAAAGCACATTGATTGTACCATAAAAACCCTTATAATACAAGTCTATGCCACCAATTTTATAATTATTTTTTTTCCAGCTTAACGACTCTTTCCTTGTTCTTGTCCTAAAAATTGTTGTTGATAGTTTAAATTAACCAAATAATTTTTAATTTGTTCTTCTAAAAAAGTCAATTTTTTTAACATCTTCTTAATTTCTAATTTTGACATATACTGCCGATATTGATCTAAAATAACCTCTTTAGTTCTTAATATCTCATTTAAAGCCATAACCCCATCACTTTCATTTCCACTACCATCAATAATTTCTAAACTAATTTTAGTTAATCTTTTAAAAATTCGATCAAATTTAGTTTGACAAATAGTTTTAATTATCTCTTCATTAACAACTTTAATCTCTGCAATTTCTAACATACCTTGTCTTTTTTTTAATTTTGGCTTCATAATATATGGTTCACTTATTGTAACAACACTTACAATTTTTTTCTTTTTTTCATCTTTATGAATAATATAACTCATAATAATACGTCACTTCTTTTCTAATAAATCTTTTCTTTTCTTCTGCGTATTATCTAAAGCTGCTTTTTCCCGCCATAATTTAATATTTTCATGATGACCACTTAATAATACTGGAGGTACTTCTAAGCCTCTAAAAACTGGGGGCTTAGTATAAGTAGGATAATCTAATAAACCATTCATAAATGAATCATTAGCATAAGATTCTTCTTTAATTACATTAGGTAATAATCTTATAACCGCGTCACTTATAACCATTGCTGGTAATTCTCCGCCTGTTAAAACATAATCTCCAATAGATATTTCTTCATCAATAAAACTTCTTATTCTTTCATCAAAACCTTCATAATGACCACATATAAATATTAAATGTTTTTCATTTTTCAATTTTAAAGCCAGATTTTCATCAAATAACTTTCCTTGAGGACTTAATAAAATAACTTTAGAATCTTTCTTTTTAACACTTTCTAAGGCATCAATTACTGGTTCACACCGTAAAACCATGCCTCGCCCCCCGCCATATGGAGTATCATCTACTTGATGATTATTTAACTTTGAAAAATCCCTAAAATTTATTAAATTAATATCAACTGCCTTAATAGCTATAGCTCTTTTAATAATTGATTCTTCAATAAAACCTTTAAACATCCCCGGAAATAAAGTTAAAATATCAATTTTCATAAAATTAACTCCTTTGCATTATTAACATAAATAGTTTTTTCAGTAATCAAAACTTTTTTAACATAATAAGGAACAAATGGAATATAAAAATTTCTATCTACTTCTAATAAATATCCAGCTTTAGTTATCAAAATATCTTTAACAACTCCTAATTCTTTATCATCAACAACCTTAAAACCAATTAAATCTTCCATTAAATAACCAGTTATTTCTAAATTATCTCGCTGAATATAAATATCTTTTTTTAAATATTTTAATACATCATTAATATCATTTAAACTATCAATCGTTATTAAAATTTTATTTTGATGATATCTAACACTACTAATAACATGTTCTTCATCATCAATCAATATTTTATTATTTACTTTAAAAGCTATATCTTTTTTTTCAAAATCACTAATAACTTTTAATTCCCCTTTAATTCCATGAGTTCCACAAATATAACCTAAATACAATTTATTACTCATAATTACTTACCTCATACATTATTATACTAGCACTTACTCCGGCATTTAAAGATTCACAAGTATCATTCATTGGAATATATAACAAATCCTGACAATACTTTTTTAAACTTTCACTCATCCCTCGACCTTCATTACCAATAATTATTCCAATTTTACCACCTAAATTAGCATCTTTAATTTTTTTACCACCAACAACACTTGTTCCATATATTTTTAAAAATGAATGACTTTCAATAAAAGATATTAAATCATCATAAACAATATTAACATGAAAAATCATTCCTTCACTACTTCTTATTACTTTAGGATTATATACATCAACACTAGTTTTAGACAACACAATATTTTTAAAACCAAAAGCCACTGCACTTCTAATTATCGTTCCTAAATTTCCTGGATCACTTATATCATCTAAAAGTAAAGTATTATCATCTACTAACGTTTCACTTAGCTTTCTACAAACAGCACATACCCTAGGAGGTGTTACTTGATTAGTTATTTTTTTCATAACAGCTTCACTAACTATAACAGCGTCAGAATACAATGTATTATCTAAGCTTATTAAATCAACAACAACATTTTTTTTAAGAGCTTCATCTACTAAATGTTCGCTTTCAACTAAGAACATATTAGTTTCATCACGATATTTCTTATCCTTTAACTTAGCCCACACTTTTACTTTAGAATTTGTTAAAGACGTTATCATACTCTCAACCTCTTTCTAGCTTCTTTATATTTAGGATAATATTTAGCTACCCAATCCCAAAATCTACTACTATGATTAGCTTCATAAAAATGACATAATTCATGAATAATAACATAATCAATTAAATCTAAATCTTTTTTCAACAACTCACTATTTAAAGTTATCGTATTATTTCCACGATTATTAACTCCCCATCTAGTTTTCATAGTTCTAATTTTCAATGCAAATTGCGGAATATTATCAAAATAAGGAACAATTCGCTTTATTTCACTAGTAAATACCCTTAAACATTCTCTTTTATAAAAATTATTCAACATCTTTTCATTAGCAGCATAAATACAATCATTACTAAACAAAACATCATGATAATTTTTATCATATATTGGTATATACTTTTTACCTAAATACCAAAAATAATTATTCTTTTCTTCTTCACTAATTTTTTTATCTAACATCTTATACAAATATTTTTCATTTTTCTTTAAAATTTCTTTTATTTGTTTTTCACTTACAAACCGATTAGCAGTTACTAAAATAGTATGACTATCTTTTAAACTCATATATATATTTTTATTAGGTTTTCTAACAATTAAAACATCTAATACTTTATCATCTAATACATACTTCATAAGCAATTCCCCATCTACATTTATAATACCAAATTACCTTCAAAAAAGAAATAGTAAAAAAAGCATTTTATAAACCAGTATAACAAAAAAACATTGCAATTTCTTGCAATATTTTAAAAGGCTAAAACAAGACGGAAACCAAGCGCACCAGCTACACGACCGTTGTCGCGGCCGAAAGCAAATACACCACCAGCACTACCACTGTGATAAGCACCACCACGTTCGAACCACGGACTGTAAGAGTTAACAAACGAAGACTCATCGTCGTACCAACTGCTTACATATCTTGATTGAGTTCCATACACAATAGATTGGAATGGACCCATTTCTTTGGTTGCATCTCCTAGTATTCCAAGATTATATGTCGTATTACTTGTACTATAATCATATTTGTCATAAAATCTTTCATCTCTTGGTAAATTTATTCTATTAGTTAATTTTGTGATATTATGGTCAACTCCATCATCATTACATTCTGGACAGGTTAATTTTCCATTGAAACCAGAATTATATATATTATTACGTCCAACTGATAATTTTCCGGTTTTTCCATCTCCAGTTGAATTATCATCTATACTTGCCATAACATATTCCCAGGCTCCTCCACTCATGTCATATACTCCTGTATAATTATTTGTTGTACTGGCTGCTACACTTTCTTTATTAAAGTAATTGGTATTATATTCACCATCACTTCCTGGTGTTGCTCCTCCATATTCATTACATGCTTCTTGATGGGCACTACATAATTCATTTGTTCCGGTATATCCTGTGGTTGGTTCATTCTTTGCAGCATATCCAGTTAAATAACTTGAACTATTATTAATTCTAACACTTTGATGACTTCCGTACACACTTTGACTTAAATAAGCTATGGCTCCCCATTCTGTGTTTTTCATCATATGACTATTTAATGTTGCTTCATAATGTCTTCCTACTGTATAAGCCTTTGCTACTTGAATTTCTCGCCAAGAATATACATTTGGTTTGATTATGACTTTATTTGCTGCTTCAATTGCCGCTGCTTCATTAGCAGGATTTACCTGTGCTGTTATAGCACTCTCTGCTCCATCATAGCCTGTTTCAAATTTACCGACCCATATACCATTTGTATTAAATGAGGTAAAGGCTGGATGGGTTAACCATTGACCCATTTTTGTTCCACTTTTTACAGCTTCATCTTTATTTTCAAATTCGATATTTATTATTTTTGTTTTATCACTTACTGTTCCAGTATTCATATCCGCTTCAGTGGTAAATATTTCATATCGATATCTTGGTATCCATACAAAGTAACTTTCAATGTCACTTTCTTCTATTGGTTCATTTGGTCCTGGGTCTTCGACACCATTCCTTAAAATAACTGCATTGGCCCATTTCTGTTCAGCATAGCTATACCACTTCTTTGTTTCATCGGCTCTTGTTACTTGTCCATTCTCTTCATTGATTGTGATTGGTATTAATCTTCCATCTAATACTGGGTCTGTTCCATTTAAAATACTTTCTGTATATGGTTTATCAGTATTTTTTATTTCTACAATTATTTTTGATTTATATGTTTTATTCATCGTGTCATCTTCTATTGTTACATCTTCATCTATCCATATTCGGAGTTCATATTCTTTTTCTTCACTTGGTTTTAATTTACTTGTTTTTAATGTTCTTCCTTCTTTGGTTCCACTTATTTTTAAATCCTTATACTCTTCATATTCTTTAAGATTCGTTGGTACTCCTTTATCTCCTTTTTCATTTAATGCTATTTTTACAAACTCACTTTTTAAGTTTGTTTCACTTAACATTTCTAAGTTTATTGTATATTCTGCATAATCTTCACAATTATTCTTTACTTTAAATTTAAATGGTTTTAGTTTTAATCCTTCTTCATCTAGTATTGGTTGAGCTCTTTCTAGTAAAATATTATCTTGTTCTTCTTCAATGGTAACATTTAAACATGTTGTTTTAACAATATTTGTTCCCTCTTGTTTTCTTGTTAATATCCAATAAGCATATGTTACTCCTAAAGCTATTACACCAATTATTAATATTCCCAATATGATATATGTTATTATTGTCTTCTTCTTTTCCATTTTTTGCTCCTTGCTATATTGCTAAAACAAGACGGAAAGATCTATCGCCATTCGCACCACCGTGCGTGTTGCTGAAAGTGAACACACCAGCTCCAGTACCGAAAGTGTAACGTCCGCCACGGCAAAACCATGGACTGCCATTGTCGACAAACCAAGACTCATCATCGTACCAGCTTCCTACATTTCTAGATTGAATTCCATATTCCATAGATTGGAATGGACTCATTTCTTTGGTTGCGTCACCCAACATTCCTCGGCTAAAAGTAGCACTATTTGTATTATAATCATATTTATCATAATATCTACTATCAATTTGCTGATTTATTCCATTATTAATATATTTAATATTTGAATCGCCACCAGAACATTCTGGACATGTTAGTGTTCCATTAAATCCTGAGTTGTATACATTATTACGTCCAGATGTTAATTTTCCGGTATGACCATCTCCTGTACTATTATCATCCATTCCTGCCATCATATATTCCCATGCGCCTCCACTCATATCATATACTCCGGTATAATTATTGGTTGTACTTGCTGCCACACTTAATTTATTAAAATATTGAGTATTATATTCGCCATCACTTCTAGGCGTTGCTCCACTATATTCATTACATGACCCAGGTGTATTACTACATAACTCATTTGTTCCTGTATAGCCGGTTGTTGGTTCATTTTTTGCAGCATATCCAGTTAGATAACTTGAATTATTATTGATTCTAACACTTTGATGACTTCCATATTTGCTTTGACTTAAATATGCAACTGCTCCCCATTCTGTATTTTTCATCATATGACTATTTAATGTTGCTTCATAATGTCTTCCTACTGTATAAGCTTTTGCTACTTGAATACTTCTCCATGAGTATACATTTGGTTTGATTATTACTTTATTTGCTGCTTCAATTGCAGCTGTTTCATTAGCTGGATTAACCTGAGCAGCGTCTGTACTTCCGGCTCCATCATAGCCTGTTTCAAATTTGCCGACCCATATGCCATTTGTATTAAACGAAGTAAAGGCTGGATGCGTTAACCATTGACCTGCTTTAGAACCTGTTTTTATATCTTCATCTTTACTTTCAAATTCAAT
>CANQZD010000025.1 GCA_947628275.1 uncultured Bacilli bacterium | reverse complement strand
GCTAGTTTAATTCCTCATATTATGCCAAGTTTTGTAAAAAAAGATTTTAAAGATGTTAGTAAAAAAGTTAATGAAGCGATGCAAATATTAGTAGTTTTAACAATACCTATGACAATTGGTTTATCTTTTTTAGCTTATCCAGTTTGGAATGCTTTTTATGGTTATGATAAAATTGGAATTAGTTTATTTTCAGTTAATATTTTTATTGCTATTACTTTATCATTTCAATCAATTTTGGTTGATACTTCTCAAATAATGAATAATACTAAATTATCTTTTGGTTCATTATTTTTAGGTTTATTGGTTAAGTTAGCCTTAAATGTACCATTGATGCATTTATGTCAAACTTTAGGCTTTGAAGCTTATTATGGCTCTTCAATAGCTAGCTTTATTTCTCAAGCTACAACAATTAGTTTCTTGTTATGGCAATTACATCGTAAGTATCATATAACTTATCAAGAAACAGTTAAAGTTTTAGGAAAAACTCTTATTTCTTGTGCTGTGATGGTTGTCTTATTATTTGGCTTAAAATTAATTATTCCAATTGATGCAAGTGGTAGAATAATGAGTATTATTATTTGTATTGTTTATGGTCTTGTTGGGGCGGTTGTCTATTTTTACTTAATGCTTAAATTAAAGGCTATACCTAAAGTAAATAAATTAAGTGATGTTAAAAATTTGTTAAAAAATAATTAGGAGTAGAATATGAAAAAGCTAAAATATATGTTAAAAAAAATTAAAGGAGTTGATTATAAATCATTTTATGATCACGCTAAAAAAATAGCTAAGAAAGTTCATAAACCAACCATTTTTATTCTTTTTGATATGGCTTGGTGTGCCATTTTTTATGGCAGTGGCTATATGGATTATTTTGAATTTGAATTTTATCTATTAAAGGGTAAGGAACGAAAAACTTATTTGACTGGTAGATTGAATAATGAAATTGTAAGAAAATATAACGATAAAAAAGATTGGGATAAATTAGATGATAAAATTAAGTTTAATCATTTATTTAAAAAATATTTAGGTCGAGATTTTATTGATTTAAGAGAGTCTAGTTTAGAAGAATTTAAAAAGTTTTTAAAAGGAAAAGATAAAGTTGTTGCTAAACCGATTGATGATTGTGGTGGAAAGGGTGTTGTGATTTTAGAAGAGTTTAAAAATATTAAAAGAATTTATGAAGAACTACTTTCAAATAAGCAATATTTAGTGGAAGAGTATCTTATTCAACATGAAGATTTAAGTAAGCTTTATCCTGATAGTGTAAATGGGCTAAGAGTACTATCATTTTTAGATGACAATGGAGTTGCTCATATTTTAAATGTTATTTTAAGAATTGGAAATAATGGTAAAGTTGATAATTTTAGTAGTGGGGGAATGTATACTTTTGTAGATAGTACTGGACATGTTTATGCCCCAGCAATTGATGAAGCTGGTCATATTTATGAAAGACATCCTTTTTCAAATGAAAAGATTGTTGGTTTTAAAGTTCCATATTATGAAGAATTAGAGAATATGATTAATAAACTTTCTTTAGTCGTTCCAACTGTTAGATATGTAGGTTGGGATATTGCGGTTACTAAAAAAGGTTTAGTTGTGTTAGAAGGAAATCAATATCCTGGAATATTTCAAGTTAAGCCAAGCTTAAGTGGAAAAAAAGAAGGAATGCTACTTGAATACCGTAAATATATGGATATTTAAAAAAATTAAGACAATTTGATAATTTTATGATAGAATATTTCCGAAAAGTAGAAATTTAGGTGAACTATGGGAAATTTGAAACTATTTTTAACTGATTGTGATGGCGTTTTGACAGATGGTGGAATGTACTATTTTGAATCTGGTGATGAAGCTAAAAAGTTTAATACTAAAGATGGAATGGCTTTTAAAATTTTAAAAGATAGAAATATTAAGATTGGTATTATAACTGGTGAAAATTCTAAAATTGTTGTAAATCGTGCGAAAAAGTTAAAGATGGATTTTGTATTTATAAATGTTAAAGATAAAATATTGGTTGTAGATGAACTCTTAAAAAAATTAAAAATTGATTATCAAGATGTTGGTTATGTTGGTGACGATATAAACGATTTAGAAGTTTTAAAAAAAGTTGGTTTTAGTGCATGTCCATTAGATGCAGTTGAAAAAGTATTGCAAACGGTTAAATATGTTTCTAACAAAAAAGGTGGTTGTGGAGTAATTCGGGATATAGTTGATAATTTATTTGGTGATGAAAATGAATAATGATTTGTTAAGCTTATTTAAAATACCTAATATAAATGTTAAACTTGATACTTTTTGGTTTTTTAAACATTGTATGAAAGATAACTTTTTTAATGCTCATATTCTTGTTAGATTATTAGCTATTGATTGTTATTATGGAAAAAATGATTTTGGCTTTGATTGGTATAATGAGATGCAACAAAAAAGAGTTAAAGATAATCCTTTGGTGCCAAAACATATGGCTAATCATGAAAAAGAATTTAGAAAGTTAATTAAAAGTTTTGAAAGTAAAGGATATATTGATGATTATCCTATTGTAGTTAATAAAGATTTACTTTTTATTGATGGAGCTCATCGTTTAGCTTTAGCACTTTATTTTGGCATAAAAGAGATTCCAATAACGGTTGATGAAAAATATTATTTTATTGATAGTAGAGATTATTCTTTTGAATGGTTTAAAAAGCATGATATGGTATATGTTATTCCTGAGGCTTTAGAAAAATATAGAGAAATATGTGAAAAATATGAAGGTGATAGGAATGGATAATTATTCTAAACCAATTTTTATTGCAGAGTTATGTTGTAATCATATGGGAAGTGTTGATGTCGCTAAAGTTATGATTGATTTAGCTAAAAAAGCGGGCGCAGATATAATTAAACTTCAAAAAAGAGATAATGATACGTGGGCTAAAAGAAAACCTAATATTTATAATTTTCCTCATCCTGATATGGCAAATGCTTTTGGAGAAACTTATAAAGCTCATCGAGATTTTTTAGAATTTAGTTTTGAAGAACATCGAGAATTAAAAAAATATTGTGATGAAAAGAAAATTAAGTATAGTGCATCAGTGTGGGATTTAAAATCAGCAAAAGAAATTTGCTCTTTAAATCCATTTATGATTAAAGTTGCTTCACCTTGTAATAATAATTTTGAAATGCTTGGTTGGTTGTGTAAAAATTATAATGGTGAGATTCATGTTTCTTTGGGAATGACCAAAAGAAGTGAAATTGAAAAGTTAGTTAACTTTTTTATAGCTAATAAGCGTGAAAAAGATTTGGTATTATATTCTTGTACTTCAGGTTATCCTGTTAAGTATCAAGATATGTGTATATTAGAAATAAAATATTTAAAGGAACAATATGGAAAAATTATTAAAAATATTGGTTTCTCTGGGCATCATATTGGAACTTCAATTGATATTGCGGCTTATACTTTGGGAGCAAATATTATTGAAAGGCACTTTACTCTTGATAAATCTTTAAAAGGTACTGATCAAAAAGTTGCTTTAACTCATGAAGAGTTCACAGCGTTGGTTTTAGAAATAAAAAATGTTAGGAAAGCTTTAAAATATAAACCTAAAGATATTTTGGATGTTGAAATTAAAAATAAGGAGAAATTAAAATGGTAAATTATAAGTATGTGGTTTTAATTCCGGCTAGAGGAGGAAGTAAATCAATTCCTTTAAAAAATATTAAACCGATTGCTGGTCAACCATTAATTTATTGGTCTTTAGATGCTGCGGTTAATAGTGAATATGTTGATAAAGTTTTTGTGTCAACTGATAGTGAAGAAATTAAAAAAGTTGTTTTAAATTATAATAAAAAAAATAAAGATAAAATTGAGGTAATTGAAAGAAGTGAAGAAGCAGCATTAGATACAGCAACGACTGAAGAAGTAATGTTTGATTTTTCAAAACGGGTTAATTATGAAAATTTAGTTTTAATTCAATGCACTAATCCTTTAGTAACAACCAAAGATATTGATGGAGCAATTAGAATGCATCCTCATTATGATAGTATTTTATCGACAGTTGTTCAAAAAAGATTTTATTGGCATTTAAATGAAGATGGTAGTATAACGGAAATAGGACATAGTATTAAAAAAAGACCAAGAAGACAAGATTGGGATGGTGTATTAGCTGAGAATGGTTCTATTTATATTATTTCAAGAGAAAATTTATATAAAGGAAAATGTCGGTTATATGGAAGAATCGGGACATATATTATGGATGATTTAAGTTATTTTGAAATAGATGAAGAAAATGATTGGCTAATTATTGAAAATATTTTAAAGCAAAGGTGATTTGATGTTTAGTATTGGAATTATCTGGAATAGTGTTTATCATTTTAAAGACGAAATTATTAATGATTTAAGTAAAGGTTTAGATATAAAAGATTCTTTTACTTTAGATTTAGCTGATAATTATGTTAATTTTGTCAATGATATTTATCAAAGTGAAAATATGCTTCAGGAAAAAATCATAAAGAAAATTGATTATATGTTAATGAATCCTTGTCGAAAAATAGAAATTGTTTTATTTACTTTTGATAAGCAAAAAGTAAATTATCATGTTATGAAAAAGAAATATGTTTATACAGAATTAGAAGATATGAAGATGAAAATTAGAAAAAAGTATAGTGGATTAATTGTTAATTATACATTTGATATTGTGTTTCATGCGACTGATAATATAGATGAATTAAATAATTGTTATGATGTTGTAAAAAAATATCTTAGTAAAGATGAAGCTATTAAGCTTGCTCTTGTTAAAAAATAGGTGGTTATAATGAGTGAGTTTAATGAGCGATTAATGGAAAAGGTCCAAAAATCTTTTGTTCAACTTTATCCAGAATTTCCTAAAAATATGTTAATAGAAGTAACTAATAAGTGTAATTGTAAATGCCTTTTCTGTGCTAATGAGAAAATGAAAAGAAAAAGAGGATTTATTAGTCCAGAAATTGTAGAAAAGGTTTTAAATGGGGCGTATCAATTAGGAACTAGAGAAGTTGGATTTTATACAACAGGTGAATCTTTATTAGATTATAATTTGGAAAAATATATATTAAAAGCTAAGAAGATTGGCTATCAATATATTTATTTAACAACTAATGGTATTTTACTAAATCAAAAACGTATAGAATCATTAGTAAAAGCAGGATTAGATAGTTTTAAATTATCAATTAATGGAATTAATCGGATTGATTATGAATTTATTCATGGGATTGATTTGTTTGATTTAGTTTATTGTAATTTAAAAAATCTTTATGAATACCGGCAGATAAATAATTTTAATTATAAAATATTTGTTTCTTATATTGCTACTAAATATACTGATTATAATCATGAAGAAATTAAGAAGAATTTTGCAAGTTATTGTGATGAAGTAGCTATTATTAATGTTCGAAATCAAGGAGGGTATATGCCAAGTATTAATGAGGCTTTAAAATGCAGTAGTGAAGAAAATAAAATTCCTGGGGCAAGACAGTTACCTTGTTATTATCCTTTTAAATCTTTAATCGTTACTTATGAGGGTTATTTAACAGCTTGTTGTACTGATTTTGAAAATCAATTAGTTTATGCTGATTTAAAAAAAGAAAGTTTAGAGGCTTCTTGGCATAATGAGAAGATAACTTTTTTGCGTAAGCAACATTTGGCTAAGAAGATTTTAGAAAATATGTGTTATAATTGTATATACGATAAAAAGTGTTTAGGTAAAGCATTGGATTCAAATTTATCTGAAAATTTAGATGAAGATGTATTTGCTAGTGAAAATGTTTTAAAAAGAGTAAAAAAATATCGAGATGGAGGTAAAAGTTATGGAATTAGTTGATATTTATAATGAAAGACATGAAAAATTAAACTATACTAAAGAAAGAAAGAGTTTAGATGATGGTGAATATCGTTTATCTTGTTTTATTTGGGTTATTAATGATGATGAGGAAATTTTATTACAACAAAGACTTTCAACTACAAAAAAGATGCCTAATATGTGGGGAACAACAGCTGGAGGAGCTTTAGAAAATGAAAGTAGTTTAGATGGGGCTATACGAGAATTAGATGAAGAATTAGGAATTAAAGCTAATAAAGAGGAAATGATTTTTATTGGTTCATATAAGAGAATAAATGATTTTGTTGAAGTATGGTTATGTCATAAAAATATTGCTAAAGAGTCTTTAAAAATAAATGAATTAGAAGTTCAAAATGCTAATTGGTTTAAAATAACTGATTTTGAAGAAATGATTAAAAATAATGAAGGAATTGATTCTGGTTTTGCTATTTTTAAAATGTATTATGATAATTTTTATAATAAACATTATGAATTAATAGATGGAAAACCTGTATTAGTTAAAAATGAAAAATAATTTGTTTAATACTTTTTTAGAGTTTGAAGAAAAAAATCATTTATTTGATATTGAATTTAAAGGTTTTAAGATATGGGAAATTATGAGGACTTATATTTATATAGATATTGAGATGTATGAAAATAAGTTACAGCCTTTATTTCCTCAAGAAAAGTCTAAGAAAAGTTCTAAAAGAAAAATTAGTAATTTAAGGAAAATTTTAAAAGTCTTTTTTATTAAAAATCAAGATTTAATTTTTTTGAATAATCCAAGAAGAGTAAAACAAAATGATGGTAAATATTATTGTATTTATACTGATTTATTGATTGATGAGTTAAAAGATGAATTTAAGTGTTTGACTTTAGAAGATCCTTATTGGGCTTTATCACCAACAATGAATATTGGTCATTTAGAACCAGTTAAAACAGAAAATATTGGTTATCTGGATGGCTTAGAAATTATTTTTAATTTGAAAAAGAAATATTTTAAGAACTTTAAAAAACAAGAATATAAGCAATTAAAAAAAATTATATATGATATTGAACTTAAAGTTGAGAAAAAATTTAAAGTTGATTTAACTAATATTTTTCAAGTAGCTTTTGATAAAGTTTTATATTTGGTTTTACTTAAAAAAAATTATGATAAGTTAATTAGTCGTCTTAATCCCCAAGCTATTTTAGAATTTTATGATGTTTTTCCATCTAAAATTATTGTTAATAAGATTGCTAAAGAAAGAAATATTCCAATTATTGAAATTCAGCATGGAATTGTTACTTCTAAAAATCCTATATTTTTAAAATATTTAAATCAAGAGCGTTGTTATGATTGTTTACCTGATTATGTTTTGGCTTATGGTGAAAAGCTTCTTAATACTAGTTATATGCCAATTAAAAAAGAAAATATTTATTATTTGGGTAATTTATTTCTGGAGTATAAGAAAAATAAATATCAGGTTAAAATTGCAAATTCTAAAAAGATAATTTTATTTATTTCACAATCTAATTTGGGGCAATATATTAGTCAGTTTGCCGGAGAGTTAGCGACTTTATTAAAAGATAATGAAGAATATGAAATTATTTATAAGATGCATCCTTATGAGATAGGAACTAATTATGAATGTTTAAATAAAAGTAATATTAAAATTGTTACAAATAAAGAATGTGATTTGTATAAATTATTAGCTAATTGTGTAGCTCAAGTTGGTATATATAGTACTGGTTTGTATGAAGGCTTGGCTTTTAATTTAAAAACTTTTATAATTAATCATCATTATGGTACACAGGAAATTAAAGAGATTTTAAAAGAAGGAAAAGGCATTTATTATGTTGATAAGCCAAAAGATATTTTATATAAATTAGATATTAAAAATATAGGTCAGTATAAATATTGGGCTAAGGTTGATAAAAAGTTATTTAAGTTAAAGATAAAAGAAATTATTGACAAATAAATGAATAATAATTATGATAAAAAAGCAGGACAGGAGGGGATTATTTAATGGAAAAAAATTTTGATGAAGAAAAGAAATATTTAGAAAAGACGGTTTCGCAGTTCGAAGAAATAATTGCTGAAGAAGAATTAAGATTAAAGGCTTTACCAAGGATGTATGGTCATGATCCAATTTTACTACAAAGTTTATTATCTCAATTTAAGGCTAAATTAGAAATGTTAAAAAGAACAATTAATAAGCCTTATTTTGCAAGAATTGATTTTACTAGTGAAGATACTTTAAAAGAAGAAGAATGTTACATAGGCAAAGTGGGGGTTGCAGATAATGATAATAATTTGATTACGGTTGATTGGCGGGCTCCCATAGCTTCTATTTATTATGATAGTAATATTGGTAAAGCATCTTATGAAGCTCCTGAGGGAGTAATTTCTGGAACTTTAAATTTAAAAAGACAGTATGATATAGAAGATAGAGAGTTAAAATCTTTTCAAGATGTTGATACGGTATCTAATGATGAAATTTTAAAACCTTATTTGAATGCCAGTGCAGATAATCGTTTAAAAAATATTGTTTCAACAATTCAAAGTGAACAAAATAAAATTATTAGAAATCCCTTATATAACAATTTAATAATTCAAGGTGTAGCTGGTAGTGGTAAAACAACTGTAGCTTTACATCGAGTTGCTTATTTAGTTTATAATTATCGTAATAAAATTAAGCCTGAACAGTATTTAGTAGTAGGGCCAAATAAATTTTTTATAAATTATATTTCTAATGTTTTGCCTGATTTAGATGTTAATAATGTTTCTCAATTAACTTATGATGAAATTGTTAAAAATTTAATAGATGAAGATTTTGAATTAATGTCTGATAAAAATAAGCTTTTAAAGTTAGTTAAAGATGCAAATTCATTATTTTATGAGAATTTAAAAGTATCATTTGCTTTTAAAAATGTTTTAGAAAAATTCATTAAAGATTTTGATGATAGGGTTGTTCCTAATTTTGATTTTGATATTAAAGGTTACAAAATTATGATGCAGGATGATATTAAAAAAATTTATGATGGTATAGTATCTGATGGTGTCGATTATAGTATAATAGCTAAAAAAATTGAAAGAGCTTGTTTATTAATTGGTAAACAAATTGAACAAAATCAAGAAGTAATATTGACTAGGGTAAGAAACCAATTTCGAGAAAATGTTAAGAATATGAATAAAAGTAAAATAGAAAAAGAAAGAAAAAATCTTGATTATGTTGAAAAAGAATTAAGAAATAATTGTAATCAAAGTTTAAAAAAATATTTTAGTAATGGTCGACCTAAAATTTTAGATGTATATATAGCTATTTTACAAAATATGAAAAAATATTTTGATGTAGATAAATATAATATTGAAACTAATATAAAAGAAAATATTGATAATCTAAAAAAAAGAAAGTTAGAATTTGAAGATTTGGCTTCATTAGTTTATTTATATTATCGCATTTATGGACCAAGTGAATATAGAAAATATAAACAAGTTGTTATTGATGAGGCTCAAGATTTTGGAGAATTTAATTTTTTAGCTTTGAAACTTTTAATGCCTAATGCTACTTTTAGTATTTTTGGTGATTTAGCTCAATCAATATATCAATATCGTGGAATAGAAAATTGGGAAAAAATTATTAAGAATGTTTTTGGTGGACAATGTGATTTGATGTATTTAATGAAGAGTTATAGAACAACTACAGAAATAATGAATGAGGCTAATAGTATTACAAGATATTTAAATTTAAAAACAGCTGAACCAGTTATTAGACATGGAGTTAATGTTAATTATTTTAATTTTAGTGATAATCAAGAGCTATTAATAAGTGATATTTTAAATAGTTATCTAAAAAAAGGATATAGTTCTATAGCTATTATTTGTAAAGATGAAAATGAAGTTTTAAGTGTCCATAATAGTTTAGAAAAATTTGGAATGGATATTAAAATGATAACTGATAATGATGTTTTATATCAAGGGGGATTATGTATTATTACTAGTTATTTGGCAAAAGGATTAGAATTTGATGGAGTAATAATTGCTAATGCTAGTGAAGAAAAATATAATAAAACTAAACCTTTTGATATGAAATTACTTTATGTAGCGATGACTAGACCTCTTCATGAATTAAATGTTTTATATAATAATGAGTTATCATATCCACTTTTATTAAATTGTCAAAAAGACGATATTACATTATCTAAATAAGAAAAACTTCTTGCAATTTAACATAAATTATAATATACTTTAGTTGTTATTGAAGTTTTACTATGGTTTTAATGAACCTCTTTCATAAAACGATGGTTAAACCGATTGGAAAGTAAGGAGGATAATTATGGCAATGACTAAAGAAAGAAAATCAGAAATTATTAAAGAATTTAGAAAAAGTGCTAATGATGTTGGTTCTACTGAAGTACAAATTGCGCTTTTAACTGAAGAAATTAATAATTTAACTGAACATTTAAAGGTTCATATTCATGATTTTCATTCAAAATATGGTTTACAAAAAATGGTAGGGCGTCGTAAAAAGCTTTTAAATTATTTAAAAGAAAATGATGTTGTATCATATCGTGAATTAATTAAAAAATTAAATTTAAGAAAATAGGC
>CANQZD010000024.1 GCA_947628275.1 uncultured Bacilli bacterium | reverse complement strand
GATTAGAAAGCATGCCAGAAAAGACTCTAGGGGGGGGGGGTTATCATTTTCTCATGGAATATGTAGTAATGGAGCTACTATAGAATGGGATTATGAAAAATGGGCACCTTTAGTAATTAGTTTGAGTAAAAATAAAACAAAGTGTAATTTATATTTTAAAGAAAAGATTGGAATAGAACTTGATAGAGATATTCCGGTAGTAGAATCAGGTGATGGTTTATATAAAGTAATACCTGAATTAAGTGGATTTAATAGGACTGAATATCGTTATGCAGGATCTAATCCAAGTAATTATGTTAAGTTTAATAACGAGTTATGGCGAATTATAGGTTTAGTAAATGTTCAAACTGAAAATGGAGTTGAACAAAGATTAAAGATAATAAGATGGGATGGAGTAGAAGGACAGCAAAATTTTGGCAATTATGCTTGGGATAGAAATCCTAATCATACTAATAATTGGACAACATCAAAATTAAAAGATATGTTAAATGGAATATATTATAACAGTACAAGCGGGGAATGTTATACTGGGCAAAATGGTATTAGTTGTGGATTATCTACTTGTGATTTTAGTGAAAATGGGAATTTACCTAAGGGTCTTGATGAGAATGCAAGGAATATGATAGATAAAGATGTAATTTGGAATATTGGTAGTGCTGCTTCTAGTTTATCTACAAGTTCATTGTATATTAGTGAGAGAAGTCAAAGTGTATATGGTGAAAATCCGTCAATTTGGAGTAACACTAATGATTCATATTATCATAATGGAGTTGGAATATTGTATGCTTCTGATTATGGTTATGCAGTTGGTGGTAATTTTAGAACATCTTGTTTAAATTCTACTTTATATGAATATAGTAATGAAAATTGTAAAAATAGTAATTGGCTATTTAAAAATGGTGTTTTTCAGTGGCTACTGGATTCTAATAAAGGTTATTCTGATTTGGCCTTTTTCATTGGGACAAATGGTTTAGTTAATAGTAATTATGGAATTTATGATGCTAATGCAGTATCACCCGTTGTATATTTAAAGCCGGATGTTCATATTACAAATGGAGAAGGAACAGTTGATGTTCCATACGAGTTAAAATATCTTAAAAATGCTGTCGAATATATTAATAATAAAGCTAAAACTGATACAGTAAATTTAGCTTATGATGAAACAAATGAAAATAATTTAAGATATATTGGGTCAGAACCTAATAATTATGTAGACATCGGTGATAGAGATAATGCTGGAAATCCAATTTTGTGGCGAATCATCGGAGTTATGAATAATATTACTAGTTTAGATGATGGTGAGAAACAAGAAAGTTTGATTAAAATAATTCGAGATGATAGTATAGGTTCATATAGTTGGGATTCTTCACCAAAAAGTATCAATAATGGTTATGGAATAAATGAGTGGAGTCAAGCTGATTTGATGAAATTGTTAAATCCTAAAGAGTTATATTTAGATGAACCAATTATTGGTAAAAGTTTATTTTGGAACAAAGAAAAAGGAAAATGTTATTCTAGTGCTCAAGAAATTAATAAAGATTGTGATTTCAATAATAATGGAATAAGTGCAAGTGCTAAAGTAAAATTAGCTAAGGTAAGATGGAACACGGGAACATTTACATCATATGATTTAAGTGAATGGTCAGCAAAAAATACCTATGTGGCTGAAAGAAGTAATAATGATGGTAAAAAACAATGTTTTGGAACTAACAATGAAACTTGTAATGATGATACTTTAAGAACAACAACATGGGATGGCTATTTAGCATTGATGTATCCATCAGATTATGGTTATGCGGTTGGTGGTGAAGTTCGAAATGCTTGTTTAGCAAAATCAATGTATGAGTATAGTGGTAATAATTGTTTTAGAAATGATTGGTTAATACTTAATAATGTTGCTTGGACTTTAACACCGGTATCACATTCAAGTCTAGCTACTTGTGCATTCTATATATCTAAAGATGGTTACATTGGACATGGTCATGCAGATATTGATTATGCTGTTCGTCCTGCTGGTTACTTAAAATCAACAATTAAAATAGTTGAAAATAGTAATGATAATTATGGCTCAAAAGGAAATCCATTTATAATTTATTAAAAGGTTGCAAAATTGCAATTTTTTCTTTTGAAAATTTTTGCTTTGACAATATAACCATATGGTTATATAATTTAATTAATAGTATAGAAAAAAATATATAGGGAAAGCTAAAGAAAGAGGAAAAAATATGAAAAAGAATAAATTAGGAATGTTAATAAGTTTAAGTATAATAATGATAATAGGAATAATAGTAACAATAGCAAATAAAAGATATGTTATTCCAAATGAAGAAGTAACATTTGGATATTATAATGGAAATGAAAGATTAGAAAGTATGCCAGATAAGACCCCGGGGGGGGGGGTTATTATTCTCTCATGGAATATGTGATAACGGAGCAACAGTAGAATGGAATGAAGAAAAATGGGCACCATTGATAATCGGATTAACAAAATCAAAAACAAGATGTAATTTATATTTTAAAGGAGAAACTGGAGTAGAATATATAAAAAAATTAGGGGAAAGTGATACAACAAATTTAGCTTATGATGATACTGATGATAATAATTTAAGATATATTGGAGCAAACCCAAATAATTATGTTAGATTTAATGATGAATTATGGCGAATAATAGGTGTTTTAAAAGTCAAAACTGAAAATGGAACAACAGAAGAAAGATTAAAAATAATAAGAACAAATGGTATTGAAGGTCAAAAAGATTTTACTAAATTTAGTTGGGATTATAAGTTAACAAATGTAGGAAGTTCAACTAGTGAATATGGAAGTAATGATTGGACAGATAGTCAATTAAAAGATATGTTAAACGGAATATATTATAATAGTACAAGTGGAGATTGTTATTTTGGAAAAAGTGAAGCAAGTCAGTGTGATTTTAGTGGAAATAGTAATTTACCAAGAGGTTTAAATGCTAAATCAAGGGCAATGATAGATGATAATGTTATATGGAGTTTAGGCGGTTTTAATACGGCAGATGTTACTGCAAAGGCTATGTATGGCTATGAAAGAGAAAATCGAATATATAGTAATAGAGTTAATGAATGGAGTAAAACAACTGATGTTGGAAACATGCATAATGGAGTTGGGCTATTGTACCCATCAGACTATGGTTATGCTGTTGGTGGAAATGAAAAATCAAACTGTTTATTAAAAAATATTAGTGATTATCATAATGGAAAATGTCGTGAAAATGATTGGCTATATACAAAAGATTATGAATGGACAATTACTCCAATATCAACTTTGGCATCAGTGTTATTTGGAATAAACTCGGGAGGATATATTTATGACAACTATTATGCATATGGTACTTTAGGGGTTATGCCAGTAGTTTATTTAAAATCAGATGTTAGAATAACAAGTGGAACTGGTGAAGTAAATAGTCCTTATGTTTTATATTATGATGAACCATTAACAGAATATATTGAAGACCAAGCTAAAGTAGATTTAACTAATTTAGCTTATGATGATACAAAAGATAAAAACTTAAGATATATTGGAAGTTCTCCTAACAATTATGTAGACATCGGTGATAGAGATAGTGATGGTAATCCTATTTTATGGCGCATTATTGGGGTTATGAATAATATTACTAACTTTAATGATGGCGAGAAACAAGAAAGTTTAGTTAAAATAATTCGAGCTGATATTATAGGTTCATATAGTTGGGATAATAGTCCCCTTGATGTAAATAGTGGTAATGGCGTTAATGAATGGAGTCAAGCTGATGTCATGAAACTTTTAAATCCCAAAGAAGCCTATTTAGATAATCCAACAATTGGAGCAAGTTTGTATTGGAACAAAGAAAGTGGTAATTGCTATAAAGGTACTGTAGGAAATAATACAGCATGTGATTTTACAAGCAGTGGCTTAAGTGACGGAGCCAAGTTAAAATTTACAAAAGCTCGATGGAATACTGGAACTTATGAAACGTATGATGATTTAAATAATATCCCAAGTGCATCATATGAAGCCGAACGTAGTAATAATACTGGCAAGATATGTGATTTTAGTAATCTTTGTAATGATGAAGTAGAACGAACAACAACATGGGATGGCTATTTAGCTTTGATGTATCCTTCTGATTTTGGTTATGCTGTTGGTGGTGAAACTAGAAATGATTGTTTAATGCAAAGCTTGTATAATTGGGATTTAGAAATTTGTAAAAAAAATGATTGGATTTTATTACCTAGCAACCAATGGACCATAACTCCGGTACCTGTATCTTTCCTTGCTTACAGTGCGGTCTATATTAATTCTAAGCTTCAAGAATCTAATACTCATGTACATATAGCTCACGCTATTCGTCCAGCTGGCTACTTAAAATCAACAACTAAAATAATTGAAAATGATAAAGAAAATTATGGTTCAAAAGAAAATCCATTTATAATTTATTAATAAAATTTATGTTTTAGATTTTGTTTCGACAAAATCTTTTTATTTGTTATGTTAATATATTTTTGGGTGATACTATGACTATTTATTTAGATGCAGTATTTTTTTTAAACTTTTTCTTTGACTTTCTACTTTTATTAACTATTAGTGTCACCTTAAAAAGAAATATCAAGTTAAAAAAAGTATTTTGGGGAGCTTTATTAGGCTCAACTAGTATTTTTTTACTTTTCTTAACTTTTAATAATTTTACTTTATTTTTATTTAAAATAGTTTTAAGTATTTTGATGATTATAATTACTTTTGGCTTTAAAGATTGTAAATATTTTTTTAGTAATCTTGCTTATTTTTATATGACTAGTATTGTTTTAGGAGGCTTTCTTTATTTTTTAAATCTTAACTTTCGAGAAAACGTCAGTGGTTTAATATTTATTTATGATGATGTTTCAATTAATTATTTTTTTTTAATCATAATTTCCCCAGTAATTTTATATATTTATTATAAGCAACAAAGAGAACAAAATTATTATAATAAGACTTTACCTGTAACTTTAACTCTAACTAATGGTAAAATCTTAAAATTAAGTGGTTTTATTGATACTGGCAATAAATTAATTGATCCAATTAGTAAGAAAAAAATTATTTTAATCAATCAAAAAAAAATACAGGGTTCTATCAATATTAGAAGTCCTATGTATGTTCCATATAATACTTTAAATCATCATGGCTTATTAAAGTGTATTAAAATTAAAACTCTTGAAATAGGTGGAATAAAAAAATCAGATTATCTTTTAGGAATAAGTGAAGATGATTTATTAAATAATGGTATAGATTGTTTGTTAAATTTTAAATGTTTGGAGGATTTTTATGTTAAATAAAATTATTGCTTTACTAAAAGAAAAATATAATTCTTGTTTTTTTGTAGGTAGTACTGATAAATTACCGCCACCATTAGAAAAAGAACAAGAACTAGCGTATTTAATTAAAGCTCAAAATAATGATAAAGAAGCTCAAAATATTTTAATTGAACATAATCTTCGTTTAGTAGTATTTTTAGCTAAGAAATATGAAAATACTGGTTATGATTTAGAAGATTTAGTAAGTATTGGTTCGATTGGATTAATTAAGGGAATTGAAACTTATAAAATTGATAAAAATATTAAATTAGCAACTTATGCTTCGAGATGTATAGCTAATGAGATTTTAATGTTTTTAAGAAAAAATAAAAAACGAAAAAAAGAAATATCTTTAGAAGATAGTCTTAATTATGATGCAGAAGGAAATGAATTGCATCTTGAAGATATTTTAGGAACTGATACTGATTTGGTAAGTGATGAATATGAACGTGGTGTTGAAAAAAATCTTGTAGCCAATGAAATAAATAAATTAAATCCTCGTGAGAAACAAATTATGGTTTTAAGATATGGCTTAAATAATACGGAAAGTTATACCCAAAAAGAAGTGGCTGATATGTTAGGAATTAGTCAATCATATATTTCCCGAATAGAAAAGAAAGTTATTAGAAATATTAAAGAATTAGTTAAAATTGATTGAAAACTATAAGTATTTTAGATAAAATACTTACTAGGAAGTGGTAGTAGTGAAGAAAGACAAAAGCATATTAGTCTTATTACTTGCAGTTCTAATTATAGTTGGAGGAGTAATGATTTATTTTTCTTTTAAAAAAGATGTTGTAACTATTCCAACTGATGCTCAAAAAATAAAAAATGAATTTGCTTCTTTAAATAATCAGCTTAATGAAAATAATCAAAGAATGTATCCACTTGTTAATTTAACTGATGATAATTTATTTGTTTATAAAACTGAAGAAGAAATAATTAAAATAATTGAAGAGTCTACAGGTGTAATCTTTTTTGGAAATTCTTCTGATGCTTATACAAGAACATTGATGCCTATAGTTGATAATTTAAGTAAAAAACTAAATTTAGAACAGGTTTATTATTTTGATATTACGACTATAACAGATACTATTGCTTTAGATGATTTAAATGAACCAATCATCAAAGAAAAAGGTAGTAGTGGCTATTATAAAATATTAAAATTACTTGATGAACAATTACCTAATTATTATCTTACTAGCCCAACAGGTGAAAAAATTGATACTTTAGAAAAACGCATTGAAGTTCCAACTATCCTTGCTGTAAAAAATGGCAAAATAAAAGATATTTATATGGGTACCATTGCTTCTCAAAAAAGTGGTTATGACAAATTAACTACTGAAGAAGAAAAACAAATTGAAGAAAATTTAGAAAAATTAATGAAAAATGCTTTAAACAATACTTGTAGTAGTGAACAAGCTTGTTAAATGCTTTTTTTTTGCCATATTATTTGATAAAATAATAAAAGTGATGTCAAATGAAATTAAATGAAGATTTTATTATTAAATTATCAAAAGAAAAAAATGAACCTGCTTGGATGTTAGATTTTCGTTTAACTGCTTATAAAGAATTTCTAAAACAACCTGAACCTAATTTTGGACCAATTTTAAATACTCCTTTCGAAGATATTCTTTATTATAAGAAAACAGAAAGTAAAAAAGATAAGTGGGAAGATGTTAATCAAAAAACTTATCAAACATTTTGTAAGCTTGGAGTAGTTGATGCCGAAAAAAAATATTTAGATGGTGTAAGTAATCAGTTAGAAAGTGAAGTTTTTTATCATAAAAATAATACTGATAAAGATATTATTTTTATGAGTACTGATGAAGCTTTACAAAAATATCCCGAACTTTTTAAAAAGTATTTTAATACTTTAGTAAATTACCAAGAAAATAAATATACTGCTTTAAATGGTGCTGTTTGGAGTGGAGGTTCTTTTATCTATATTCCACCTCATACTAAGTTAGATCGACCATTACAAAGTTATTTTCGGATTGATACAGCCCAGTTAGGTCAATTTGAACGGACCATTATTATAGTCGATGAAGGCTCTGAATTATCTTATATTGAAGGATGTACGGCTAGAATGAATGCTAAAGTAAGTTTACATGCTGGAGTAGTTGAAATTTTTGTTGGTAAAAATGCTAAATGCCGTTATAGTACAATTCAAAATTGGTCAACTGATGTTTATAATTTAGTTACTAAACGAGCTATTGTTGAAGAAAATGGTTTAATGGAATGGGTTGATGGAAATCTTGGTTCAGGTATTACTATGAAATATCCATCTTGTCTTTTAAAAGGTGATTATGCTAGGGGCAATTGTATTAGTATTGCTTATGCTAAAAAAAATCAAATTTTAGATGCGGGAGCTAAAATGATTCATCTTGGTAAAAATACCAAAAGTAATATTATAAATAAAAGTATAGCTAGTGAAGGTGGCATTAGTAATTATCGTGGTACTACTAAAATTTGTGCAAGTGCCACCAATAGCTATGCTTCAGTAAAATGTGATACAATTATTTTAGATGAGATTAGTAAAAGCGAAACATACCCTCAAAATATCGTTTTAAATTCTAGTAGTAATTTAGAACATGAAGCAAGTGTAAGTAAATTAAGTGCTGAAAAAATGTTTTATTTAAATAGTAAAGGGTTAAGTGAAGAACGAGCTAAAGAACTTTTAATAATGGGTTTTATTGATGAATTTAAAAAAGAGTTACCTATGGAATATGCCGTTGAATTAAATCGTTTATTAAAAGAATAATGTCAATTATACGTAAATTAACATTAAAAAAGAAAATATGCAAATATTCTAAATTTGCTATTTTTTTTTACCAATTTTTTTAATTCGTTACCAAATATTATGTTGATTACTTTAAATAACTTCTATATTTTTCAAATTAGTCTTTTGTCTTTTGCCTTTCTTTTTGTTTTAATGCTTATAGAAAGGAGGTGAATTATTTGAATCATGTCATTTTAGTTGGTCGTTTAACTGATAATCCTGATTTACAAGAGAGTTCTGACCAATCTAGAATGGTTATAAGTTTAGCAGTTCCTAGAACTTTTAAAAATGCTGAAGGCATTTATGAAACCGATTTTTTAAGATGTGTTTTATGGAATGGAATTGCTAAAAAAACCAAAGAATATTGTCAAAAAGGGGATATTGTTTGTGTTCGGGGGCGACTTCAAGTAAGAGTTTATGAAAAAGAAGAAAATGAAAAAAAATATTTTACTGAAGTAATTGTTGAATCTATCGCTTTTGTTTCCAATAATCATAAAGAAAAAATAATTACTGATGAAAATCTTAATCAAGAAAATTAAAAATAATCATATAATTTCATAGGTGATTTGATGAACAAGCCTTTAAAAACCTTGGGTATAATTGCTTTATTATTTTTTAGTTTTTATTATACTCATGAATTTGCTCTTTTAATGCAAAAAAAAGATCCAATTTATCAAAACATTTTAGTTTTAAAAGAAGAAACTAATCTAAAAAGCCTTGATGCCTCAATAGATGGGGATTATATTATTCCTGGGTTAATGGGAAGAGAAGTTAATGTTGAAAAAAGTTTCCAAAAAATGAAAAATTATGGAGCTTTAAAAACTGAGTATTTAGTATTTGATGAAATTATTCCAACTATCTCTATTAATCAAAATAAAGATAAAATTATAAAAAAAGGTAATAAAGCTAAAATGGCCGTTTCATTTATTTTAGATGCTCAATCTAATTTAATCAATTATTTTGAAAAAATGAATATGGATTATACCATTCTTACTACTAAAGAAAATATTAATTCAAAGTTAAATGCTGACTTTATTAATATTGATGAATCTAATTATAAAGAAACTGAAAAAATATTAAATAAAGAAAATAAAAATACTAATATTTGTTATCTTCCTAAAATGACTAAAGATTTTTGTCTAAAAAAGCAAAAAATACTTATTGAGGCAACAAATGAAGTTACTAATAATAATGTTGCTAGTATTTATAATAATATTGAAGCAGGAGGTATTTATTATCTTAAAAACTTAGATTTAAAATACTTAAAAATATTTATCGAGAATGTTGTATATAAAGGATATACTATTATTAAGTTAACTGATTTAATTAGTGAAACTAGAAGTTAAAATTGCCAAACATAAAATAATTTGTTATAATGAGTTTACGAAAAAAACTTTAAATTACTAGGAGGAAATTATTTTATGTGTAAAATTAAAATTTTTGGTTTAGGTGGTCTTGATGAAATGGGCAAGAATACCTATGTCGTAGAAGTTGATAATAGCATTTTTGTTTTTGATTGTGGAATAAAATATGCTTCTAATAATATGTTTGGGATTGATTATATTATTCCAGATTATGAATATTTAATTAAAAATCGAAAAAAAATTAAAGGAGTATTTTTAACTCATGGTCATTACGAAAATATGGGTGGAGCCTTAGATTTAATTAAATTTATTCCCGAAATTAAATTTTTTGCAACTAAATATACTAAATTTGTTTTAATGGATTTAGGTGTTAAAGAAGATAACATCGTTGAAATTTTACCTCATAAAAAGTTAAATTTTCAAAACTTATCTATTTTCCCTATAACCGTTAGCCACAGTGTACCTGATGCTGTAATGTATTGCTTAAATACTCCTGATGGTGCAATTTGTTATACTGGTGATTTTATAATTGACCCATTAATGCGTGATCATTATGATATGGATTTGGGCAAAATAGCCTATGTTGGAAAACAAGGAGTTTTATGTCTTTTAAGTGAATCTGTCTTTTCCGAAAATAATGGTCATACTTCACCAACTCATCGTTTGCAAAACTTTTTTGCTGATGTTATTAACAAAGTAGATAAAAGAATAATTATTAGTGTATTACCAACTCATTTATATACAATTCAAGATATTTTTGATGGAGCGAAAAATACCCATCGTAAAATAATTATTATGGGTAAAAAACTTCAAAATTTTATTCATTTTGCTCATGCTAATCATTATTTAAATTATCAAGAAGATTTAATTGGTGATTTATCTAATATTGATGAAAGTAATGCTATATTATTAGTAAGTGATGATAAAACTAATCCTTATGCTGCTATTAGTAAAATTGTTGGTGGCTACGATAAATTTATTACTTTAAAACCAACTGATGCTGTTTTATTTGCTGAACCAAGATATGATGCGAATGAAAAATTATTAGTTAAATTAGAAAATGATATTGCTATGGCTGGTTGTGAAATTATATCTTTACCAAAAGATAAGAATATTTTACATCATGCTTCTAGTGAAGATTTAATGTTGATGATAAAACTATTAAATCCTAAGTATTATATGCCTGTTAAAGGAGAATATCGTTATATGGTTAATAATGCTAATATTGCTAATGCTTTAGGAATTCCTGCTGAAAATATTTTACTAAAACAAAATGGTGATGTTGTTACAATTGTTGATAAAAATCTAGTTGATAAACCAATTCATATTAAAGTTAAGGATGCCTTAATAGACGGAAAGAGTAGTGATGATGTTGGCGATTTAGTTATTAAAGACCGAGAAATGTTAAGTGAAAATGGAATTGTCTTAATAAGCGCTACAATTAGTAAACAAGAAAAAGTATTATTAGTTGGTCCAGAAATAACTACAAGAGGCTTTATTTATATTAAAGATTCCAAAGATATTATTGCTGGAATGAAAAATATCTGTGAAGAAATAATTAATCGTAATATTGTTAATGGCTATGTTGAATTTAATAAAATAAAAACAGAAATCCGTTATGAATTAAGTAATTATTTATATGAACAAACTGAATGCAAACCAATGATTATTGCTGTTGTTCAAGAAGTATAAAAAGCGTCATCAAACGCTTTTTTACATTATTTTAATTTTTTTTGATATAATTATATTGGTGATTATATGAAAAAGTACATTCCAAATATTTTAACTTTATCACGTCTTTTAATTACCCCTTTACTTATTTATTTAGGTTTGACTAATCATATTATAACTTTAATTATTGTAGCAATATTAATAACTTTAACAGATTTTTTGGATGGTTATTTAGCTCGAAAATGGCAAGTTACAAGTGCTTTTGGAGCTAAAGCAGATATGATTGCTGATAAATTTTTAGCTATAACTTTATTAATATTATTAATTATGAAAATAAATCTTTTTTTCTATATTTTAATACTTGAAATAATTATTGCAATAGTTAATATATACATATTTATTAAAAGTAAATACATTAATTCTCTTTTAATTGGTAAAATCAAAACTTGGTGTTTATTTACAACCATTTTAGCAGGCTTTATGAGTATTTTATTTCCTTGGTTAAAAATATTTACAACCATTTTAGCTTTAATAACCATTTTTATTCAATTAATTGCTTTATATAAATATGTAAGTTATTATTTTAAAAGTAAAAAAACTCCCAAAGAGTATACAAAAGAATATCAAGAATTTTGCCAAATTATAGAACCTTTTATAAATAATAAAGAATATCTAAAAAGAAAAAAATATCCTCATCATATTAATGAAAGTGTGTATGAACATACTCTAAGAGTAGCTTATGATTGTTTTAAAATTGGTCGAAAATTAAAACTTGATTATCATAGTTTAACTATTGCTGCACTTTTACATGATTTTTATGAAAAACCATGGCAATATGACACCGAAAAGAAACCATTTTTACAAATGCACGCTTTTACTCATGCTCATAATGCCGTTTTAAATGCCCAAAAAAACTTTGGTGAATTAATAACTCCAAAGATAGCTAATATTATGGAAACTCATATGTTTCCTGTTAATAAAAAAATTCCTCGTTCCAAAGAAGCCTGGCTTTTAACTATAGTTGATAAAGCTGATAGTATGGATTTTATTCTTCATCCAATTATTCTTTATCATATCTTTCGAAAAGAAGAAATCAAACCTAAAAATAAAAAGACTAAAAAAAACGTTAACAAGAAAAAAAATTAACGCTTTTTATTTTTCAAAAAAAATGGTCGAGAAGACAGGATTTGAACCTGCAACCCCTACATCCCAAATGTAGTGCACTACCAAATTGTGCTACTTC
>CANQZD010000023.1 GCA_947628275.1 uncultured Bacilli bacterium | reverse complement strand
TTTTTTAACTGGAATTTTGTGTAAGACTAAATTCTTGCCTAATATATTGAAACTGGAATTTACTTTTTCATTTCACATATATAAATATCTTTGTCAAATTATTACAAAATTATTTTTTTAAATAAAAAAATATGTTATAATTTTTTAAGAATAGAGATGGGTGAAAGTAATGTTTGGAAAAATAAAATATATTAGTGAGTCAGTTGCCCATGTTGAAAATACATTAAGTTCTAATGAAACAACTGACTTAATGAATTTACATGTTATTTTTGAAGCACCAAATCAAAGAATTTTGGGTGAAATATCAGAGATTAATCCTGATAATATCAAAATTACTTTTTTAGGGGAGTATATTGATGATAGATATGTTAATGGTGTTATTAGAAAACCATTAATTTCAAGTAAAATTCGGGTTATTAATGAAAGAGAATTACAAAAATTAATTGGTTTAAAAGACGCGAATACGTTTGAATTGGGTAAAAGTGCAATATATAAAAATTATACAGTTTATCCAACAATTAATGATTTTTTCTCTAATCACTTCTTTATATGTGGTAACTCTGGTTCTGGTAAAACTCATGGCGTTTCAAGAATTATTCAAAATGTTTTTCAAGATGTTGAATTAGTTAAAAAAAATTCAAATATTTTCTTATTTGATGCGTATGGTGAATATAAACATGCTTTCAAATCTATAAATCAATATAATCCTGAATATCAATATAAATTTATTACTTCAAATATTCAGGAAGATACTGATGTCCCTCTAGAGATTCCTGTATGTTTATTAAAATTAGATGATATGGCTTTATTACTTCAAGCTTCGTCACATAGTCAATTGCCAATTATTGAAAGAACTATCAGATTAGCTAAAATATTTTCACAAAATAATAAGGAAAGCGAAACTTATAAGAATCATTTAATTGCTAAAGCTTTACTAGCTATTTTGTTTAGTAATCAAACTACTGCGCAAAAGAAAAATCAAATTTTTACAATAATTGAAACATGTCATACAACTGATTTTGATTTTGACACAAGAATTGCAGGTGTTGGTTTTTCAAGAAGTTTTGCTGAATGTTTTGAGATTGACTCTAATGGTAATTTTGGTGAATCAGTCTTAATTACTGATTATATTTTAAAACATATCAATGAAGAGTTAGAAGAAACTAAAGAACCTGCTACATATTCTTATTCAATGTTAGACTTTTCTAAAGCTTTAGAATTTACCTTAATTAGTGAAGGATTTTTAAATAACCGAATGGTTGCGGATGATGCAACAATTTTAAAGGTTCGAATTGGGTCTATATTAAATACTAAAGTTGGGACATATTTTGTTAATAATGGTTTTATTACTCCTAATGAATTTGCTAAAAATTTAGTAATGTTAAATGGCAAGAAAGCTCAAATTATTAATATTAATTTGGAAGATGTTGATGATGTCTATGCTAAGGTAATTGTTAAAATATTCTGTCGAATTATTTTTGATTATACTAAGAGTTTAAAAGATCGGGCTAGTATGCCATGTCATTTAATATTAGAAGAAGCTCACCGTTATATTCAAAATGATAATGATACTTTCTTACTTGGCTATAATATTTTTGACCGAATTGCTAAAGAGGGTCGTAAATATGGTACTTTACTTGGAATTATTTCACAAAGACCAGTAGAAATTAGTGATACAGTTGTTGCTCAGGTTTCTAATTTCTTAATCTTTAAAATGACGCACCCTAAAGATTTAAAATATATTGAAGAAATGTTGCCTAATATTTCAGCTGATGTTATCGAAAAACAAAAAACATTACAACCTGGTAGTTGTGTAGCGTTTGGTGGGGCCTTTAAAATTCCAATGATTGTTAGAATGGCGATGCCAGATCCACCTCCATATTCATCTAACTGTAATGTTAAGAGTTGTTGGTCAAAGGTTGATAGTGTTCAAACAGAAAGTTCAAGTTTCATTCCGTCAGCAAATGGTGGGGTTCAAACTCAAGTGGTTAGTAATGTAGTAGGGCAGGTGCCACAGCCTACTAGAGAAGTTCCAACATTTAATAGTCAACCTGTTCAAAATAATGTGTCTAGTAGTGTAAATCCAGTTCCAGAGGCTCCAGTAGAGCCAATTCAGATGCCAGCTGCTCGATTTATTCAAAATGAGAATTAATAAAAAATTATTTAGCCCAACTTATATTGATATTAATAATAAAATTTGTTAAAATGAAATTACCAAATGATAGTAAGATTTGCATAAAACCGACTATGGTGATACTTGGGAATCGGATGCTCTATATGGTGTAGAAGACTAATCCATTAAGTGAATTAGGATCCTAAAGTATAGATATGATGCCCACCTGCTGTTGAGCGGGATTTTATCACACTTACTTCTTTGGTTTTTTTGTGAGGTAATTTTTATGTTTGATAGATTAGAATTATTAATTGGCGATGAAATAAAAAAGTTAAATACAGCGAGAATTCTTTTAATAGGTGTTGGAGGAGTAGGGGGTTATGTATTTGAATGTTTAGTAAGAAGTGGAATTTTAAATATCACTGTTATTGATGGTGATTGTTTTGAAATCTCTAATTGCAATCGACAAATTTATGCAACTAGTAACTCTCTTAATAAACCAAAAGTGGATATAGCTAAATTACGAGCTAAAAAAATAAATAGTAAATGTATGGTTAGTATTAAACAAATGGTTTTAAATGGGGATAATATTGGTGAGATTGATTTAAAATTATATGACTATATAATTGATGCTTGTGATGATGTAACGGTTAAAATAAGTCTTATAAAATACGCTAAAGATTATAAACTGAAGTTAATTTCTTGTATGGGTACAGCAAATAAGAAAAATCCTTCTTTATTTAAAATAACTACCTTAGATAAAACTTTTAATGATGGATTAGCTAAAAAAATAAGAACTTCTTTGCCCAAAAGATACTTAAATACAAAAGTATTATGGAGTAGTGAAGTTCCTATTAATAAAAAAGGTTTAGGCACTTTTTGTGCACTTCCTATGGCTGCTGGAGCTTTTATTGCTCAATATGTGATTAATGAATTATTAAAATAGAAAAAAGGAAATTATTTTAAATAATCTAGTAAAATAGTTTCCTTTTTATTTTCATAAATAATGTCATATAAAATATTGATGATAGATACAAACTGAGATTGACTAGTTAAATAACTTTTTAGAGTTTTTAACATATCGTAACCTTCAACAGTATTATTTGCTAAATAATTTTGAGCTTCAATTCGATTTTTGGCTATTAAAGTACCAAAGGTAAAATTTCTTGAATTAAAGCTTGTACTGGTCATATAATAATCACCAATAGTTCCATATAAAATTTTAGTATTGGTAATTTCTTGCAAAGCTTTAGTTAAATAAGTTGCTAAAGAAGAAGAGGACTTAGTTAATTCATAAAGTATTCCTGAACCAATGGCTACAATATTTTTAAAAATACTATAAAATTCTAAATTTGGTTCAAAATCTTTATCGATTGTAACATAATTTGGCATAAGTTTTTTTAAAAAATTATAATCATCTTGCGACAAGGTAATGCCAACGGGAGTTTTATTAATTAGATCACTAGCTAGGTTAGGACCAGCTAGAAAAAAAACAGAATCATTCTTAAGTGTTTTTTTAGTATATGTAGTAAAAAATTCGTTAGCTAACATACCTTTAGTGCCAATATAGATAGGTACTTGCATTTTAGGAAGACTATCAATGATATTTTTAAAAAATGAAGATGAAACTAAGATAAAAATAGCTTCAGCTTTTAAAACGGCTTTATTTAAATTAGTTTCAAAAGTTATCATTGGGTAGACCTTTTTAAGATTTGGAATTTCTTTTGAATCATGTACCCACATGGTTATTTTATTCTTTTCTTGTAAGAGACTAGCTATGCCTTGAGCAAAAGCACCACAGCCAATAATTGTTAAATTCATTTATTTTCCGCCTTTCATTTCTTCATGAAGTTTATTTAAGTTGTTTTCATATTTATTGTCTTTAGGATAATAATATTTTTTACCAAGTAATTCTTTAGGTAAATAATCTTGTTTAACATAACTATGAGGATAATTATGAGGATAGAGATATGTTGTTGAACTAGTTTTAATATGATTAGGGACATTACCAGTAGTACCTTTTCGAATATCGTTTAAGGCTTCATCACCAGCAATATGAGCTGAATTTGATTTTGGTGATAAGGCCATTTCGGTTACTATTACTTGTAAAGGAATTCTAGCTTCTGGTAATCCAACTAGTTCACAGGCACTGATGGCAGCCATAACTTTGGGACCTATAGAAGGGTTAGCAAGACCAATATCTTCATAAGCAATGACACTCATTCGCCGGTAAATACTATCTAAATCACCTGCGATAATTAATCTACTTAAATAATGAAGGGCAGCATCAACGTCACTCCCGCGGATTGACTTTTGAAATGCCGATAGAACATCATAATGACCATCTTCATTTTTATCATGAAAGAATATAGGTTTAGTACCCATTTCTTTTAATAAATCTTCAGTAATCTCGTGATTTGGAGCGCTGTAATAAGCAATTTCTAGTTCAGAAATCGCATTTCGTAAATCGCCGGAACTTGATTTAGCAATTATTTTCATAACTTCAGGTGATATTTTAATACCCTCTAAAAAATTGGTAGCTTTAGTAAGACCAACCATGATATCATCAATTGTTAATTCATGAAGTTCAAAAATTTTAACACGAGATCTAATTGCAGGATTAATTTTATGATATGGATTAGCTGTTGTTAGACCAATTAAGGTAACTAATCCTGACTCAATATGAGGTAATAATAAATCTTGTTTATCTTTATTCATTCGATGAATTTCATCAATAATTAAAATCATATTACCATGAAGTTTAGCTTCAGCAATAGCAATATCAAAATCTTGTTTATTATTTATAGTAGCATTTAAAAATTTATAGGGAAGTGATAATTCATTTACGATAGCATTAGCAATTGAAGTTTTACCTATACCTGGTTTACCATATAATATTAAAGAACATAAATGCTGGTTTTTGACTAAATTATAGATTATTTTATTCTCGCCAATTAAATGTTGTTGACCAATAATATCGCTTAATTTTTCAGGACGCATTTTGTTTGCTAAATTTTCCATTTAATCACCAAATTAATTATATCAAAACAATAGTTTGACAATCAAGAGTTTAATCGTTATACTTTAAATGGTGTAAATAATATGAAAAAAGAGTTAGTTAATGAATATACAGTTTTATTCTTTAATCATTTAAAATATGAAAAAAAATTAAGTGAAAATACTTTAATATCTTATAAAGAAGAATTATGGGAATTTGAAAATTTTTTTAATAATCAAGATTTATTAAAAATAAACGAAAAAGATATTACTAATTTTATTAAATATTTGGATAACAAGAAAAAGTTATCTGCTAGAAGTAAATCACATTATATAACGGTTTTAAATAATTTTTATGTTTTTTGTTTAAAAGAAGATTATCTTAAAGCTAATCCTTTTGAGGCAATTTGGCAACCTAAAATTAATAAAAAGCTACCACAAGTGTTAACTTATGAAGAAGTAGATCGATTATTGGATATTAATATTACTAATGCCTATACTGCTCGAACAAAAGCTATGTTAGAGCTAATATATGCTACAGGTATTAGAGTTACAGAATTAATATCTTTAAAGTTTAATCACCTTGATTTATTTAATGATGTTATTCGGGTAGAAGGAAAGGGGAGTAAAGAACGAATTGTTCCAATAAATCAGGCTGCTAAAAAATATTTAGAAATATATTTAAATGATTATCGAAATATTTTAATTAAAAAAGGAAAAAGTTGTGATTATTTGTTTTTAAATAATCGAGGATTAGGCATAACAAGACAAGGTTTTTTTAAATTAATTAAACAAAGGGCAAGAGAAGTACAAATTACTAAAGATATTAGTCCTCATACTTTAAGACATTCATTTGCAACCCATTTACTAGCAAATGGAGCTGATTTACGAGTTATTCAAGAACTTTTAGGACATAGTGATATTTCAACAACCCAAATGTATACTCATATAACTAATGAACAACTAAAAAGTGAATATAATGAAGCTCATCCTCGGGCTAAAAAATAAGAAGAAACTTTAAAACGTTTCTTCTTCATATAACTAACAATCTCTTCTATTATTATTTTTTTCGTTTTGTTCTTCTTTGCGGCTAGAATTAGAACGTTGTTCTCTGCTGTTTTGATTTTTTTTAGAATTGTTGTTAGAACGGTTTTGTTTTTCGTTATTATTCTTTTTCATTATAATTTACCTCCCACTAATATTATGGATAGTAAGATAAAAACCATACTTGAATTTAGTTGCCAATGTTTGGTAGATTTGTTAAAATTGTTTTAGAGGGCGATTTTATGAATACTAAGTATTGTTTACTATATGAAGATAAAGCTTATTTAAAGTTTATAGATGATAAACCAATTATTTATGATGATATCTCTCAAATAGATTTAGAGACAATTAATTATAGTAAGGAAGAATATTTAAAAATTCATCCACAGTTAAAAGATAAAATGATTGTTATTGCTAAAGTTGCTTTAAATAAAGAGAAAGATTATTATAATGTTAATTTTTATAATCCATTATTTCAAACAGAAAATAAATTTGGGGAAAATAAATTAATTAAAATTAAAAAAATAATTTTAGATCGAATTGCTAAAGTAACTAAAAAAGCTAGAAAAAAATTATTAGATAATGATGATAATTTTAAAATAGTTATTAATGATTTATGCTTAAATATTATTAGTTTTGATGAATTTAAATTTTTTATAACTGAAAATTGTCAAGATGTTAATTTAAAAGTACGGGAAGAATTATTAAAGATTAATAAAGTTACTGATAATTTTCATTTTTATAATATTTGTTCATATTTAACTTCTTATATGGAATTTAGAAAATTATTGTTGGAATATTTTAATTATTATAGACGTGATTTAGTAAATAATTTTATGGAGAGTGAAAACTATTTATTTCCAAGTATTTTATTTGATTATCAAATGCCTTTTTATCTAAGTCCTTATGACGCTAGTCAGGATATGAATAAAGAATTGGATATGAAAGCATCTGAAGAAGAGGAGTATCGTTTTAGTAAATTATTAGATATAAAAAAACGGCCTTTTGATGATGAGGAAATTGGGTTTGTTTTTAAAAATTTAGGTATTGCTGGGGTAATGGATAAGTTTGATGCTGATCGAATTTATACTTCAACAAAAGAAGATTTGTTACGATTAGGAATTATTTCTATAGAGGATTATTTAAAAAGTAATAAAGAATTAAAACATTAAAAATAACATATCATTTAATGGTGATATATAATGGATATTATTTGGCCTTTATTAATTGCAACAATAGCTGGTTTGTCGACGGTATTGGGCTCCATAGTTATTTTTCATAAATGGCAAAGAGAAAATATTAATAAATTTATTGCTTTTGCCTTATCTTTTTCATTAACCATAATGATTGGAATATCCGTATTAGAATTAGTACCAGAAGCATCGTTTGCGATTTTAACTGAATACAAATTGGTGCGAGGAATTTTTTGGTCTTCAATTGCCTTTATATTTGGAATATTTATAATTTATTATATAAATAAGAAAATAACAAATAAACAAGATGATTTGTATCGAGTAGGGGTTTTGTCAATGCTCGCTTTAATGCTTCATAATTTACCGGAAGGGATTGTAACATTTTTAAGTTCATATCAAAATATGACTTTAGGATTACAGCTTAGTTTAGCAATTATGGCTCATAATATACCGGAAGGAATAAGTATAGCGGTACCTATTTATTATTCGACAGGAAGCAAAAAAAAGGCTATTAAAATGACATTTTTATCAGGACTTGCTGAACCATTAGGAGCTTTATTAGCATTTATTTTTTTAAGTAAATATATTACTAATGCCATGATTGGCTTTATATTACTATTTGTTGCAGGGCTAATGATAACTTTATCTATTCACGATTTGTTTCCCAAAGCTAAAAAATATCATGAAGATGTGTGGATTTATGTAGGAATAGGTGCTGGGATTATTTTTTTACTTTTTAATCAATTTGTATTATAATGATTTTAAGGATGAGTAGTATGATATGGTGGATATTAATTATTATATTGATTATATTTGATTTATTATTAACTGAAAATTATACAAAACTTCGCGGTTGGTTTGGAGAATATTTTTTAAAAAATAAATTAAGTAAATTACCTAAAAATTATATTGTATTAAATGATATAATGATTAAAGACGAGTGGGGGACTCATCAAATAGATAATATTGTCATATCGGAATATGGAATATTTGTTATAGAATTAAAATTTTGGTATGGCTTTATTATTGGAAATGAATTTAATGAAGAATGGATTAGAAAAAGTGGTAAGAAAAAAATATATTTCCATAATCCTACATATCAAAATTATGGTCACATAAAAGCTTTAGCTAATTTGTTAAATATTGATGAAAATAAGTTTATTTCTATAATTTGTTTTGCTAATACAACTAAATTAAAGATTAAAAGTCGAAATACAATCATAACTAAAATAGATTATATTAATAATATTATTAAAAAATATCAAAATAAAATATTAGATAATTATGTTGTGATTGCTAGACAAATTGAAAATGCTAATATAACTAGTAAAAAATTAAGAGAATATCATAATCTAGCAGTTAATAATGCAATTAATAGCAATAAAAATTTGATTAGTAAAAATCTTTGTCCAAAATGTGGTCATCAATTATTAAAAAGAAAAGGTAAATTTGGTTACTTTATAGGATGTAGTAATTATCCAAGATGTAAGTTCACAATGCATATAGATAAATAACTAGTTTACATAAGATATATTATGCAATTTATATAAAAATTATTTTTTTTTTGACTTATTATATTAAAATTAATTGTTTAGAATTTCATTAATGCATATATTTAATTACTAACTATTTGTTATAATATACTTTTATTTATATAGTATAGATTAAATAATAATTTAAAATATTTGATTAAAAATTTTTATTTTAATTTTTAGTTTTTAATTTTTTTAATGTTTAATATTTTGCATCGAAATTATTTTAGCTTAATAATTTATCACTTTATTACAAATTTAAATTAAATAAATATTATGAAATAAAATTATAATTTTGTTATTAAAATTTAAATGGATTATATATCATTTATTTTTATAATTAAATTATTTATTACATGCTAGTTAAATAAATAGATAATATATATTGTAATAGTAATTGATAGAAAGCTTATTTTACGGGTTTGTTTAGATATATATAATTAAAAAGAGAAGGGTACTCTCCCCTCCTCTGTTTTGTCAAATTATGTAAACTTATATTAAACTTTTCTTGATTCAATTTCAGCCATTTTTTCAATTAATTCGCCTGCATTTTCGGTTGTTATTTTAGAATAACCTAATTCTTTTAAGGCTTGAACTTTTAAGGTATTTAATTGTTGAGTACGACCAAGTTTTTCTTCATTTTTTTTGTCAATTTCTTGTTCCCAACGACGATGAGATTCAGTAAGTTTACTTCTTGATGCGCCACCGTTATTATATAGATTTAAAGCAGAATATAATATTCCTTCAAAGATGAATTGACGGTCCTCATTAAATTTATATTCATCAACTTTTGTAAAACCAGTAGTTTTAGACATATAGCCAAATATATATTTAATTTCAGGGACATTTTCTAATGATTGAAGCATGTGATATAAATAGGTAAAAATATAATAATTTTCTTTAGCTTTCTTTTCATCCATAAATTTTTCTTTAATAAGATTAACAATATTTGTTAGTAATGTTTGAGAATCTTTATCTAAATTTTTAATATCTAGATAAGTATCAATTTTATTCTCACCTCTAGTATTTTGATTTAAACGATTTTCAACACTCATCATATAATCAGTAGTAATTTCAATTTTACTAATAGCATCTTCATCGCCATCTTCAATATCTAAAAGTTTTAATAGTAATATTTTCTTTTCTTTAGGCCATTTAGTAATATCATCTATTTCTAGATAATTATATACCATTTGTCTTGAAACACCTAGATATTTAGCAAGTCTAACTTTAGAGATGCCTAATTCTTGCATTAAGTCTTTTAATTTTTTCATTTTGTTAACCTACTCTCTTAATATTTACAAGTACATTATAAAATACTTAACACTTTAACGTCAAGTATTATCGTTAATTTTTAACCAAATGGTATGGTTTTTAGGTTATTTATCGTGGTTTGTTGATTAATGATATCACTTGTTTGTTCTTTGATATAAGTTTGTTGTTCAAGCCATTTATTAATTGTTATAGGATGAATTAATTTTAAATCTTGAAGAACTTTTTTCTTTTCATTAAGGTTAATCTTTAGAAAATATGGGATTTTATTAAGATTTTTTTTAGACAGATTTTCTTTAGCAAAATATTTTTCAGAGATGATAGTTGCATAAAAAGTTTTAATTTTCTGCTGTTGTTTTAAATTACGTTGATATTGATGATAATAACATTCAAAATCATTAATTAGTTCATCAATGTTTTTTGGCTGATTTGTCTTAAAATTATAGACTTTTTCAAGAATTATTGGATATGGTTTATCTTTAGTAGATTTAAAATTATTAAGCATTTTAATGATTGTAGTATTTTTAGATATTTTTTCATTACCATAGTAATAATTATGATAAAAGTGCCCTCTCATTAAGTAGCGATTGATGTCAATTTTTCCATAATGATTATAATCAGCATAATTTTTTTGCATATATTTAGCAGCTTTTTTAATGCCATATATATAGGCTTTAATTTCTTCATCAACAATGGAATAATTTTTTGACCAGAAGTTTTTATCATATTGGTCATTATTTTGAATAGCGCTTAAAAGCGAGGTTAAATCAAAGCAATTTTCTTTATTAGCTCGTTCAATTACTAATATATGATATAATTCATGATATAGAGTTGATAAAAATTCAAAGAAGCGAATTTGATCATTTGGAATTTCTTTAAATAATTTATTGATATCTAGTGAAACCATATGGAATAAGGCAGGTCTAAAATGAATATCATAAGTACAAGCTGTTGTAGTAAGACCATTATAATTATCTTGGATGTTAATAAAGCTGGTAGTAATATCTAAATGATATTTTTGGGACATGTATTTATAAAAAAAGCTGGCAAATTGCTGATAACTAGCTAAATTAGCATTTAAATAATCAAATTCATTTATTTTAAATACCATAATTCTTCATCATCTTTCATTACTTTTTTGATTATTCCACTTCCTAAGCATTCATCATTTTGATAGAATACACAAAATTGACCAGGAGTTACAGCACTAGCTTTATCAGGATAATATACTTTTAATTCATTATTTTCTAATTGTTCCACTTCAACATTAACGTCTTTGCTTCGATATCTAAATTTTGCAGTACAGTGTTTAGGAATTGGTTTATTAATTATATTTACTTGTTCTAAAATACAAGAATCACTTAATAAATATTCATTATTTGTTCCAAAAGCAACGTATAGAAGATTCTTTTTAACATCTTTTCCACAGACATAATGTCTTTCTTGATAACCAGATATTCCAATATTTTTTCTTTGACCAATTGTATAATTCATTAGTCCAGTATGTTTACCTATAACTTTTTTAGTTTCAACATCGATTATATCACCAGGATTAGGCTTTAAATAGTTTTCAATAAATTTTTGAAAATTTCTTTCACCAATAAAACAAATTCCCGTCGAATCTTTTTTGCGAGCAACGTTTAAGCCTTGTTCTTCAGCAATTTTTCTGACTTCTTGTTTCGTTAAGTCGCCAATTGGAAATAAAACATTTTGAAGCTGTTCTTTAGTTAATTTTGCTAAGAAATAAGTTTGATCTTTATTTAGGTCAACTGCTCTTAGTAATTGATTATTTTCTATACGAGCATAATGGCCGGTTGCCATATATTTAGCGCCTAATCGTTCAGTTTCCTTTTTAAAAGCTGAAAATTTAATATATTTATTACATAATAAATCAGGATTTGGAGTACGTCCTTTTTGTAATTCTTCTAAAAAATAAGTAAAGACATTATCCCAATATTCTTTAACAAAGTCAACGCGATGAAGTTTGATTCCTAGTATTTCACAGGTTTTTAAAGCATCATTATAGTCCATTTCTTGAGGACATATTTCATTATTTAAATTAGGGTTACCTAGAGTATCATTATTAAGCATAGAGTCCCAGTTGCGCATGAATAGCCCTTCTACCTCATAACCTTGTTTTTTTAAAAGATAGGCCGCAACGGCAGAGTCAACTCCCCCACTCATCCCGACAATTACTTTTTCTTTCATCTTCATCACTTCCAAATTAACCATATTATAACACGTATAATACTGATTAGTAAATTGATGAAGTTGCAAATCATTGATTTATTAGTATAATAATTTTACTC
>CANQZD010000022.1 GCA_947628275.1 uncultured Bacilli bacterium | reverse complement strand
TTTGCTTTATTTAACTTTGTTGTTAATGAGTTATAATTTGCTTCATCAAATATCTCATATCTGTATCTTGGTATCCATACAAAATAACTTTCGATATCTGCTTCATCTATTGACTTATTTGGGCCTGGGTCAGATTTACCTTCTTTTAAAATTACAGCATTGGCCCACTTTTGTTCAGCATAACTATACCATTTCCCTGTTTTATCTGCTCTTGTGACTTGTCCATTTTCTTCATTAATTGTAATTGGTATTAACTTATCATCTAATACTGGGTCTGTTCCATTTAAAATACTTTCTGTATAAGGTTGATAAAAATATAAGCTACATTTTGTTTTTACTTTATTTAAATTTTTTACTAAAGGTGCCCATCTGTCTTCATCCCATTCGATACTTGCTCCATTATCACACGTTCCATAATCAAATACTAAGTTTTCTTCATTATTTTTCTGGGGCATAGAATTTAACATTTCATTACCTTTATAAAATACAAAATATACATCACTATTACCAAAGTAATCTACTTGTCCACTCATAAAAGGGAAATTCATAGTTTCTTTAAAGATAGCAAAGGTTTTATATAATAGTAAACTTACACTTATTAAAAGAACTATTCCAATACTAATAGTTAATATTTTTTTATTTTCAGCTTTCTTATCTTTATATTGTTCTAGTTTCATTTTTTATCCCTCATTTTTATGTCCTTCGTTACTATTTATCATACCCTTTGACCCTATTTTTATACTATCACCCACATTATATAACCATTCAGTTATAAAGTCAATCTGATAACCAATTTTATGTAAAAATAAATATAGGTGATATGTATGATTAATATTGAAAGACTAAAAGAAATTAGAAAAGACAAAGACTATACTCAACAAGATATTGCAAATTTATTAAAAATTAAACAAGTTCAATATTCTAGATATGAAACAGGAATTAGAACTATTCCTATTGAAAAATTAGCTAAGTTAGCCAAATTTTATAATGTTAGTATTGATTATCTTATTGGCTTAACTGATATTAGAACTCCATATCCTCCATCTAAAATATATGAAAAGCCAACTATTAAAGCTTAATCTTTAATTGATTTTATATGTTTCTATTTCAATATTAATTCAAAAGGCGTATCAAGCGTTCCCAATCCATCAGATATAGTAACTGAAGATTTTAGATACACTACTGGTGAAACAGCAAGAGAAGAACTAGCAAAGTCAGTATATACATATTGACTATCAGTAATATTATATACACCATCAGAACTATCAGCATGTGGAGTTAATAACCATTGACTATTACCTTTAGATAGCCAATTATTTTTATAGCATCCAGAATTATCATACGCAACTAAATACTTAGTTAAACATGTATCTCTATTATCTCCACCAACAGCATAACCATAATCTGATGGGTACATTAACCCAACTCCATTATGAGCATTACCTACATCAGTCCTTTTACTCCATTCATTTTGTCTAACAATTCCACTATAAACTTTTTTACTTCGTTCCTTTTCATAAAATTGTTTAGCTGTTAAATCTGAATCAGTATAACCACCTAAATTCCAAGTAACATCACTATCAATCATCGCTTTTGCTGCTTCATTTAAACCTTTTGGATAAATACCTTCTCCATTAAAATTACATTGACTAGCAAAACTATTTCCTTGATAACAACTATCACTAGAACTTTCATAATAAGTTTCATTTAATAAATCTTTTAAATAACTATCAGTCCAATCATTACTTCCATAACTACTATTTGAACTGCCATAACTACTCTGCTTATAATCCCAACTAAAACTTCCAAAATCTTTTTGACCTTCAATACCATCTTGTCTTATTATTTTAAGTCTTTGTTCAACATCACCACTTTCTGTTTGAACATTTACTAAGCCTATTATTCGCCAAATTTCATCATTAAATTTAACATAATTTTCAGGATTTAATCCAGCATATCTATATTCAGTTTGACTCCAAGCTCTATTAAGTCCTGATAAATTATCATTAACTACCTCATACAAGCCATCGCCACTTTCTACAGGCAATATATCTTTACCTAATACAATAGATTTACCAAAATACAAATTACATTTAGTTTTATTTTTAGTTAAACCAATCATTATCGGTGCCCATTTTTCTTCATCCCATGATACAGTAACATCATCACTATTACATTTACCATGACTAAAACTTAAACCTTCACTATTATCCTTAAGTGGCATATTATCTAATAATTTATTCCCAACATAATAACCAATAACACTATCTCTATCTTGCAAATCCATCATACTATTAATTGTCTCATATAAACAAATCATACATATCAAAAATAACATTGATAAAGTTATTATCTTTCCACCATTTTTACTTTGCTTTTTTCTCATAAATATACCTCATTATTATCATAACCAATCATGTTACTTTTATACTATTTGCACTATTATATAACCAAACGGTTATATAAACAACTAAAACAATCTTTATTACCTACATCTAATAAATGCAGTAACAAGAAAATAAAAAAAGCTTGTAATTTTCATACAAACTTAATTTAATAATAACTCATAAGGTGAATCTATACTTCCTGTTCCATCTATTAGTTTAATATTAGATTTTAAATAAAGAGTTGGCCACACACTAATAGCGACGTAAACGCCACGGTTATAGAAGCTGCGATCGACAATCCCATATGAAAAGACAACGTCTGCAAATTCAGAGTTAGAAGTATGTGGCGTTAAAGTCCATAAATATCCACTATTAGGCTTCAACCAATCTGTTCCACCACATTCACTCTTATAATTTCCATCTTCACTATTCCAATTATATAATTCCTTTGCAAAACACGTCTCTCTTCCGATACTTCCACCGTTTGTTGCGTATCCATAATCACTCGGATAAATTAATCCTACTCCATTATGCTTTTCTCCTACATCTGTTTCAAGACTCCATTCACTTGGATATGTATTATCACTTCCAGTTCTTGTTCCTCTCTCTCTTTCATAAAACATTTTTACTGTTACATCGTTGTATGTACTACTTCCACCTATATTCCATATTACTTCTTTATCTATCATATTCCATGCTGTTTCATCTAAGCCTTTTGGTAATTCTGCTCCTGTATTAAAATCACAAGTATCTTGTATTGCTTCTCCATACCCACTGTAACATTCTCCTGTTTTACTTTCATAATATATGCCATTTAACATATCTTTTAATTTTGATGTTGTCCAATTATTTGTATATCCTGATGGTCTATCCCAGGCATATGACCCAAAATCTTTTTGATTATTTATTCCATCTTGTCTTACTATTTTTATTCTCTGTTCAATACCATTATTAGTTTTAACATTTACTAAACCAATAATACGCCAGATTTCATTATTAAATTTAACATAATTATTTGGATTAGAACCAGCATATCGATATTCTGTCTTATTCCAAACACTATCTAATTCTTCTAAATCATCATGTTTTACCTCATATAAACCATTACCACTTGTAACTATTGGAACATCTTTATCTAACTCCATTACTTTAGAAAAATATAAGCTACATTTAGTATAATTTTGATTTAAACCAATTATTAAGGGAGCCCATCTGTCTTCATTCCATTCAACTGTAACACCATTATTACATTCTCCATAATTAAATATTAAACCTTCACTATTATCTTTTTCAGGCATAGTTTCTAATTGTTTATCACCAACAAAATAACCTATATAAACATTATCTGTTGTTATATCATCATATTCCGCTACTACATCAGTTATTTTAACAATTGAAGCTACTAGTAATATAATACATAAACTTATTAATACTTTTATTCTGACTCTTCCCATATTTTATCCTCTCTTTTATCATATCTTATTTCAATACAATTATATAACCATATGGTTATAAAGTCAAAATAAAAAAAACAACAATTTATTATAACTGTTGTTATTCTTCTTCCTTATTATATTCAGCAAAAATTGCTTCTTCAAACATTTTACGAACTTCAGGATTTATTGGATGACATACATCTTTATATTCTCCAGTAGCAGTTTTTCTACTAGGCATAGCAATGAATAAACCGTTGTCTCCTTCAATAATTCTAATATCATGAATCGCAAAAGATTCATCAATTAAAACTGAAGCAATTCCTTTCAATCTTGAATTTTCTTTCGTAATTTTACGAACACTTACAGATGAAATTTTCATATCTTACTCCTCCTATTTCATAATTCCATTTTATAGCAAAAATTAGCATATTTCAAGTATTTTAAAGTGGTTTTATTACAACATCCCCAATAATAACATCTGCATAATTAAAACTTTTTTCACTACCGTCTATTAAAACTGTAAAAACATAAGGATATATAGCTGATAAAACTCCCTCATATTCATAATTCTTATTTCTCATTCCATATACCTTAACTAAGACTTTTTTATTTAAATACTTAGCAACATTATCCCTAACAATATCTAAGTTCAAACCCCTCTTCCCCCTTTATTTTAATCCTATGTATTTCAATAAAAAATATTCTATCTTGGAAAACCAACATACATCATTCCATTACTTTTAATACCACCTATTCCACTAGCTCCATATTTAGTCTTAGCAAGTAAACTAACTAAATCAACTTCCTTACCTCTTTCACTCATCGCTAATACAACCGCTATAATAGCTGGGTCTAAACAATGAATATTAATTCTTTTTGGACTAGAAGCAAAATTAGCGCCAGCTTTAATTAATTCTTCATAATTACTTTGACAAGCCCCAGCAATAATAACTAATTTCTCATGTGACTTCTCATACTTTCTAGCTTCCTTAACAGCTTTAACAAAAGCCCCAGTATTACGATAATTATTATTATCTTTCAAATTCCCTTTTTTAGCATAATAAGCATCATGACCCGTAATAATAACAATATCAGGTTGATATAAAACTAATAAATTTCTAATCTCTTTATAAACATCTTGTTCATCAATCTTTTTCCCCACAACCATAACTTTATTTTTTTTATAAAATTTCAAACATCTTTGTAAATAATCTTCATCAGCATCAATATGTAAAACCTTCCCCGGCAAGAAAAAATAATCTCCTCGATCTTCATTAAGACTTAAATCTAAATCTAAATCATCTTCTAAACTTCTTTCATCTTCAACATATAACTGTAAATCTTCTAAAAAAGCATCAGCATATAATCTAACTTGAACCCCTTTTAAATAAGCAACTTGATTTTTAATTTTCAAAATCTTAAAGACCGTATCATGATTATAACTTATTCTTGTAACTAAACTTCCTATTGTAAATTGCATATTCTCACCTAAAAAATTTTATGAAAAAAACCAATAAAACTTGTCACTTTATTTAAGCAATAAAAAAAAGCAACTATTTACATTAACTGCTTTCTAATTCTTTTAATTTCACTTTTTAAAATTCTCGCAATATTTTGTTTTGTACAACCATAATATTCCCCTAATTTTTCTCTAGTTATTTTTTCATCATCAAAATAACCATAATAAGCTTGTAATATCATTGCATTTCTAGTCGGTACTTTAACAATTTTATTAAAATCTTCTAAAACCATTTTATCAATAACATTTTCACATTCATCACTACTTACCATCCGAGGATTTAATCTTTCTTTTAACATTATATATATTAAAGGTTTAATCAAAAACTCAAATTGCCGATACGAAACTAACTTTAAATCAATTCCCAATTTATCTGCAACTACAATTAACTGGTCAAATACTTGATATAATTCTTTAGAAATATCTAAATCAGTAATCCCATTAACATACATCGAAAAATTATTAGCCATTTTTCGATAACCCATTTTATATAATTTAACAGTTGATATTTTATTATCTAATACTTGATTAATTATTTGATAATGAAAACCTTTTTTAAAATAATCTGAAAAAATCTTTATATCTTTAATTCCACCATTTTTTAAAAAAATTAACCATTTTTCAATCCCAATCATTATAATATCATCAATATCAAAATCACTAATATGATAATATAAATAATAACTATCCTTTAATTGTTCATATATTAAATACATTGTTCCATACACTATTTCATTAAACATTTGAGTATCTAACGTTAACTCATACTTTTGAAATAATAATTTAACTTTATTAATATTAAGTCTTTCATAATCTTTAAAAGTATTCCACCATTTTTCTAATTTTATTTTTTCTTGTTCCACAATCAATCACCAACGAGTCCTTATTATAACGCACATTTAAAAAAAGTCAAAACTAACTAATTCGATAATGCCCAATAATATCATGTCGTCTTTCTAAAATATCTTCTTCATAATTAATCATCAAATTTCCTGAATGATGAATAATAAACGGTATACCTTTATAATTTCTTTTATCAGAAACAATCCCAATATGTTTTTTAAAAACTACAATATCTCCCCCTTGCCACTCGGCAAGATTATATATATTATTAGTTAAGGAAATAGCTTGATTATCAAAATAAACTTTCAAATTTGAAACACGCCTAAAATCAATATTTTCATCAACTTCTTCAACATCATATAATTCTTGATGAGCTTTTATATTTTGAGTAACCAAAGTCTTTAAATCATACCCAGCATTTTTTAAGGCCACTGCCACTACATCAGTACAAACCCCATAACCATCATCAGGATAACCATTTGCATAATATTTACTCTTATACTTTGGCTTTAAAGCCACATAATCTCGAGCATTTTGTAAAATATCCGTTGCATCATCAAGACCATCACCATCCATATCTACTTTACTTTTATAACTTACAATACCAAAATCCTCACTAAGATATTGCATATGTGGTATAAAATTAAAATAATAAAGTAAATATAAAGCAAAAAACATAAACAAAACGCCTAAAACAACTTTACTTAATTTACTAACAACAACTCTTTTTTTGACAGTTCTTTCTAAATTATCAACTGTTTTCAAATACTTTAATCCCCACATTTTTTCTTTACTTAAATCCAAATCAGTATATAAAGCAAAAGCAAGCGGATTATCATATTCACTAAACTCAAAATCATCTAAGCGCCTTAAACAAAAAAACATAACTAAATCGCCAATACTTCCTGCCATATTCATAATTGCTAAAAAAACTAAATAATCATTAGAAAAAACCAACCCTAACATATATGCCAAAACGCCTAAAATAATAAATGGAGCAAGAGCTGAAGCCAAAATATTTTTCTTACTAATATTTTCCTTACAAGAACAACATAATATTCCTTTTTCTAAATGAACTCCAAAAGTAATTTTATCTAAATGGGCCCCAAATAAATAATAAAATATTCCATGAATAACTTCATGTAATCCAAAATAAACTATTGCTATAGCCAAAAAAAGTCCCATATTTAAATTAATCAAGCTTATATGAGGACTTACAAACATTGTTATAATTAGTAACCCCACCATCATCAAAACACTACCGATATTAAGAGCTACCATTTTCATTGTAAATAAATTATATCTTTTCATCTTTAAATAACCTAACTTCTAACCAAAACTCACTTAGATTTTTTAGCCATATTTTTAATAATTTCCGTTGCCGCAATACTACCATCACTAACTGCTGTAGTTAACTGCCTTAAACTCTTTACCCGATTATCTCCAACAGCATAAATCCCTTCTGTCTTTGTATAAACCTCATCATGAGTAATAATATACCCATACTCATTTATATCTACTATATTATTAAAAACTTCATTTTGGGGAACCTGCCCAATAGCAATAAATAAACCTTGAACTTCTAATTCTTTTTGTTTTCCTAAATTATCTTGAATAGTAATTTGCTCTAATTGTTCTTCTCCTGCTAAAGCAACAACATTTGCATTATAAATAATTTCAATATTATCTTGAGCTTCTACTTCTTTTATATACTTTTCTTCTCCTCTAAATGAATCTCTTCGATGAATTAAATAAACTTTTCTAGCTATTAAAGATAAATAAAGAGCATCTTCTAAAGCTGTATTACCTCCCCCAATAACTGCAACAACTTTATTTTGATAAAAATTACCATCACAAGTTGCACAGTAAGAAAGCCCTTTTCCCAAAAATTTACTTTCTAAAGGAAGTCCTAACTTACGATTACAAGCTCCTGTTGCTAAAACCACAAAATCACCATGATAAGTATTATTATTAGTTATAACTGTTTTATCACCTAAAACTTTAACAACCGTTTCATAAGTAATTTTTCCACCTAAATTTAGAACTTGTTGATATAAATTAGTTGCAAAATCATAACCACTTATCCTAACTATTCCTGGATAATTTTCAACTTTACTAGCATTAACAATTTGACCCCCATAATTTTTAGCTTCTAATATTCTTACTTTTTTATTAGCCCTTAATAAATAAAGAGCACAAGTTAATCCCGCAGGACCAGCCCCAACTATAATAACATCTTCCATTGTTACCACCCATCTTTTAGTATAATTCCTAATTCCTTCCTTATACTTTGCATTTTAAAAAAATTATCTTACTTTGTCAATAAATTTAAAAAAGCAGATAAATTATTTATCTACTTATAAACTTTCCGTTAAATTAATCGTAATATCAATTTTATCATTACCTCTTAATACTTTAACTTTAATACTATCCCCAATATTATGATTAAATAATAAATATCTTAAATAAGCAATACTAGTAACTTCTTTATCATCCATTTCTATGATAATATCTCCTGATTTTAATCCGGCTTTAGCTGCTGGACTATCACTTGTTACTTCTTCAATAAAGACACCATTTGTAACATCTAAATCATTTAATCTTGGATAATATAAATATTGAGCATCAGCTAAATCACGCATACTAATACCTAAGAATGGTCTTTTAATAGTTTCACCTTTTTCCAATTTTTCAGCAAAATTCATCGCTGTTTCAATTGGAATAGCAAAACCCATACCTTCAATTCCTTCACTAGCTAACTTCAAAGAAGTAATACCTATAACTTCACCATTAGCATTAACTAATGGTCCACCTGAATTACCATTATTAATAGCTGCATCAGTTTGTAAAACACTCATCATCATATCACTAGTTGTAGTATTAGATAATGATACTCCCACTAAACGATTCTTACCAGAAAGTATGCCTCTTGTAACCGTACCAGAATAAGCATCAGCATCTAAAGGAGCTCCTACAGAAAATACTGTATCTCCAATTTTAGCATTTTCACTACTACCTATACTAGCAATTTTATCAACTTCACCTTTATCAACTGTTAAAACAGCTATATCAGAATAAGTATCTTTACCAGCAACATTTGTTTCTACTAAATTACCATTAGTAAATTCAACATATATTTTTTCACCTTTTTCAATAACATGATTATTAGTTAAAATATAAGCTTTATCACCTTCAACTTTATATACAAAACCAGTTCCTGTTACTAAAGAATTCTTTAAATAAGCTTTTACTACAACAACAGCATCATAAATCTTATCAACAGCTTCACTAATACCATTATCTACAATTGTTACATTTCTTGTTTCCACTTGTTCACTTATTGTCTTTACAAAAGGTTCAGGAAAGAAATACATTAATAAATACAAACCTCCTGCTCCTAAGAAAAACATAATTACCGCGATTAACCAAATCTTACCATCATTATTTTTTTCCATTATAATTCCACTATCCTTTCATAATTTAATGGAAATCCCATTTCATTTAAAACTTTTTCAATCGATATACTATGTAATTTTTCTTCTAAAGCTGTTATTTCATATTTTAACTCATTTATTAAAAGAAAAAAGTCGTTTTTTCGTAACATTTGTTTTAAAATTATAATAAGCGCAAATAAATCATTCTTACCATAAATATATTCTTCATCAATTTTAGGAATTTTTAATTCTTGATGATATCTAGTATTATCAATATCCCGTTGAGCTCGATGACTATACAAAATATCTTCATGTGCACATAAATTTCTAAAATTAGCCAAAATTGGTAAATAAACCAATAAATCTTCTCGAGAAATATTAAAATCCTGCGCTACACTATTTTGATCTTCAAATTTTAATATTTGATATAATTCCCCAACAATTCCAAAAGATAAAATTTTAACAACAATCCATAATGGAATATATCCATATTTATCCATATAATGCATTGTAGCTTGATGTTGACCACCATTTATTCTAATCTGTCTTTTCATTTTTCTTAATAAATCATCAACCTGTTTTTTCCTTTTTCGGTCATTTGTAAAGTTTTTAGGGTCTAAATATTGTCTTTCCCTATAACCATATCGCATTGATAAATTATATGCAATAATACTTTTAATATTATTTTCAATAATAAGTAAATTTTTAAAAATTATATTTCTAATATGGCGGTCAAAATGAAACATCGCATATAATTCATCAAAATCTGAACCAGAAACAAAACTTCTATCATTTTCACTAATCATAAATAGTAAACGATATCCATTTAAAAAGAAATAATTTTCTCTTAAAAGAATTTCTTTGGCTTCAAAAACATCATTAATGATAAGGCCTTTACTTTGTAATATATTTATCTGCTCATCTAATGTTTTAAATGTCTTGTTCATTACCCACCTCTTATTCTAAAAGACATTATATCACAAAGTACGATTATATTGTAGATATAATTCATGGTATTTTTGTTATCATTTTGTGAAAATAATGTGAATTTTAAAAATATCAAGAATATGTTATAATAAATACCAGAAAAATTAAGGAAGTGAATCTATGCCATCAATTGTAACTCATCATTTATTTGCCAAAGATTGCTTAAAAGGCTATGAAAATAAAGTTAATAAAGATATCTATTATCTATTTGCTCAAAGTTTTGATAATTTATTTTATTATCACTTTTTTACAAGCTTCAAAAATCCTGTTAGAACTACAGGCAAAATAGCTCAAAGAACTAAAACTAATGAATATTTTTTAAATATCTTAAATTATCTAAAAAAACATCAATTAGAAAATAACCCAGATGCCTTAGGATACTTATTTGGTAGCATCTGCCATTATGCTTTAGACTCAACATGTCATCCTTTTGTAATATATCAAACTGGGTCTCTTGATATCAATAAAAAATATCGTGGGGGTCATGAAAAAATGGAAGTTATGATTGATGCCATCATGTATGAAAAAAAAGAGAAAAAGCCTTTATATAAAGAAAAATTAAGTAACATTTTACTTCCTAAAGTAACTTTTTCAAATGAATTAAACAATATTTTAAATTATACTTTTAACAAAACTTTCAATATTAATAATATGGGACCAAAATATGAACAATCAGCCAAAACTGGACATTTAATACTAAAATATTTTGTTACCGATAGAACTGGAATAAAAAAACAAATATATAAACTAAAAGATAAATTTGGTCAAGGAAAAATGTACCAATATTTAAGCTTTCATATTCGAAAGTTAGATATGAACTTTCTTAATCTAGAGCATCATAACTGGTGTTATCCTACTGACAACTCTATTATTAAAAATAGTTCTTTCTATGATTTGTACGATGAAGCTATTTTATTTGCCACTAAACTATTTAATGTTAGTTTAGACTATTTAAATAATGTAATTACTGAAAAAAAAGTAACAAAAGAATTTAGGGATTTATCATATGTAACCGGTTTAGACTGGCATTTAAAAACCAAAATGCAATATTTTAAAAACTAGCCAATGAAAGCGCTATATTTGATGTTAATTTATCAATATACTCACTACTTAATAGCATTTGTCTTTCTTTAGCATTCGATAAAAAACCACATTCTATTAAAACCCCTTTAATTTTTAATCTGCTATACATATATGTTCTACTAGGAATTAACTTAACCTTTCTATTACCTCCAATATTTTTATTTAAATCATCTTGAATATGAAAAGCCAAATTTTTATTTTCTGCTTGTTCATTATTATAAAATACCTGAGGTCCAGCATAACTAAAATCACTTAAATAATTTATATGTATAGAAAGATAATAATCAGCATTACTTTGATTAATAATTTTAATTCGATGATCAAAATCACTTTTCTTTCGCCGCTTAGCATTAGGGGCTCCTAAATCATAGTCTCCATCTCTTGTTAAAATTACTTTAGCTCCAAAAGACTCTAACTTTTCTTTAAGAGCCAATGTAATTTTTAAATTAATATCTTTTTCATAAACATCAGTCACAACTGCTCCCACATCGACACCGCCATGTCCAGCATCCAAAACTATAACTTTACCACTTAATGGACCACTTGCCCAAGAACGGTTAATAAATAAAATTAAAGTTAATATACTAAAGCATATAAAAGTAATTAAATATTTTTTCATAATTCATCTACTAAAGTATATGAAAAAATAATTATAAAAATATTGCTCGATATAAAATTACAAACATTTCATAAGAAATACTTTCCGCTCTTACATTAGAACTATACCCATTTTCTCTTAAAAGCGGTTCAATAATTAACCAATATTCTTTTAAATTATTTTTTAAAGTTTTTCTTTTTTGACGAAACGCCATTTTTAAAAAAGCAAAAAATTTTTTTTCGTCTAATTGCTCTATTACATCCTTTTTATTTAAAACTACTACTGCACTTGTAACTTTAGGTTCAGGACTAAATGCCGTAGCTGGGACTACAAACTCTTGATGACAATTAAAATAATGATTTAAAAAAACCGTAAAATAACCATAATCTTTAGTATTTGGCTTAGCACAAAAACGTTCCGCTACTTCTTTTTGCACTAATAAAATCATCTTATTAGGTATAACATTTTTAATTATATGTTCAACAATTGGAGTCGTTATATAATAAGGAATATTAGCCACAACAAATAAATTTTGATACTGATATTTTTTTACTTCTTCTAAATTAGTAGTTAAAAAATCTTGATAAATAACCTCTAAATTGGAAATCTTATCTAAATATTCTTTCATTCTTAAATCAATTTCATAAGCAACTACAGGTGCTTTTTTATTAACTAAATATTTTGTTAAAGCCCCCATTCCTGGACCAATTTCTAATATTAAATCTTTTTTTTCACTACTAAAAAGATTAGCAATATCTGCTAACACTTTTTCATCTTTCAAAAAATTTTGACCTAAACTTTTCTTAGCCCTCATAATCCCTCATCCAACCATTTCTTAAAACATCATAGGTAATACTACTACGGCCCACATACTTAGAAGCATAAGATTCACTCGGAGTCAAAAGATCTAAATCATATCCCAAAACTCCTCTATCTAAAACAATGGCATACATTACTTCATCAGATAGTTTAGAAGAAAATCTAATTATAGAACCACACGCTAAATTAGAACTTGATGCCACAATATTTACTTTGCCATATTCACTATCTACATAAGTATCTGTTCCATCTTTAACATAATAACTTGGTTTACAAGCTAAAGTACCATTACATAACGGACAATTAGCGCCATAACCAGTCAAATCACCAGTATAAGTAGCTAAAGGACTATAAATATCATCTTTAGCTATTTCTTCTAATCGTAATGACATTAAAGCCAAATCAGTTACTCGATTTTTATTTCCGCTCTCTATTTCATTAACTCCCTTACTAACTTTCACATTTATTAAAGCTATAAAGAAAAATAAAAAGGCAATTTTTATTCCATAATTAAAACACTTTTTAATTTTCATTAGAATATCACCTTCTATTAACAATTAAATATTATCATAGGACCTAAAAAAAGTCAAAACCAACAATTACCATGTTAATCCTTTTTAGAAATGTCACCGCTAAATTTTTTTAAAATGTCACCTTATAATGATAAAATATATTATTTGAA
>CANQZD010000021.1 GCA_947628275.1 uncultured Bacilli bacterium | reverse complement strand
GATATTTTGTGATAGTTTGTATAACTATCTTTTTTCTTTAATTTAGGCACTTTTCTTATTTTTACTAGGGTTTTAACAGGTATCAAATTTTAATGTAGTCCGGTTCATACCCGATAGGTCGTGAGTTCGAATCTCTCTCTCGCTACCATAATGATATCTAACAAGCCCTTTATTTATAAGGGTTTGTTTTAATTTTAAGTTGATTATGAAAAATTGATTTATACATTAAAAATTGAGGCTACAACTAACAAACAACTAAATAATAAATACAATAATTGATACAAATTATATTTATTAAATCAAAAAATTAAACATAATTTATAGAGTAAAAAACTAAACAAAATTATAAATATTAAAAATTCAGTTGAATTAGAATAATGGAAATGCAACTAAAAGTTGATAGTTTAAAAACTTTTTTAAATGTATAATTTATTTATAAAAAGGATGGACTCTAATGAAATTTGGAGATAATTTTAAAAAAAATAAGGATTGTTAAAAAACTATCCCAGAAAGATTTAGCCGAAAAAGTGAAAGTATCTAGACAATAATTTATTAAAATTATGCAAAATTTTTCATTTTATTTGTTTAATTTTAATTGTTTCACCTTATTTGATTGATAAAGTTATAATTATAATATTAATATTTTAGAAAAAAATGACAAAATAATTCTAAAAGTTGGCACATTTGTTTTAGCAGATGCTGATAAAGAATTTTTAAATACTAAAATAATATCAATATTTGAAAATAATAGTAAACCTAAAATAATTGGTTATATTGAAACTGGCTTTGCTGCTCTACTAGTAACAATTATTTTAACATCTATAATATTTAAACATTTAGAAACTTTATTTAATAATATCAATAAAGGTGAAACTCCATTTACCCTAGAAAATGTTAGTTTAATAAAGAAAATAGCTTGGAAAATGATTATTATAATTTTAATGAATAATATTGGTGGTGGAATGTTTGAATTATTACTAAATACTGATTTAAACATTGAATTTGAAATTTTTGATTTAGTTGAAATTTTATTCTTATTTAGTTTATCATATATATTTGAATATGGAAGATTACTTGGACTTGAAACTAAAGGTCAAATATATGGTAAAAACAATGAATAAAAAAATTTTTATTAGTAATTAAATTAGATACAATTATAAGAATAGAAGACCTTCATTTTATTATTGCTTTAGTTCCCAAAACCCTTCCCAAGGGTCTTTTTTATTAATTCGTTTTACAGCTTCCTTCATCGTTATTCCATTTGGTTTTACTTTATCTAATTCACTCCATTTAATTGGTATTGAAACAGGAGCATTATCTCTTAATCTAATTGAATAAGGACATACACTCGTAGAGCCATAATTATTTCTAACCCAATCAATATAAATTTTATTTTTTCTTTTTTTCTTACTCATATTACTTGTATATTTATCAGGCCACTTTTCTTCCATTAATTTAGTAATATTCTTAGCTGTCAAGCTAAAATCATCCCAATTTTTAATAGAATGAATTGGCACTACTACATGATATCCTTTACCTCCACTAGTTTTCAAAAAAGACTTTAGGGACAAACTATCTAAAATACTTTTTAAATCTTTAACCCCTTCTCTTAATTTTTTCAAACTAACATTTTCATCAGGATCTAAATCAAAAACCATCATATCAGGCTTATTACTAGGTAAATGTCCACCCCAAATATGAAATTCATAACTATTCATTTCTACTTCACTAATCAATCCACTTATTGTTTCAATATAATAGTAATCTTCTTTATGATTAAGTGAAGGAATAATTACTTTTTTTATTCCATCTCTTTTATTTTCTAAATGTTTTTTAAAAAATTTCTCACCATTCATACCATTAGGACATCTAATCGTACTAATTAATCTTTTATCTAAATATGGTAGCATTCTTTTAGCTACTTTTTGATAATATTTAACAATATCTAATTTAGTTATTTTAGACTTATTATAAATAACTTTATTAGGGCTAGTTATTTCAATAGTTTCAATATAAGTTTTATTATTATTTTTACCAAAAGTTTTATTTTTTAAAATTTCTTTCATAGTTCTACCAGTTTTAACACTAGTTTTATATTTAGAAATATTTGTATAATTAGCATATTCATCATTTTCTTTAATAAGTAACCAATTATTTTCTTTTAAATGAATTAAAGACCAAAGGCCTTTTAATCTTTGCCCATTTAATTTAAATTTAACTATTCCTTTTTTAAATGAAGTATTAGGATTATCACAACATTCCCAATAACCTTCATCAAAAATCATTACAATTCCTCCACCATATTCTCCTTTAGGAATAATTCCTTCAAAATTACGATAAGCATAAGGATGATCTTCTACCATAACCGCTAATCTTTTTTCACCTACTTTATAACTTGGACCTTTTGGAACAGCAAAACTTTTTAAAGTTCCATTAAGTTCCAATCTTAAATCATAATGGTCATGACTAGCCAAATGATGGTGAACAACAAATTTTTTTTGGGGGTGCTTAATTTTTCCTTTTCCTAGTGGTTCTTCTGTTTTATTAAAATTTCTTTTTTTATTATAATTTTCTAAATTGTTCATTTAAATAACCTCTTAATTATTTTGGCATTTAAATTAAAATATATGTAAAAAAAGATAACTGTTATGTTATACATTCAATACTAATTCTGAACAAGAAAAAAAGTGCAAAGCACCCTTAATTTATTGAGAATTAATTTTTTTGAAAATATTTCCGACTGTTTCAAAAAAAATATTCTCTATATTAAAACATAACTAAATATGTTTTAATCATAATATGGGGCGAAATGTGGGATTCGAACCCACGCATGCCAGAGCCACAATCTGGTGTGTTAACCCCTTCACCAATTCCGCCATAAAACATACATATTGTAACAAAAGATTGCTAGAATTTCAAGTCTATTGTATAATATTTTAGGAAGTGATTAGTAATGGTATTAACAATCAAAAGCGATTTTCTTTCTATATTTGGAAGTATTAAAAATTTTCTAATACAAATCTGGCAAAGTATTGAAGGCTTTTTCTTAAAATATATGTCAGAGCAAACCTTTAATATTGTTTTATTAGCGTTAATAATTATTATTGTTTTATTTGTTATAATAGCTATTATGAATAGAAATTAAAAAATGGATAATTTAGAATTAGAACAATTAATTAATCAGAATAATCTTCAAAAAATTAATAATATTTATTTAACTAATAAACAAATAGAAACTTTAAATAATCATCAAATAAATTTCCAAAATTGTCAAAATTTACAAGAATTATTATTTTTAATTAATGATAACGATGATGATGATATTGAAGAGATTGCTTCAGAAATTAGTGAATTAAATTACTACCAATATACAAAAAAATAAGCTTAAAATTATAAAAAGGATTGAAAACTATATTTAATCAATCCTTTTTTTATCTTTAGTTATTGACTTTATGTTCTACTGTTGGACTTTCCATAGTTAGAGGTAAAAAATTATAACCATTTTCTATTCCATATTTAATTATTCTTTCAACCGCTTTAGTACTAAAATTTTTAGTATCATGTTGTAAAACTACTGATGCTCCACTTTTTAAATTACTTGTAACATTTTTAACAATTTGATTAGTATCTGTAGTTTCGCCAGCATCACCACTTAAGACATTCCAATCAAAATAACGATATCCTTTAGCAGCTAACATCTTTGTTAAAGTACTCATAATATGAGTTCCATTATCATAATTTTTACTTATTGTATTAGAACTCCCTCCTGGAAATCTTACTATCGTCGATTTATAACCTGTTAAATTATATATTTTATTTTGCATATTAGTTAAATCTTCAAAATAATTATCTACACTATAATAAATATAACTATATGAATGAGTATAACTATGAATACCAATTGAATGTCCCTCATTATAAGCTCTTTTTATCATATCATCATATCCCTTAGAAGTGTTTTGAGCAGTAACAAAAAAAGTAGCTTTAACATTATATTTTTTTAGCACATCTAATAATTCTCCTGTATAAGCACTTGGACCATCATCAAAAGTCAAATAAACATTTTTAGAGCCTTTCTCATTAACTTTGGCTTTTTGATAAACAAATATAGTTCTTTTTACACTATTATCTAACCCTGAAGAATCTTTTATTTGATAAGTAATTTCATATTCACCTGCTTCACTAGTATTAACATTACCAATCATCTCAATATTATCAGAAATATCTCCATCACAATTATCAACAGCTTTAGCCCCCAATTCTTCATAATTATTTCCTACTTCAATATAAATTTTATCTTCTCCATTTAAAGTTATAACCGGTTTTTCTTCATCAATTTTTCTTGCATCTTTAAAAACTTTTGTTTCATTTAAAGAACTGTCTTTAACAACAAATAATAACTTATCTCCCTCAGCTCTTACTTCAACCTTATCAGAAATATCCCCATCATAATCATCAATAGCAGTTACTTCATATTTAGGAATTTTACCATTTGGACAATATCTAAAATCTTCCCCATTTACTTCTAAAGTTGGAGCTTTATTATCAATAACTTTGACAACTTGATTACGTACTAACTCATTATTATCATATGAAAAAATATATTTTATATTATATTCCCCAATTTTAGAAGTATCAACTTCGCCTTCTTCTTTAACATCTACTCCATGACAATCAAAAACATTTCCATAACAAACATCCTCATATTTTGAAAAACTTTCATTTAAAGGTATTTCAATAACAGTTTCAAAATTCTTTTCAATAAATCTTGGATAAAGTATTAAAACTGTTATACAAGCCAGCATAATTATTCCTACAATAACCACAATAACTTTCCATTTTGTAAAAAAATTTTTCATAACCTCACCACTTTATAAATTAAAATTTTTTAGCAATATAATGTGGTTCTCCAAGCTCACAAGTAAATACAAATCCAGGTCTTGCATTAATAATATCCGGAATTCTATTAACAATATCTGCACAAGTAAGTAAAACTGTATCAGGGCTATCATTAACCATTTTAGTAGTTGGCTCACCAAAAATAGTCCATTCATTAACATCATGTTCATCAGCTGTATAAACTTTACCAATACACTCTACTTCAAAAATAATTCCCTCTTCACATTCAGCAGTTACGACTGCATTCATACCTCTTACAATTCCTTTATCTAAATTAAGATTCAATGTTGTTGAATGAAGCTCTTCATCTGTTAATATTGGCAAACATTCTTGTTTTATTTTTGTAATATGAAATCCTAATTTAGCATTTAACCAACCTACAACATTCCACATATAACTTGGAAAGAAATCACTATTTGCCATCTTTTTTTCTCTTATCTCTTCACTCATATTATTATCACTAGCAATAGTTTTAAAAAATTCTTCTTCAGTCAAGCCAGCTCCATGAGCCTTTGCCAAAGCTATTCCATAATCTTCAACATTATAAGATGACAACCCTTTTATTTTAGTAATTTTATGAGTTGAAGCGCATAAATTTGTTACTAAACTTCCCCAAAAGACATCTTGATAACCACAACCTGTAATGGTACAATTATTAGCCTTTGCTAAAGTATCTAATTCTTTAAAAACATTAGGATTAGAATTTATTCCATAAAAAGCTTCTTCACAAGTAGTTATTACATTTACCCCATGTTTCAAACATATCCGACAAACATCTTCAATATCATTTAAAGTACTCATTGTTGTTACTACAGCTATAGATGGATTTACCTCATCAATTAAATCCCCTAAATAATCAACATTAGATATTTTAACATCTTTAATATCACTATCCATTACTTGACTAATATCCTTGCCAATTAAATCAGGATTAACATCAACAGCTCCGACAACTATTCCTCCTTTATCATAAACAAACCGCATAATATACTTACTCATTTTTCCACAGCCAACTTGTAAAACTTTTACTTTTTCATCCATTTTAACTTACCCTCTTTCTTCTAAATCAATACCCTCTTCTAAAATTATATCCTTAAATTCAACTTTAAATCTTTCAATTTCTTTTTTCTTAACATCTTCATAAATATTTTTGGCATTACAAATAGCTTTATAAAAATGTTTCAATTTAACAGTAGCATCATTATCATATAACGCATAACTAAAAGCATTAGAAACAATTGCTAAGCAAATATCAGGATAACGACTAGCAACTTCATACACTCTTTTATATTCATCAGTCATTTCCACAATAAAACTCATAATCTTTTCTTTAATAAAATCAGTGTAATCTAATTTAACACCAATTTGTTTTTCTAATTTAGGAATTGTTCCCATAAGTATTCTAACTGTTGCAGGCTTATCAGTTTCCATAACATCTACTTTTTGAAAACGCCTTAAAAAAGCCCTATCTCTTAAAATATATGCTTCATATTCTTCTGTTGTTGTAGCCCCAATCATCTTAATAGTTCCTCTATCCAAACCAGCTTTTAACATATTTGCAAAATCAATTCCTGAATTTTCATTAGTATTTTTATTTACCAAAACATGTGTTTCATCAATAAATAAAATAGTTTTTTTCTTTTCATCTAATTCCTTAACAAGCATAGCAATTCGACTTTCACTTTGTCCTTCAGTATTTATATAACCAAGTAACGAAGTAATATGAATTTTAATAATTTCCCAACCCTTTAAAGCATCAGGCACTAAATTATTTTGAATACGATAAGCAAGACCTTCTACTATAGCCGTTTTACCTATTCCTGGCTTACCAACTAATAAAGCACTTTTCTCAGGTGTAAGTAAAGTCAGTATACACTGCTTTATTTCATCTTCCCGTGCAATAGCAGGATCCGTAATATATTCATTTTTAGTTAAATTTTCACCATAGCGTTCTAACATGCTAACACTTTCATAATTCATACTATCATCTCTACTAGTAGTTTACCATAAAAAAAAGAAAAATTACAATAATTTTTCTAATAGCTACTGTCATTAAAAGTACAACAAAACAAATTTGTAGTGTCTCCTTTTTATTAACAACTTCAAATATTAATTACTTTAATTTATAGATTCACCATTTACATATAATTTATATCCATTAAAATCAATATTACTATTACTACTATCAGCATTAAGAAAAGAAGTTATATAACTATCACCTGTTAATTTAATTTTAGCTGTTTTATCTAATTTTAATTTTATTTCTTTAGCACTATCATCGCCATTTATTGTTCCTTCATAATAAGAATTTGTATTCATAATCATATTAAGAGTAGAAATAGAATCTATAACAATATTACCTTTAGCTTCTTGATTTTCCATTAATAGTTCAACAATTCCTCCGTTTGAACCATTATTTCCCCAAGAATCTTTCCCTGCTCTTAAAAAGTTACCAGTAGAATCATTATTTATAAATTTATTATTTTTTAAAGTGATTTTTGAACTTGTATTTGTAATATAGAAAGTATCACCTTTATTAGTAGTTATTGTTGAATTAGTAGCACTAAATTCTGATAAACCTGTTGAAGCATCTCCACTCATAGATTGATATAGAAAAATATTTTTATAGGTTGTAGATTGTCCATTTAATTTATTATTCGTATCAGTTAAATTTACATTTTCAAGAGTTATTTTATTTTTCCCTTCAATTACAACACCCTCAGATGCAGTAGCAATTAAAGATGCGTTTTTTACAGTTATATCTGCAGTTGAATAAATGCTAGGAGAACCAGCTCCAGTTGTCTTATACGTTCCCCCATCAACACTTACTGTTCCTCCTCCACGATCAGTTCTAATGGCAGCACTTGATACACCAGCAGTATTGATTGTAAGATTTTTAGCAATCATAGTTCCTCCACCAGTGGTCATAATTCCTCCTGAGTTATCTTTAGTTGTTGTTATTTTAGAATCACTAATCATTACTTGTGTACCATCACTATTAGTATTATTTGTTGTAGCACTTCCACCATAACTAAATACACCATTTGCTCCTGTTGCATTTGTATTTACTGTTATATTTTTAAGTGTTAAGTTTGCTCCATCTTTGGCAATAATACCTGAATTAGTACCATAAAAACTTGTATTATCACCACCATCTGAATCGCCACTTTTATCTATGTTTATACCAGATAAAGTTACATCAATATCTCCAATAGCTAAAATAGCATTTTCATCCTTCTTTGAACTAACATAATTACCACTTGATTCTGTTGTTGATTTGGTAATTTCTTTTACAGCTGAATAAGTTGTATTTGTATTTTGTCCTGCTCCCATACCTTGATTAAAATTATCATTAACATTTGGATTATCTTTAAATTTGTTAGCAATTAAGTTTTCAGTGAGTGTTAGTCCACTTGTTAAAATAATTACCCCTAAAATATAGATTACTACTTTATCGCTATTAGCAAGGGTTTCTTTTAAAGTTTTTTTATTAAATCCTGACATTACTAAGTAAAGTACAATAATAGATAAAGTAAAACTTTCTATTCCGAAAAGAATTAAGTAAACATAATTATTGTCAGTATTATTTTCTTGTTGCGTTCCCATTTGTTCCATATCACCATTATTATTTGGCATATCTGGTGGATTTTCCATATTATTATTTTCATCAGGCTTCTCTGGCGGTACTTCCATATTTAAATTACCATTTCCTTGTTCATTATTCATTTCACCATCAGGTTTTTCAGGTGGTTCTCCTTGATTATCACCATTAGGCATTTCTGGCGGTTGATTTCCATTTTGACTCATGTTTGGCATATTGTTACTATTAGAAGATTTAGTACTTAAATATCCCGTAAAAACAATACTTCCGCATAATAACAAAATAATAACAATAGATATAATATTTTTGCTTTTTCTTTGCATAAATTTTCTTTCTCCTTCAATTAAATATAACTAAAAGAAATATTAAATCTATATTAATAAAACTTTCAAACCAACTATATCAAAAATAAATGAAGGTTTTGTGAAATTTATAATAAAAATTGCAAACACATAGTTTTAGACAAACTTTCATTTATCATTTTTTCAATCATAGTTATAACCTCTTTTAGAAAAACACTCGACAACTATTATCATTTATTTGTTCACTAGGCAATTTATCTGTTTTAGTTACTTTTATAACATTTGAATCTTTAAAAACATCATCAATATCAGTATCTATATAAGATTGATATGTTTGAAAAGTAAATTCATAATAACTATCTATTACAAGATTATTTATTAAATTATTCTTAATTTTAGCTGTATAAATCTCATCATCAAGAAAACTACTTAAAGTTATATATGAATATTCTTCTTTACTTCCCTTTATAATATCTAATACTTTATAAGTCCTAACAAATTCACAAGTTAAATATTCTTTATTATTTTGATAATACTTTTGTCTATTCTTTTTTATATCATTAATATTTTCTTCATTACTTTTAACTATAATTTGAGGTTCTAAATAATAATTATAAATTTTCTTTTCTTTTAAATCTAATAACATTTGATTTATTAATTCTTTAGATATTTTAAATTCATCATATTTATAATTTAAATAAATCTTATTATTTTCTTTAGTTACTTTTGTACTCATTTTAGTTCCAATAGGATAATAGTTAAACATAACTTCTATATTATCTTTACTGTTATCAACAATATAATCATTAATATTTCCAACTAAAACTATATTACTAATAAATGGTATTTCTTCACTTAAAGTTTCCATTTCTATATTAGGAGGATTTTGATTAACAAATGCCGTATTAGCAACTTCATCAGTAGCCAAAATACAGCCACAACCTAGCAAAGCAAAACAAACAACTAAGGAAGCTAATATCTTACCACCCTTAAATTTATAATCCAAAACAAAATCATACAATAATTGAAAAAATAATAGTCCTAAAACAAATAATGATATCATTACTAAATAAAAGCCAAAATAGGTAACTCCATGTAAAAGTAAATAAATACATATTCCTAAAATCAAACCCATTCCCATTAAATATACACTAATTCCAAATAAAATTAAAATAGCTAAAAATTTTAAAAAAGTAACGCTTATTTTAACAATTATCAAACCAATATTATTTTCCTTTTTAAGCTTACTAACCTTCTCTTTTTTTTCAACTTTTTCAACTACAATTTCTTCATTTAAATACCGTAAGCCAACAAATTTGCCAAAAGCCAAAAGAGCCACTACTAAATAAGCTAATTCTAAAATTACTTTCCATACTACATAAAAAATATGATTTAAAGGACTTGATAAAATATAAAAGACAGATTTACCTAATTCCTCTAATATTGATACTGGAATATGACATAAACTAATTAAAAAAAGCATTATAACAATTTCAACTACAATTCTTATTAATTCACTAGTATCTTTTTTACTTAAAATAGCAAAAAAGCGTTCACCATAATTCATAATTTTTTTACTAAAATTACTTATAATATCACTTTCTTTATGATTTTTTATATAATCTTTAATAATACTATTTGCTAATTCATCAACATCTCCAAATATTTTAACAGCTTCTTTTTCATTCATTCCTAAAGTTTTCTTTTCTTCTATTAATTCACTGTATTCATTAATAATTTTTTCAACTTCTTCTTTATCTAAAACATGTAATTTATCTTGCAATTTTTTTAAAAATTGTTTTTTTGTCATAAAATCCCTTCTTTAATAAGAATATATATTATTTTCTAATATTTTTCAAGAAAATATAACCAAGTTTTACTAACCAAAAAAGACAACCAAATGGTTGCCTAGCAAATTTCTTAATTGAAAGAAGTGTGTTGTTTATAGGGTAGTTTTTATGTATGATTTTAAGATTAAGGATTTAAGAAATTTGCTTACTCAAAAAGGTTTTCCCTTTCTGATGTGCTTTACTATACAACTATTAAAACTAAAATTCAAACATATATTTTGACAACTTTTGTCCTATTTTGTCGAAATAAGTCTACTCTGTTCGTAAAGCAATAACTGGATCTTTTTTACTAGCAATTTTTGCTGGTATCCAACCACCAATTAAAGTTAAAATTACACTTATCGTAATTAATACTACTGCATGTAAAGGATTCATAATAGCCACATTTTCCAAATTAGTTAAATTTAGCAAAATTGCATTTATTGGAAAAAGTAATAACCATGCCCCAAATATTCCTATCATTCCTGAAGTAGTTCCAATAATAAACGTCTCTGCATTAAACACTCTTGTTATATCTTTTTTACGAGCTCCTAAGCTTCTTAAAATCCCAATTTCTTTTGTTCGTTCTAAAACTGAAATATACATGATAATTCCAATCATTATACATGAAACTACCAAAGAAATTGAACTAAATGTCACCAAAACAATCGTAATCGCGGTCATTATATTGCTTGATAATGAACTCATCAAATGAGCTTGATCGATATAAGCGACTTTATCATCTTCAACTTTATCTTCATTATATTTATCTAAATAATTAATAATATGTTCTTTACTTTCAAAATCCTTAGGATAAATCTGAATCATAGATGGTTCTCCTCTAGCTCCTAAATATTCTAAAACATTATTCTTTAGATTTTTTCCTTCTTCAGTCGTTAAATCAAATTTTTCACCAGTCATAATATTATAGTCAACACTTTTCTGTTTTTTTACAATATCAGAATTATTATTAATATTTATTAAATAATTTTGTAAATCATAAGTATAATAAATTCCTGGTGTAGCCGTCAAACTTGGATAATCCTTTTTTAACCTAATTATTCCTACAATCTTTAATTTAATATTATTTTCATTTTCATATAATTTTTCTAAATCCTGTTTTGGCAGAAAATAATTACCAACCATCTGATAATAATCATTATTTAATACTAAAGTTATTTCACTATTTAAAATATCATTAAAATTAATATTATTAGTAGTCGAAAATCCTAAGGCTTCTAATAAATCTTTGGAAACTTGATTTTTACTATCAACTTCTAATAAAATTTCCTCTTTATTTGTCGGTTCATGACCAACTAACATATCATATCTTTCAGTAATAACACTTTTAGTATCACTATTTAAAGTATGAGGATAACTAGCAATTGTTAAATTCGTTGTTGAGATTTGTTTTACTTTTCCATTAACTTTCTGCAAAAGATTTAAACCCATCATGTAAGAATAATTTATTCCAGATACATCAGTTGCCTCAATGTGATTAATATAATCAATATAATCATTAGTTAGTTTATTATTATGAATATATTTTTCTCCTACTTCTAAAGCTGGAATAATATAATCAATATCTGGATAATCATCTTGTTCCAAAATTTCATCTTGCCTTTCTTCATCTAAATTCATACTTTGTTTATTAACAATTATTGGTAAAGCACTTAAAGTATTTTTTTCAAACAAATTAATTTGTTCATCAAATCCATTAGATAAACTAAGTATTAATGCAATACCAATAATCCCTATTGAAGAAGCAAAGGCCGTAAGAAATGTTCGACCTTTTTTAGTTCTAATATTATTTAAAGATAAATGTAAAGCTGTCAAAAAATTCATTGATGTTTTTCTAATTTGATAAGCATCATTTTCTTTTTCTTTACTTTTTAAAGGATTAGTATCATTTATAATCTCGCCATCTTTCATTTCTATTACTCGATTAGCATACGAATTTGCTAGTTCTGGATTATGAGTTACCATAATAACTAACTTATCTTTAGCTATTTCTTTTATTAACTCCATAATTTGAATACTAGTTTTAGAGTCTAATGCTCCTGTTGGTTCATCTGCTAAAATAATATCAGGATTATTAGCTAAAGCCCTTGCAATTGCCACTCTTTGCATTTGTCCACCTGATAATTGATTTGGTCTTTTATGCATATGTTCTTTTAAACCAACTTTTTTTAAAACTTCTTTAGCCATTTGTTTCCGTTTTTTTACTGATACTCCTGATAAAGTCATTCCCATTTCTACATTAGCTAAAACATCCATATGACTAATTAAATTATAGCTTTGAAAAATAAACCCAATACAATTATTTCGATAAGCATCCCAATCACATTCTTTAAAATTTTTAGTTGATTTTTTATTAATAATTAAATTACCTTCATCATAGCAATCAAGTCCACCAATAATATTTAAAAGAGTTGTCTTTCCCGAACCGCTCGGTCCCAAAATTGCCACAAATTCATTTTTTCTAAAACTAAGACTTACACCTTTTAAAGCATGTTGAACAAAATCACCTGTTTTATAACTTTTCTTTATCTTTTTTAATTCTAACATACCATTTCCTTTCCTAAATTATTTAAAGTATCTAATTATTAAAATAATATATAAACCTTACTCACAGCAAAAATTATTATAATAATTACTAGGTGTATAATCAAGCAATTTATAAAACATTTTTATAAAAAAATAGTATATTTTTGTTGACAAAGAATAAAATTATATATATAATCTAAATGTACTGCTTGATTAGCTCAGTCGGTAGAGCAAACGGCTGTTAACCGTTGGGTCGTAGGTTCGAGTCCTACATCAAGCGCCATGAAGAATATTAACAAACCCCTTATTCATCGGGGTTTGTTTTAATATCAATATATTTTATATGAATGGCATAAACGCCATTTTTTTTAATTGCTTCTTTATACCCATTCAAACTATTAATAGATTGTATACCCTCTAAATAATCATCAGTTGAAGATAATGTATATCGTGTACCTTCTAACATTAACAATTTTTCTATAGTTTCATACCAATTTACTTCTTCAACAATACATTTAATTTTTTCATTATTATCATTCACAAAAAATATAATATCACTAGGCTTTATAACTCCATAATCAAAATGATTTTCTCCCAATTTAGTGGCACGTATTTCTACTCTTTTTTTCTTATCCTTAATAGCCTTAAAAGCTCTATTATTAATATCAAAAATATATTCCATAAAACTAATCCTTTCCCAAAATATCTCATACATATTTATTATAATTATATCAAACACCATTCAATATTAAAGACAAAAAAAGCCAATTGACAATTTTGCCAACGGCCTGAGATACAAATATTAAATTAATTACATCTTAAAGTATACTTGTAATTTTAATAAAGTTCATGATTATAGCTTTCAAGTAATTCCTGACATTTTTTATTTTCAATTTGATGAATTTCTAAAACATCTTTTTCTTTATTTTCTAAATAATTATAAATCATATCATCGCGAAATCCAATTTCTGCAACTTCTTTTCTATTAGTTGAAAAATAAATTTCTTTAATATTAGCCCAAATGATTGCTGATAAACACATTGGACAAGGTTCACTAGTAGAATAAATAACACAACCAGTTAAATCATGAGTATTTAACCTTTTACAAGCATCACGAATAGCAATTATTTCAGCATGAGCTGTCGGATCTTTTTCTTTTAAAACTTTATTATTTCCATAACCAATTATTTTGTTATCTTTTACAACAACTGCTCCAAATGGTCCACCTTCCAAATTTTTAACTCCTAATTTTGCAAGTTCTATTGCTTTATCAAAATATATCTGCATACTCAAATCCTCTCTTTTATTAATATATCATAAATAAAATTTCCACTCAATTATATTTCCAAAATATGATTTTAATTTTAAAATTTTAGTAGTTAAAAAGGTAATTATAATTTACTCGTAAACACCTCAAATTATTGTATTTTTATAGTTGTTCAACAAAAGTATCATATATTCTAATGTATCTATAAGTTATTCTATTAGTTCCTTC
>CANQZD010000020.1 GCA_947628275.1 uncultured Bacilli bacterium | reverse complement strand
ATTTTTATGTCTCCTTAGCTCAGTTGGTAGAGCAACTGACTCTTAATCAGTGGGTCTAGGGTTCGAATCCCTAAGGGGACACCAGGAAGATTGTGATAAAGTCTATGATTAGACTTTTTTTATTGCAATAATTTTAAATTACCTTTATACTTATTTTGTGATAGATATGAAAAAATATGTTTTATCAGCAATATTATTTATTGCTTTAATAATTTTAACTTATGTTTTTGTTTTAAAAGGCTGTGATTTTAATTTATTATTTGAATCAATTAAAAATACTAATCCCTTCTATGTCTTTTTAACTATTCTTTGTGTTTTTGGATATGTTTTATTTGGCAGTATATTTTTAAAAAGAATGTTAGCTTATTTTGGTTCTAAAGTAAGTTTCTATCATTCGTTTGGCTACATTTTTACAGAAATTTATTTCTCAGCTATAACTCCAAGTAATATGGGTGGTCAACCTGTTCAAATGATTGAAATGAAAAAAGATAAAATAAATTATCAGTCTAGTAGTGTGCTTGTCTTATTTAACACGATGATGAATCGTATAGTTTTAATTTTTTTAGCAACAATTTTCTTTATAATTTTTAATCAAAAAATATTTAATATTAACCCTTTTTACAACTGGGTAGTTATTTTAGGATATATTACTACTATCTTAGTTATCTTATTATTTGCTGCTTTAATATATTCTAAAAAAATTGCTAAACTAATTTTAAAAATTTGTAATTTTTTAATTGATCATCTCAAATTAATTAAAGATAAAACCAAGTTAAAAAATAAATTAGCACAATCTTTAAAAGAATATCAATCATGTTCTAAAATAACTAAAGAAAATCCTAAATTAGTAATTGAATCATTTATAATTTTATTTTTTCAAAGAATTTCCTTATTATTAGCAAGTTATACAGTATATAGGGCTTTCGGTTTAAATGAATACAATTTACTCTTAGTTATGGCCTTTCAAGTATGTGTAACGCTTGGCTCCGATTTAATGCCAACACCTGGTGGAGTAATGATTAATGAAGGCTTATTATTAGCTGTAAATAATTTATTATATGGTGATAGTTTAGCTTTATCTGGAATGCTTTTATTACGAAGTTTTAATTTCTATTTTTTAGTTATTTTCAGTGCCATTATGTATATGATTTTTCATTATGTTAAAAGACAACCAGCTAAGAATATTAAACTAGACGTTTAGTCTGTCAAAAAAATTATATAAATTAGCATTTTGTATTGACAAGTGCTAATTTTTTAGTATAATTATCTTAGCACTTGCATATACTAGGTGCTAGAGGAAGTGAAGCAATGAACAATAGGCAAGAAAGTATTCTAAAGTATATTGTTGAATCTTATATTAAAACGGTTAAACCTGTTGGCAGTAAATCCTTATGTAAAAAACTGCAATGTTCATCAGCGACTATTCGAAATGAAATGGCTAAATTAGAAGAAGCAGGATACTTAGAAAAAAATCATATTTCATCGGGACGTATTCCTTCGGAAAAAGGCTATAAATATTATGTTGAAAAGCTTATGAAGCCAAAAGAATTAACTGGTGAAGATGTATTAAAATTACAAACGATTTTTCAAAATCATGAATTACAACTTTCTGATGCAATAAATCAATGTGTTGAAATCATTAGTGAAATGACTAATTATACTAGTATTGTTTTAGGCAAAAAATCGATTGATAATGCCCTGCAACAAGTTTCAATAATTCCCTTAGCTGATAATAAAATAGTTGCTTTAGTATGTACTGATCATGGGATTGTTCAAAATAAACAATTTATTTTACCTCAAAATACAAGTGTTGATGAAATTGTCAAAACTTGTGAAATAATTAATAAAATGTTAATTGGGACACCTATTAGAAAAGTATCAGAACGATTAGAATATGAAATTAAACCTATTATTGCTGAAAAAATTAATCAATATGAGGCTGTTTATAATATTTTTTCTAAAACTTTTCATGATTTTGCCAATAAGATGCATGAAAATGTTCATATGAGTGGGGCTAATTTTTTACTAGATGCTCCTGAATATAGTAATTTAGATGAAGTAAAATCCATACTTTCTAAGTTTGATGATGAAAACTTTATTAAAAAGATTGAAGCTAGAGAAAATGAAGAAGGAGTTAACGTTTATATTGGCGGTGAAAATGAATTTGATCCAAATGTAACAATTATTAAAACGACTTTTCACCGGAATGGGGAAGATGGAACAATTGCCATTATTGGTCCCAAAAGAATGGAATATGCTAAAGTTGTTGGTCTTCTATCATATATTAATGAACAACTAAATAAGGAGGATTAAGATGGACGAAAAAGAAAAAGTAGAAACGGAAATTAAAAGTAAAAAGAAAAAGAGTCATAATAAATGGCAAGAACAAAATGAAAAATTAATTAAGCAAAATACTGAATTAAATGATAAAATATTAAGAATAACTGCTGAGATGCAAAATATGAAAAGACATTTTGAAGAAGATAAAATGCGCTTGAGTAAATATGATGGTGAAAAACTTATTTTAGAAATTTTACCAATTGTTGATAATTTTGAAAGAGCTCTATTATTAGATGACGCTAATTTGACTGATGAATTAAGCAAATTCTTAAGTGGCTTTAAAATGATATATGGCAACCTTGTTGATATTTTAAAAAGACTAGAGGTTAAAGAAATTCCTTGTCTTGGTGCTCCATTTGATTCAGCAACGATGAATGCGGTTTTAATTGACCATGTTAATGATGCGGATGATAACATTGTAATAGATTGTATGCAAAAAGGTTATACATATAAAGACAAAGTTATTCGTCCAGCTATGGTAAAAGTAAATAATAATAGTAAAGAATAAATATCTGCAAATACTCAAAATAAATAGGTATATTTACCAATAAAAGAAAGGAATGATAAAAATGAGTAAAATTATAGGTATTGATTTAGGTACAACAAATAGTTGTGTATCTATTATGGAAGGAGGTAGCCCTGTAGTAATTCCTAATGATGAAGGTGGTAGAACTACTCCAAGTGTCGTAGCCTTTACAAAAGATGGCGAAACACTTGTTGGGGATCGTGCTAAACGTCAAGCTGTAACTAATCCTAAAAATACGATTTCATCAATTAAAAGAAAAATGGGAACTTCTGAAAAAACTCGAGCAAATGATAAAGATTGGACTGCTGAAGAAATATCTGCCAAAATCTTATCTAAGTTAAAAGCTGATACTGAAAGTTATTTAGGTGATACGGTTAAAGAAGCTGTTATTACAGTTCCTGCTTATTTTAACGATGCTCAAAGACAAGCAACTAAAAATGCTGGTAAAATCGCTGGTTTAGATGTAAAACGTATTATTAATGAACCAACTGCTGCTGCTTTAGCTTATGGTTTAGATAAACAAGAAAAGTTACAAACTATCTTAGTTTATGATTTAGGTGGAGGAACATTCGATGTCTCTATCCTTGAAATTGGTGATGGTGTATATGATGTTAAATCTACTAGTGGTAATAACCGTCTAGGTGGCGATGATTTTGATAAAAGAATTATTGACTGGATGACTGATACTTTTAAAAAGGAAAATGGGATTGATTTAACTAAAGATTCAATGGCTATGCAACGTTTAAAAGATGCAGCTGAAAAAGCTAAAAAAGATTTATCTGGTATGAGTAAAACACAAATTAATTTACCATTTATTTCTCAAAGTAGTGATGGTCCAGTTCATTTAGATATGGAATTATCTAAAGCTAAATTTGAAGATTTATGTCGTGATTTATTTGATTCCACATTAGAACCAGTTAAAAAAGCTTTAAAGGATGCTAAATTAAGTGCTAAAGACATTGATGAAGTAATCTTAGTTGGTGGTTCAACTCGTATTCCATATATTCAAGAATTAGTTAAAAAAGAGCTTGGTAAAGAACCACATAAAGGTGTAAATCCTGATGAAGTTGTTGCTATGGGTGCAGCTATTCAAGGTGGAGTTTTAACTGGTGAAGTTGATGATTTAGTCTTATTAGATGTTACACCATTATCACTTGGTCTTGAAACATTAGGTGGCGTTATGACTGTCTTAATTCCAAGAAATACAACAATTCCTACAAGTAAGAGTCAAGTATTTAGTACTGCTGCTGATAATCAACCTGCTGTTGATATTCATGTTTTACAAGGTGAAAGACCAATGGCTGCTGATAATAAAACCTTAGGTAATTTCCAACTTGCTAATATTCCGCCAGCTCCAAGAGGAGTTCCACAAATTGAAGTTAAGTTTGATATTGATGCCAATGGTATAGTTAATGTAACAGCTAAAGACTTAGGAACTAATAAAGAACAATCTATTACTATTACTTCTAACACTAATTTAAGTGATGAAGAAATCGATAAAATGATGAAAGAAGCCGAAGCAAATAAAGAACAAGATGAAAAACGTAAAGAAGAAGCTAATGTTAGAAATGACGCTGATTCTATGGTATTTGCTACTGAAAAGGCTCTTAAAGATTTAGGCGATAAAGTTGATAGTAAAGATAAAGAAGAAGCTGAAGATAAATTAAAAGATTTAAAAGAAGCTTTAGAAAAAAATGATATTGAAGATATTAAAAAGAAAACTGAAAGTCTAAACGAAGTAGCCATGAAATTAGCTACAAAGGTTTATGAAGAAGAAGCTAAGAAAAATCAAAATAATAGTGAAACCACAACTACTGAAGAGCCTAAAAAAGATGATGGCGTAGAAGAAGCTACATACGAAGAAAAATAATTAGAGTGGTTCTAGGAAACTAGAACCTTTCTAACGTTAATTAGAAAAGAGGTTTAAAAGTGAAAACATATCAAACTAGAGATGATGTTCCCCAAAAGTATAAATGGGATTTAACTTCATTTTTTAAAGATGAAGAAGAATTTAATCAATCATTAAATGAATTAGAAAACAATATAGCTAAAATAGCTAGTTATGTTGGTTGTACAAAAGATGCCAACAAACTATACGAATTTTTAAATTTTGAAATAAATACATTAGCATTATTTGAAGATTTATATGTCTATGCTCATTTAATCAATGATCAAGAACTAGGTATATCAAAAAACATTGAAAGAAAAAATAAAACAATTATTCTTAATGGTAAATTATCAGAAGCTCTAAGTTTTTTTAATCCTGAATTATTAAAACTAAGTCCTATAGAATATCAAAATTTATTTATAACAAATCCTAAATTAAAAGAATATCAAAAAGTTTTAGATGATATCTATCGTTATAAAAATCATATTTTAAATGAAGAAGAAGATATAATTGTAACTAAACTTACTAATGCTATGGATCATTTTGATGATATCTCATCAACTATGTTAAATAAAAACCACAATTATGGTTATGTTAAAGTCGATGATGAAAAAATCCTTATAACATCCACAAATTTTCGTAAATTAATGCGTAATCCTAATCAAGATGTTCGTAAGAAAGCATATCTGTCTTTTCATAAAGTTATTAATCAGTATAGCGATATTAATGCTGGATTGTTAAATTCTTATATTAGTATGGAAGAACAATTAGCTAAAATTTATAAATTTTCTAGTTCTTGGGAACAAAAGTTATTTTCTTTAGAATTAAGTGATAAAGTATTTAAAACTTTATGCGAAACTACTGAAGATAATTTAGACATTCTTCATAAATTTTTTGCCTTAAAAAAAGCCGTTTTAAAACTAGAACCATTTAATTCTTATGATACAGCTTTACCAATGAGTCATAATGTTAAAGAATATAGTATTGAAGATGCCTTAGCTATTATTAAAAATGCTTTAAAACCTCTTGGCAACGAATATCAAGAAAAATTTGCTAAAATTATTACCAATCATTATATTGATTATTGTGAATATAAGGGTAAATGTAGTGGGGGATATTCTTTTGCTACTTTAAAACAAGATTCTCGTATTTTATTAAGTTTTAATGGTAATTTAGATTCTGTTTCTACAATTGCTCATGAAGCTGGTCATAACATTCATCATCAATTTATAAAAGAAAATAATCCTTTGCAATATTTAGAAAGCCCAAATATAATTTGTGAAGTTGCTTCTTTAACTAATGAATTTTTACTTTCACATTATTTAGCTAAAAATGGAGAAAATAAAGATGAAAAATTAGCCGGAATTGAAAATATTTTAAACGTTATTGAAAATAACTTATTCGGGGCTGTCAGGGAAGGATTAATGGAACAAGATATGTATAACAAAGTTGCTGCTGATACCAGCTTAACTAAAGAATATTTAGACAATCTATCTAAAAAGTCTTTAGAAAAATATTCAGGTAGCAGTGTAAAAATTCATCAATATGCTAAAAATGGTTGGGTTACAAGAAGTCATTATTACATGAACTATTATCTATTTAGCTATGCTATATGTGTCTGTGTTGCTGCCAATGTTGCCAAAAAAATTATTAATAATGATTCCCAAATGTTAAAGAATTATTTAGAATTTTTAAAAACTGGCTCAGATAAAACCCCAATGGAAGTTTATAAAATTTTAAATATCGATTTAGAAAATAAAAATTTATATCAAGAAGCAATTGATTATTTTAATGAATTGTTAGATGAATACAAAAATATCTATGAAGGTGATGATAATGAATAAAAAAGATTATTATGAAGTATTAGGTGTTAGTAAAGACGCTACTGATGAAGAAATTAAAAGAGCATTTCGTAAGTTAGCTAAGCAATATCATCCAGATATCAATAAAGAACCTGGTGCTGAAGAAAAATTTAAAGAAATTGGAGAAGCTTATGCTGTTTTATCTGACCCGCAAAAAAGAAGTCAATACGATCAATTTGGTCATGCAGCTTTTGATGGCGCTGGAGCTGGTGGTTTTGGTGGATTTGATGCTGGTGATATTGACTTAAGTGAAATATTACGAGCAGCTTTTGGTGATTCCTTTGGTGGTTTTGGTGGCTTTTCTGACTTTTTTGGTGGAGGCTCATCAAACACCTCTACTAGGGCTCGTAAGGGAAGAGATACCCTCTTAAGAGTTGACTTATCATTTATGGAAGCAGCTTTTGGCGTTGATAAAGAATTTGACTTAGCCCTAAATGAAGTATGTGATGAATGTCATGGAGCTGGTGGTTTTAATGAAGAATCTTGTTCTTATTGTCACGGTAGAGGAAAAGTCATAACTGAACAGCGAAGTATCTTTGGTGTTATTCAAAGTCAAAGCATCTGTCCAAAATGTCAAGGAAAAGGAAAAAGTTACAAAACCACTTGTTCAAAATGTTCTGGAACCGGTCAAGTAAAAAAGAAAAAAACTATTGCTATTCATATTCCTGAAGGCGTTGATACCGGATATCAACTAAGAATATCTGGTAAAGGGGAAGCTGGTATTAATGGGGGACCAAATGGAGATATCTATTTAGAATGCGTAGTAGAAAATAGTAAATTTTATGAACGAGATGGTCAAGACTTAATAATTAATGTTCCTATAACTTTTGTTGAAGCTGCCTTAGGCTGCAAAAAAGAAATCCCAACAATATATGGAAATGTTGTAATGGATATTAAAGCTGGAACACAAAATGATGCTAAATACAAATTAAAAGGGAAAGGACTTAAATATCCTAATAGTATTCGTAAAGGTGATATGTATGCTGTTATTAATGTTATTACTCCAGCAAAACTATCAAGAGAACAAAAAAAATTATTTGAAAAATTAGCTGAAACTGATTTAGAAAATGAAACAGTATTTAAAGAATTCAATAAAAATTTAAATTAATTAAAACAAAAACTTACAAGTAAAACTGTAAGTTTTTTATAAACTCTTTTTAATTAACTTAGCATGTAAAACAACTTTTACATTATCATTATAACAAGTTGATAAAGTAAGAATTTTATCATTTTCATTAACAGTTGTCTTAAAATTAAAACTACTACGCTTAATTAACATTTGTAAAAAATCATTAATTTCTTCCGAACTATTAAAAGAAGTTTTTATATAATCATTAGTATTCAAAATCTTATAAACTGAAAATACTTGCCATAAAGTATTTTGCTTAGCACTAGAGACTAATACTGTATAATTTTCTGGATTATTAAGCCAATCATTTGATAATATATTTTTTAAACTACCAAACATTGTCCCATTAGCGCGACCATGAGCATAAATAATATTATTGACATCATCTAAATTCGAATCATTGCGATAATCTAAAAATACCCAACCTCCGCGATTACTTTGCTTATAAAAATCATGATTTAAATAAAAAGTATTATCTTTAGTTTGAACAAAAGGATAATTAATATTCGTGCCACTTAATTTTAGCCAACCAATAGTATCATCATTAATACTTAATAAATTATTTAAATTAACATCAATTAAAGGCATTTTTATAAAATTCCAATAAATATCATTATCATAAATTTCTTCTTCATTTTGGACTACTATGCTATCTTGTTCATTCTCATCTTCCGAAATTAAATCCATTTGGTATATATTTTCCATTATTTTATTGCTTTTTTGATTATCTCTAAACCAGATATAAATATTAAATAATGCATAACCTAATAAACTTAAAAAAATGATTAGAATGATAATTAATCTAATTTTTTTTATAGCATTTTGTTCTATCATATTATCATCTCATTAATAATCTAACACGTTTTTAAATTAAGAACAATAAAAATTGACATTTAACTACTAAAAATTTCTAGTAATATAAAGTAATATTTGATAAAATTAAAAAAGGAAGTTGGTGAACTTATATGACAAGAAGTGCAGCAAGACAAAAAGTTATGACTATTTTATATCAAATCGTTATTAGAAAAGATAATAAACTTTCATTTAATCCGCAAGAAATAATTGAAGAAAATATTGAACAAAAAGAAGAATTTATAATAAATTTAGTAAATGGGGTTTTAAATAATGAAGAAGAACTAGAAAATTTAGCTAATAAATATTTAAAAGACTGGAAAATAAATCGTTTAGATAAATTAGGTTCTATTATTCTTAAGATGGCTCTTTATGAAATGCAATATACTGATACTCCTCATATTGTAATTATTGATGAAGCAATAAATTTAGCAAAAGAATACTGTGATGAAGAATTAGCTAAAATGATTAATGCTACTTTAGATAGTTACTATAAAGATATTGAGAAAAGAAGTTGATTATATGGACAATAAATATATCACAATTAGTCAAATAAATAACTATATTAAATTAATGTTTGACAAAAATGTATATCTCAAAAAAGTATGGCTTAAAGGAGAAATAAGTAATTTAAAAATTCATACAACTGGTCATATTTATTTAACTTTAAAAGATGATTATTCGAGATTAAGTGCCATAATGTTTAAAAACAATACCACCAATTTATTATTTACTCCCGAAGATGGTATGAACGTTTTAGTAGAAGGCCGAATTAGTGTATATCCAATTGGAGGGTCTTATCAATTATATATTGATAAAATGGAACAAGATGGAGTAGGAAACCTATATCTAAAATATGAAGAATTAAAAAAGAAATTACAAGCTGCCGGATACTTTGATCAAAATCATAAACGACCTATCCCAAAATATCCTGAAAAAATTGGAATTGTTACTGCGCCAACCGGAGCCGCCATAAAAGATATTTTAAGTACTATTAAAAGAAGATATCCCTTATGTGAAACAATTTTATTCCCAGCCTTAGTTCAAGGTACTGGAGCCGCTGCAAGTATTGTTAAACAAATTGAAATGGCTAATAATTATGATATTGATGTTTTAATTATTGGAAGAGGTGGTGGTTCTATTGAAGATTTATGGGCTTTTAATGAAGAAATTGTTGCTCAAGCCATCTATGATTCTAAAATACCTATTATCAGTGCCGTTGGTCATGAAGTAGATTTTACTATATCTGATTATGTTGCTGACCTTCGCGCTCCAACACCAACCGGAGCTGCGGAAATGGCTGTCCCGACAGTTATTGAAGTCAAAAATATATTAAAAAACAAAGAAATAAAACTTACTAATGCAATAATGCAAAAACTAACTAATTTTCATCATCGTCTTAATATTAGTAAAGATAATTATATTCTAAAAAATCCTACCGTTTTATATGATATTAAAATGCAAAAACTTGATACAATTAATGAAAATCTCCAAAATGGTTACCAAAAATTACTTGAAAAAAAAGCATATATGTTAAATAAATATCAAGAAAATTATTTGCTTCTTAATCCTCATATCATTATTGAAAAGAAGCAAGATAGCTTAAAATATTTAATTCAAACATTAAAACTATTAAATCCCTTAAATATTTTAGATTCTGGCTATTCTTTAGTTAAAAAAGATGGTAAGATTATTAAAAATGTCGTTGATGTTCATGAAAAAGATGAATTAGAAATAACTTTAAGTAAAGGAAGCTTAAATGTAATAGTAAAGGAGTGTAGAAAATGAAAAAAGATACAAAAACTTTTGAACAAGCTTTAAGTGAATTAGAGCAAATTGTTAAAGACTTGGAAAGTGGAAATATTGAATTAGATAATGCCATGAATAAATATACAACAGCCATGAACTTAGTAAAATTTTGTCAAGAAAAATTAGATAATGCTACTAATCAAGTAAATAAAATTCTAAATGAAAATAATGAATTAGTTGATTTTAATATAAATGAAGGTGAAGAAGATGAAATTAGCTAAAATTACGCCAAGAGATGAAGATTTTGCTAAATGGTATACAGATGTTTGCATGGCAGCTAACTTAGTTAGTTATTCTAATATAAAAGGCAGTATGATTATTTGTCCTAACGGTTATGCAATTTGGGAAGAAATAGAGAGAATAATGGATGCTGAATTTAAAAAATTAGGTCACCAAAATGTTCAAATGCCTTTATTTATCCCTGAATCATTATTAAATGTTGAAAAAGAGCATGTTAATGGCTTTGCTCCTGAAGTTGCTTGGGTAACCCATGGTGGTGAAGAAGAGCTAGAAGAAAGATTATGTGTAAGACCAACTAGTGAAGTTTTATTTTGCGATTATTATAAAAACGTTATTAAATCTTATCGCGATTTACCTAAATTATATAATCAATGGTGTACAATTGTTAGATGGGAAAAAACCACTAGACCTTTTTTAAGAAGTAGGGAAATTTTATGGCAAGAAGGTCATACCATGCATGAAACTGAAAAAGAAGCTTTAGATGAAACTTTACAAATGCTTCATGTCTATGAAGATTTTCAAAGAAATGTTTTAGCTTTACCAGTTATAGTAGGTTTAAAAACTGAAAAAGAAAAATTTGCTGGGGCAGTTAAAACTTATACAATTGAAGCTATGATGTATGATGGAGTAGCCTTACAAAATGGAACAAGTCACTACTTTGGACAAGAATTTGCCAAAGCCTTTAATATTAGCTTTTTAGACCGTGAAAATAATTTACAAACTCCATATCAAACAAGTTGGGGAACAACAACTAGAATGATAGGAGCTATTATTATGACTCATGGCGATGATCATGGACTAGTATTACCACCTAAAATTGCTCCTACTAAAGTTATTATTATTCCAATTGGGGATGATGAAAAAGTAACAAAAACGATTAATGCTCTTGCTAAAGATTTAGATGTTGCTTATGAAATAGATGATAGTAATAAATCACCAGGATTCAAATTTGCTGAAGCTGAAGTAAAAGGTATTCCAATTAGAATTGAAGTTGGACTAAGAGACTTAGAAAATGATGAAGTAACTTTAGTAAGAAGAGATACTCTAGAAAAGATAAAAGTTAAAACAAGTGCAGTTAAAAGTAAAATTACAGAGTTATTAGCTACCATTCAAAAAGATATGTATGACAGAGCTTTAAATAGAAGAAATAGTATGTTATATGAAGCTCATGATTATGAAGAATTTAAAACAATTGCTAAAGAAAAACCGGGATTTATTAAAATTAATTGGTGTGGTAATGAAGAGTGTGAAAATAAAATTAAAGATGATACAGGCTTAAAAAGTAGATGCATCTTAGAAGGCGAAACTCCTGATGGTAACTGTGCAGTTTGTAATAAAAAAGCCTTATATAAAATATATTTTGGTAAACAATATTAAAAGAGGTTTTGAAAAATGCAAAGATATGATACAGCTAAAAAAGTTAGTATATTAGGAATACTTGGTAATTTATTTCTCCTAATTATTAAATTTTTAGTTGCTTTTATAAGTCACAGTCAAGCTATGATTGCTGATGCTTTTAATAGTGCAGGTGATATCTTTTCTTCAATTTTAACCTTCATTGGAAATAAAATTGCTTCAAGGCCACGTGATTTAAAACATAATTTAGGTTATGGCAAAGCCGAGTATATATATTCAATTTTCATAGCTATTTCGATGATTTATATTAGTCTAAATTTATTTTATGTTTCTTTTAAATCATTTTTTGTACCTAGTAATTATCACTTTTCAATATACTTAATTATAGTTTGTATAATAACGATAATTATTAAATTTGGTCTATATCTTTATACTAAAAAGGTAGGAAAACAGTATAATAATCTTTTAATATTATCTAATGCTATTGATCATAAAAATGATTGTTTACTTACTTGTGGTAATTTAATTGCTAGTATCTGTGCAATGAAAAATATTTTTTGGGTTGATAGTTTAATAGGGGTTATTATCTCTTCTTGGATTTTTTATAGTGCTATAAAAATTTTTTGGGAAGCCTATAAGATTTTAATGGATCGTTCCATTGATGAAGAAACGAAAGAAAATGTTATTGAAATAGTCAAAAAACATCCCGAAGTTTTAAAGGTAAATCATGTTAATTCCACACCTATAGGGTATCAATTTCAAGTTAATTTAACCATTTTTGTAGATGGTAATATGTCAACCTATGAATCTCATGAAATAGCCAATACCATTGAAAAAGAATTAACTAAATTAGATATAATATCCCTAGCTGTAATCCATGTAAATCCTTATGATATCAAAAAGCAAAAAGAATCTACTTTAAAAAAGTAAATTCTTTTTTAATTGTTATTTAATTCATCACCTTTTTTTAACATAGTTGTAATAAATATTGCATAACCATGAGTTGGTTCTTTAACAATCACATGAGTTACAGCCCCAATTAATTTATTATTTTGAACAATTGGTGAACCACTCATTCCTTGAACTATTCCTCCAGCTTCATTGATAAGATTTTCATCTGTTATCTCAAAACTCATATTTTTAGTATCATTATAATCTTGAATTGAAGTAATATTTATATTAAATTCTTTCTTTTCATTACCATTTAAAACTGTATATATCTTAGCTGGTCCAATCTTTATTTCATTAGGTTCAGCTATTTCAATAGTTTCAGTAGCAATTTGTTTTTGCCAAAAACCAAAGATTCCATTAGTTGTATTTTCGTTTATTGAGCCATAAGTATTTTCAAATTTAAAATTCGCGTTTTTTTCTCCAGCTTGGCCATCAATACTTTTCTTTATTGATGTAACATTGCTTTCAAAAATCATACCTGTTTTAACTTCGACCATTTTTAGAGTTTTACTTTCTAATACTTCATGACCTAAAGCTCCATATATTTTAGTTTCGGGGTCAATATATGTTAATGTCCCAATCCCTGTAATATTATCTTTAACATATAATCCAGTTTTATAAATTCCATCTACTTGCTCTAAAGGTAGAGTAGTAGTAAATACTTCTTCATTTCGCTTAATTGTTAAATTAACGGTATTATTAGTGATATTTTTTTCAATTTCTGTAGTTAATTCGTCAATAGAATTAACACTTTTATCATTAACTTTAATTATTTCATCGCCAATCATAATTTCTGGAGTTCCTTTTAAAATTTTGCCATTTACTTGATAAAAACCAATAACTAAAATACCTTTAGTATCAATGTGAATTCCGATATTCTCGCCACCTAATATAACTTTGTCAGAATAAGCCGTAATTCCCAGTGGCATAGCCATAAAACAAATTAATGTGATTAAAAATTTTTTCATCATAAATCACCTTACCCAATATTAGTATGGGCAAAAAGTAAAAAAAAAAGATGGTAATTCATACCACTATTGAATAGCATAAGCTACAATTCCTGCTACAATTCCTCCAACCATAATAAATAAAGTAATCCAAGTTACTATTTGTCTTGTTTTCTTTTTCATTAATTACATTCCTTTCTATTGTCTTAAAAACCATTTAAGTCAATATAAATTTATCATAAAATAAGTGGTTTGTAAATAAACTTTACTGGGTGATTTTAATGAATGTAGCAATTAAATATTTTAAAAAACGTCGCATTCTTTGCTTGTTTTTAGGTATTATATTAATTAGTGGTTTAATAACTGGACTTATCTTAGCTATCAATTCTAAAAATGACTTTCTTCCCATATTAAACAACTATCAAAATAACATTAAAGGTTTAACATTACCAAATCTTCTCATTCATTTTAGCATCTTAGCCTTTCTATTAATTTCTAGTCTAATCTTTCTTAATATCCCATTATTTATTGGTTTTATTTTTATTGAAGGAATAAATTGTGGCTTTCTTTTAACAATATTTACCATAACCTTTAAACTAAAAGGTTTTATCTTTGCCATGCTCTTTTTAAGTTTTACAAATATTTTATTTTTAGTTTTTTTAATCTTAATTTTCTTTAAAAGTCTTGATATTACCAAAAATATTATTAATCATTTTATATCTAAAAAAGATAATGAACTAGTATTATTTAAATTGATTCTAACAGCTTTAATTTTAATTTTAATAGCATTAATAAGTGATTTTATCTTATTTTTAATAAGCCCAAAAATCTTAAATATTTTTCATTTCCTTCTAACATAATTTTTGACATTCTAAGATTTGTCAAGAACAAAATTTTATGATATTATAAGCACAACAAAAAGACACGAGATTTC
>CANQZD010000019.1 GCA_947628275.1 uncultured Bacilli bacterium | reverse complement strand
TTCTTTATCTTTTATCATTTAATTTAAAAATGCACCTCCTTTCAAATAATATATTTTATCATTATAAGGTGACATTTCTAAAAAGGATTAACATTTTGCTTAAAAATCTTGTTTAAAAAAATAGATTATGCTATAATCGTTTTATAAGAGTAGAGAGTAGGAGATTGCCATGGAAGAAAATAAAAATCCTATTAATGAATTAAATGTTTTAGAACAGCAATATGCTGATTTGTTGGATGATGAAAAACAAAAAGAGCGAAAAAGAACTTTTATTATAATTGTTTTACTTTTTTTGTTAATATTTTTAGGAGTTGTTGATGCTACATATAGTTACTATAAATTGTATAGTGGTGATCGATGTCACTTAAATTGTGATTATAATAATGATGGTAAATGTGATACTAACTGTGATAGTGATGGCGATGGTAAAGCTGACTATGATATTGATACTAATAATGACCGTAAACCAGATATAAACATTAGTTATGGTAAAATGCAAAGTGGTGTATTTAACGTTGATACTAATGGTGACGGTAAGCCAGATAAAAACTTACTAAATCAAGATATTGATGGTGATAACAAGTGTGATTTAAACTGTGATATTGATAAAGATAATCGTCCAGATTTAAATATTGATATTGATAATGATGGTAAAGCAGATTTCAATATTGATACTAATGGTGATGGTAAACCAGATGTTAATCTTGATATAAATAAAGATGGTAAATGTAATGTTAACTGTGATACTAATGGTGACGGTAAGCCAGATAAAAACTTATTAAATCAAGATACTGATGGTGACGGCAAGTGTGATTTGAATTGCGATACTGATGGTGATAATAAACCTGATACTAACGTTGATAAAGATGGCGATGGCAAATGTGATTTAAACTGTGACCCAGAAGGTACTGGCAAGTGTCAAACTAATTGTGATACCGATGATGATGGTGAACCTGATACTAACGTTGATAAAGATGGCGATGGTAAGTGTGATTTGAATTGTGACCCAGAAGGTACTGGCGAGTGTCAAACTAATTGTGATACCGATGATGATGGTGAACCAGATACTAACGTTGATAAAGATGGCGATGGTAAATGCGATTTAAACTGTGACCCAGAAGGTACTGGCGAGTGTCAGACAAATTGTGATACTGATGGCGATAATAAACCTGATAAAAATATTGACCCTGACGGTGACGGTAAATGTGATTTGAATTGTGATGACAATGATGACAATAAATGTGACCGTAATTGTGATACTGATAATAATGGTACATGTGATTTAAACTGTGATACTAATAACAATGGACAATGCGATTTAAATTGTGATACTAATAATGACGGCAAGTGTGATAAAAACTGTGATACTACAGGTAATGGTACATGTGATTTAAATTGTGATGATAATAACGATAATAAATGTGACCGTAATTGTGACACGAACAATGATGGTAAATGTGACATGAATTGTGATGAAGATAACAATGGTACTTGTGACCGTAATTGTGACACCACAGGTAATGGTTCATGTGATACCAACTGTGATGATAATAATGATGGCAAGTGCGACCGCAATTGTGACCCAAATAACACTGGTCAATGTCAAACTAATTGTGACACGAATAACGATGGTAAATGCGATAAAAACTGTGATACCAATAATGATGGTACTTGTGATACCAATTGTGATACGAATAACGACGGTAAATGCGATAAAAACTGTGATACCAACAATGATGGTAAATGCGATACCAATTGTGATACGAATAACGATGGTAAGTGCGATAAAAACTGTGATACCAATAATGATGGTAAATGCGATTTAAATTGTGATTCTAATGGCGATGGTAAGTGCGATAAAAACTGCGATACCAATAATGATGGTACTTGTGATACTAATTGTGATACGAATAACGACGGTAAGTGCGATAAAAACTGCGATACCAATAATGATGGCAAATGCGATACCAATTGTGATACGAATAACGACGGTAAATGCGATAAAAACTGCGATACCAATAATGATGGTAAATGCGATTTAAATTGTGATTCTAATGGCGATGGTATTTGTAATGTTAATTGTGATACCAATGGTGACGGTGTTCCTGATAAGAACAAAGATGAAGATGGTGACGGTTTATGTGACCGTGATTGTGACAACACCGGTGATGGAAAATGTGACATGAATTGTGATGATAATAATGATGGCAAGTGTGACCGTAATTGTGATACGACTGGTAATGGTAAGTGTGATACCAATTGTGATGATAACAATAATGGTAAATGTGACCGCAACTGTGACACTAATGACGATGGCAACTGTGATTTAAACTGTGATGTCGATGGCGATAAGAAATGTGATGCCAACTGTGATACTAATGAAGATGGTAATTGTGATTTCTATTGTTATGAAGATGCTTATAATGTCTTGTTTGTTAGTTATGATGCTGGTTTATATGCCGATAAAATAACGCCAAATTGGCGTGGTAGTCAAAGCTTTAGTGTTAACAACCGAACTCCTAATACACTCTTCTTTAGAGTTGACTTTGCTGATGTTGTTAATGAATTTAATCCGGCTTCAGAATTAGTATATGTTTTAAAACGTGATGGTCAAATTGTTAAAGATGAGACTCCATCACCAACTACCAACGGTGAATTATATCAAGAATTGATGATTCCAGCGCATGCGACTTATCGGTATGAATTAGAATATCGTTTTAAAGATACTGGATATGCTCAAGACTATCAAAAAGGTAATAAATTCCATGCTAAAATTACAATTGATGAAGCTTGGTATGAGTAATATATAAAAATGATAACTAATAAGTGATAATTAAAGTTATCATTTTTTTTTGTTGTTTTCATAAGTCAAGTAGATGTTATTTTAACTTGTATTTTTAAGATGATTTTATTATAATTATATATAGTAAAGAATAGAGAGGTCCAGGCTATGAAGAAAAAGGAAAAATATAGTTCTATTAAGCATAAATTCAAATTGTTATCGACAATTGTATCATGGACTCTTTTTATACTTCTTATTTTAATTGCGATTGTTTTAGTGTATTATTTTATAGCAACTAAGATATATGCTAAAAAAGATAATAGTTATCGACCAGCGTTTGGGTTATACACTATTATTTCACCAAGTATGGAAAAAACTTTAAATATTTATGATGTTATTGTAAATGTTAAAGTCAAAAAAGAAAGTGATATTAAAGTTGGTGACATTATAACCTTTATTTCATCATCTACTAGTTCTAAAGGTATGACTATTACACACCGAGTTATTGAAATAACTGATAGTGAAAATGGTAAATTATATAAAACAAAAGGGGATAATAATGTTAGCCCTGATCCACAACCAGCTACTTTTGATAATATTATTGGTAAAGTAATATTTAAAATTCCCCAATTAGGAAGATTACAATCTATTTTAACGACTAAATTAGGATGGTTGATTTTAGTTGTTATACCAGCATTTATTATTATTTTATTTGACATATTAAAATTATTTAGAATTCATGGTGCTGAGAAAAATATTGAAGAAGTTGTCAAAATTGATAAACAAAAAGAAGCCAAAGAAATTGCCAATAAAAAGAATATTGAAGAAAAATTAACTAAAAAATATAAAGAAAAAAATCGTAGTAAAAATGAAAGTGATCCTTTAAGAAAATCATCAGTTATTGTTGAAGTAAAAGGTGAACATTCTAATTCTAAAAATTCTAAGGATTTATTAGATGATAATATTCTTACTAAAGAAGAATTAATTGAGGAATACCTAGATGATGATATTGAATTAACTAAAATTTCGAAAAATAAAAACTCTGATAATTCTGAACTTAAAAAAACAAGAACCAGAAAAAAGAAGAAGAAAAAGTAAAAATTAGCAGTCTTTAAGCTAATTTTTTTTATTTTCACTAATTTTTCACTTAAAAGATACGATTTTTCTTTCTTATCATCTTTTTATTGTGCTATAATTTTATCAGGAGGAGGAAAAAAATGAAAAAGTTATTTAAAGAACATGACTTAGCTAAATTTGTTCTAGGAATGTTTATTCTTGTCGTTGTCCTTACTTGGATAATTCCTAATGGTAGTTTTACTACTGGAGCAACATTTTCCAAAGGTACAATTCAAAGAATTGGTTTAGTTCATATCTTTTATGGAATAACTTATGCATTACAAAATTTTTCAATCCAAGTAATATTTATATTATTTGTTGGAATATTCTATGGTGTTGTAAGTAAAACTGATGGATATAAAAAATTAGTTGAACGAATAGCTAAGCTTGGTAAAGGAAAGGAAGTAATTTTTGCCATTATAATTGCTTTTATAACTGCTTTATTAACATCAATTATTACGACAAGCTATGTTATGTTAATGTTTATGCCTTTCTTAATTCATATTTTAAGAAAATTAAACTTTAATAAATTAAGTTCTTTTGCCGCAACAATTGGGGCTATGTTAGTTGGCGTTTTAGGAGCAACTTATGGTACGGAAGGGGCCTTATCTTTAATTACTTATTTAGGATATGGTGGTTCAGAAGTAACCTTACAAACTGAGCTTTTAGTTCGTTTTGGAATTTTACTTATTGCCTTTATCTTATATGCATTTGTTCTAGTAAATTATTTAAAGAAAGATGCTAAGAAAGATAAAAAAGAGGAAATTAAAGAAAACGATATTTTAACTTTAGGTGAAGTTAAAAATAAGAAAGCTAAAGTTTGGCCTGTTGCTAGTATTTTAATTATAGCTTTTATTCTAGCTATATTAGGATTCGTTGACTGGTATGGAAACTTTGATTTAGATATTTTTAATGATTTCCATGAATGGTTTATGGACTTAGCAATTGGTGATTTTAAAATCTTCTATGCCCTTGCTGGTGAAAATTTAGAAGCTCTAGGTTATGAACTTGCCACAGCATTTGGTACTTGGTATTTATTTACCTATACAATCGTCATTGCTTTAGCAACTTTATTAGTTGGTTTATTTAGCAAGATGAAATTTGACGAATTTTTAACTAATGTTGGTGAAGGTTTTAAATCAGTAGTTAAACCTTTAGCTTTAATGACTTTAGCATATACAGTATTTGTTTTCTTATATTGGTCACCAATTGTTCCAACTATTGTAAATGCTCTAGGAACTGCTTTTAATCCTTTCATTGCATCTATTCAAGCTATTATTGGAAGTATATTCAATACTGACTTAGGATACCTTGGTTATTCATTAAGTTACTTTATTGGTAGCTTTACTGGTAAAGAAGGTAACATCATTTATCTAATTTATACAACAATGTATGGTTTAGTAATGTTTGTAACGCCAATTAGTATGTTCTTAATATTTGGTTTATCTTATTTAGATATTCCTTATAAAAAATGGATTTCTTATATTTGGAAATTTGTTGTAGCAATGTTAGTGATTTTACTTTTAATTTTTGCATTATTAGCATATTTATAAAATTTAAAAGTAAATTAATAAAAAAAAGAATTTGCATTTTGAAAAACAAATTCTTTTTTTTGCTTTTAAAACATTTTCTTTCCTTTAAGCCAAATAGCAATTATGATGGCTACAACTATGGAAATACAAGATATTATCAAAAATGAATAAGGATTATGTGCCCAAAAGCCTAGAGGAACATTCATTCCAAAAAAGCTTGCTAACATAGTAGGGATTGAAAAGACTATAGTAATACCTGCTAAAAAACGCATTGCAACATTTAAATTATTAGAAGTTACTGTTCCATAAGTTTCAATTGTTGAATTTAATATTTCTCGATAAATATTACACATTTCAATACTTTGTTTAACATCGATAATAGTGTCCTCTAAAAATTCTAAATCTTCTTTATAAATATCTATAACATATTCTTTGCTTATTTTTTCTAATACCGTATTGTTATGCTTTAGAGAAGTAATAAAATATACTAAAGATTTTTGAATATTTAATAATCCTATTAATTGTTTATTACTAGTCGCATTTAACATTTGATTTTCTTTATTCTCTATATAACTATCTATTTCTTTTAAAACTTTTTCATATTCATTTGCTGTTTCTCCTAATATTTGAATACAAAAGCGACTTTTTTTAGCGGTATAGAAATTAGTTATTTCATTATTGGCAAATTTATTAAGTAGTTTAGTGTCTTTCAAAGATACTGTAATGAAATGAGCATCGTTACAAAAAATAATTCCCAAAGGATAAGTATTATATTTGTATTGAGTTTTATAAGGTATATCTATAACGATTAAAATTCCTTCATCAACTTTTTTTATTCTTGGTAAATCTTTTTCTACTAAAACTTCTTTTAATAATCTTTCTTCAATTTTAACTGCTTTAGTTACTTGTTTTAATTCTTCACTAGTCGGATTAACTAAATTTATCCAACAATCTTTTTCTATATTGTTTATTTCTTTTAAAATAGAATCATCATCAGTATTTTTATAAATTTTAATCATAATTTAGCCTTCTTTCTATACTAATTATACCTTAAAAAAATAAATAATTTAAAGTTTTTCATGTCAATTAACATTTTTTTATTATTTTTGAATAAAATAGGTAATAATCTTCTCATAATTAACATAGAATTAATAAGGAGGCTGTTATGTTTCAAAATTTTGGTTATGAAATAGCAGATTTACTTAAAAAAGCAGAAAATATTCGTTATGAACTTCATCATCCTTATGTTGGTACTGAACACCTGCTATTAGCTATTTTAAAAACTGATAGTAAAGAAAAGGAAATATTAAATGAATTTGGGTTAACTGCCCAAAGCTTTTTAGATGAGTTATCTTTGGTTGTCGGGCATCCTAAGGAAGTAACTAGTATTAATTTATATACTCCAATGTTAAAACGTGTATTAGAATTAGCGTTGAATGAGGCTGAAGCTAGCAATAATGGTCAAGTAAATATTAATCATTTATTAATGGCTATGTTAGAAGAAGCTGATGGGGTAGCAATTAGAATTTTACTTCGCTTAAATATTGATTTAGATGATTTGTATGATGCTTTAAAAGAAAATATAAGTTCCAGTAAGAAAGCTCGTAATTTAGAAATTATGAAAGTTGGAATTAATTTAACTAGTAAAAATAATAAAACTTCTAAATTATATGGTCGTGAAGATGAAATTGATTTAATTATTGAAACTTTGCTTAGAAAAGAGAAAAATAATCCTTTATTAATTGGGAAAGCTGGGGTTGGTAAAACGGCAATTGTTGAAGAACTTGCCAGAAGAATTGTGAAAAAAGAAGTCCCTTTAGAACTACAAAATATGGAAGTATATGAACTTGAAATGGGTTCTTTAGTTGCGGGAACCAAATATCGTGGTGAATTTGAAGAACGCCTTACTAAGATAATTAAAGAAGTTATCAAAGAAAAAAATATTATTATTTTTATTGATGAAATTCATTCTATGGTCAATGCTGGTGGTGCTGAAGGGGCGATTTGTGCTTCCGATATTTTAAAACCTTATTTAGCTCGTGGTGAAATTAAAGTAATTGGTTCAACCACTATTAGTGAATATCATGAGTATATTGAAAATGATCAAGCTTTGGCTAGACGTTTTGAAAAAATTGTTGTTCAAGAACCATCAGATGAAGATATGCTTCTAATTTTAAAAAAAGTTAAACCAATTTATGAAAATCATTATCATCTAACTTTAAATAATGAAAATTTACAAGATTTATTAAATTTAGCTAATACGTACATTTTTTCTAAAAATAATCCTGATAAAACTCTAGATTTATTAGATTCTGTTTGTGCCCGCATAAAATTAAAAAATAGCAATCTAAATGCTAGTAATTTAGCTAATTTAGAAACCATGGCAAGAAAAAAAGCTGCTTTATTAAAGAAAGGCGAATATAAAAATGCTTTGCAACTTGCCAAGGAAGAACAAGAAATTAAAAATCTTAAAAATACTTCTCCTACTAAATTAACCATGACCAGAAATGATATTTTAGAAGTTATTGAAAAGAAAACCAATATGCCATTAACTAATAATCAAAAAAACTTATTTTCAAAATTAAGAACTAACTTATTTTCTAATATTTATGGTCAAGATGATATTTTAAATAAATTACTAGATACTTTAGAAAATAGTAATCAAAAAAATATTAGCTTTTTACTTGTTGGTGGTAGTGGAGTTGGTAAAACGAAAAGTGTTAAAATTATTAGTGAAACTCTAAAGACTAATTTAATTAGAATTGATATGAGTGAATATCATTTAGAAGAAAGTATTAATCGTTTGATTGGTGCGCCAAGTGGTTATGTAGGTTATAATAAAAGTTATGTTTTTCAAAGCTTAATTGATCATCCTTATTCGACTGTTTTATTTGATGAAATTGAAAAAGCTCATCCTAAAGTTTTAAATCTTTTACTTCAAATTTTAGATGAAGGATTTATCACTGATAGTCTTGGTAATAAAATTCGCTTTGATCATACTTATATTTTTATGACTAGTAATATTAGAATTGCTGAAAAAATTGGTTTTAATAGTTGTCAAAATGATGCTTTAGAAAATGTTTTGTCTAAAGAATTGCTTGGTAGAATAGATGCCGTTTTAGCGTTTAATCCAATTAGTGAAGAAGTTGCTTTAAAATATATTGAAAAGCATTTAAAAAATCCTCAAATAAAGGCTATTGATTTATTAAATTCTACTGATATTACTAAATATGGTCTTCGTAATTTAGAAAATTTAATTAATAAATATAACAAAAAAACAGTTAATTATAACTGAATTTTTTTGATTCTTTTTTGAGTATATTGTGGATATAAAACCTTAATTAAAGACATTAATTTTTGACAACTTTGTTTAATTAAATCTTGGATTTTTTCTCTATCATAATTAAACATTATGGCAATTTCATCAATGCTATAAACTACTAAGCTATTAATACCCAATAATTTATCTAAAACTTGCCATTCTTCATGACTTAATTGTGCATAAGTAAATAACGTACTAATTAATTCATAAGAAAAGTTTTTAAAAAAGTCTTGAAGTTTTTTAATTGACCTAGTTTTTAAATATTGATAAAAATCAGTAATATTAATTTCACTTAATTTATTTACTTGGGGTTTATTAACTTCCTTGGTTGCATCTTTTAATTTTTGGATATTTCTTTTTAAACTATCTTCAATATTTTGTCTTGTGCACTTATATTTATCACCTAAATCTTTAGCTGATATTTCTTGACAATAAAAACCTACTAATATTTCTAAATCTTTTTTATTAATTTTGGCCATTTTAATAATTTCTTGTAGTTCTACTTTATTTAAAATATCTTCTTCTAAATTATCTTGAGTTTTTAATTCGCTTTTATTTATTTCCTCGCCATTATAATTTAATGGTTCATCTAAACTATAAATTTCTTTTTCACTATTCATAATATTTTTTACTTCCCCAATACTCATTTGTAATTCCTTAGCAAGTTCTTCAATATTAGGATTTCGACCATTAGTTAGAAGAAAATTATTTAAGGCTTTTTTATATTTGACATATTTAAAATGCATATCATAAGATAGATTTATTATTCTAGAATTTCTAGCAATAGCTAGACTCATTTTTTGACTTATCCAATAAGCCGTATAAGTTGAAAAAGCATTGCCTAACTTATAATCATATTTATATATAGCTTCTCTTAAACCAATATTACCTTCTTGAATTAAATCCATAATTGATAAAGTACCTTTATTTTTAATAAATTTTTTAGCTAGAAATGGAACTAATCTCAAATTATGATTATAAATAGTTTCGTAGTCTTTATTTTGAAATAAAATCTTAAGTTCTTCTTTAGTTAAAGTCTTAAATTGATTAATATAATTAAAGTATGCTTCTAAATAGTTATCAACAATTAAATCATCGTTAATATTTACCATTTATATTTCCCCCTTCGATTTAAAATATTATAAAGCAAAATTTTTAAAAAACAAGGGATATCATAAAAAAATTGACTTCTTCAAGCCAATCTTATTCATGGGTTTCTAAATGATTAAAAAACATCCCAATATCAATAAGTCCACATAAACCTATTAAAATATAGATGATTTTTACAATAATTGAGCCTTCTTCAAAAATTGTTGTTACTAAATTAAAATCAAATAATCCAATTAGTCCCCAATTTAAGGCTCCTAATATTGTAAAGAATAAACATATCTTATAGATAGCTTCCATAAACACTCTCCTTACTAAACCTAGTATATCCCATCTTTTTTAATTTATACGTTCATATTTTAATAATTTATAAATATAGTTAATTAGAAAAGAGTGTGTTTAAATGAAAAAAAGTATAATCTTATTATTGATAATGTTTCTTTGTTTAACTGGTTGTAGTAAAAATAAATCTAAAAATATTATTAATGATTTTGCTAATAAAGTTAATAACACCAAAAGTTATAGTTTAAAAGGTAATATGGAAATCTATGATGATGAAGAAACGTTTACTTATAGTATTGAAGCCGATTTTATGAAAGAAAATTTTTATAAAGTTGTAATGGTTAATCAAACTAATAATCATGAACAAGTCTTATTAAGAAATCTTGATGCAGTATATGTTATAACACCAAGTTTAAATAAAAGTTTTAAATTTCAAAGTGAATGGCCTGATAATTCTAGTCAAAGTTATTTATTAAAAGCTATAATTACAGATTTAAAAAATGATCAAAATAGTAGTTTAGAAGAAATAGATGATAATTATGTTATAAAGTCTAGTGTTAATTATCCTAATAATCCTGAATTAAAATATCAAAAAGTAACATTAGATAAAGATGGAAATTTAAAGAAAAATGAAATATATGATGAAAAAGATACTTTAAAAATGAAAGTAACTTTTACAGCTATTGATTATAATGCTACTTTAAGTGAAGATGATTTTAAACTAGAAGAATATATTAAAGAAGAACCAAAAGAAAATAATGATTCAAGTAAGACAACTTGTACTAAAAGCTCTTGTAATGAACAAAAAGCTAAATGTGAAGGTGATAGCTGTGATAAAGAAACTGGTTTATTAGAAAATATTATGTATCCATTATATATTCCTAGTAATACATACTTATCAACTTCTGATAAAGTAAATACTGATAATGGTAATCGTATAATTTTAACATTTGGTGGTGATAGAAACTTTGTTCTAGTGGAAGAAAAAGCTAGTGTTTCAGAAGATTTTGAAATAATTCCAGTATATGGTGATCCGATGATTGTTAATGATACTTATGGAGCTTTAGGGGCAAATAGTTTAGCGTGGACAAAGGATGATGTAAGTTATTATTTAGCAGGTAATGATTTAACTACTAATGAATTAATTGCGATTGGTAAAAGTATTAGAGGTGAAGATGTAACTGTTAGTAAAGAGAAATAATCTTCTCTTTTTTGTTTTATTATGTTAGAATAAACCCAAGAAAAGAGGAAAGTTATGATAATAGAACCTGAAATAGTTGATAGAAATCGTGATCAAATAACTGTTGATAAAGAAAATATAGTATTTAATAGTTCAAAATTATTCCTTCATTATAAGAAAAATAATAATGGCAATTTTAATGTCATTTATTCTAAACATAATATTGGGGCAAAGTCTTGTTGTAATAATAAAATATGGGTGTTATTAAATCCTGGTAAAGATACAGTCTATAATATTTTAAATGGTCAAAAATTAGAATTAGATTCAATAATAGATATTTATGAAGTAAAAAATAATCAAAATAAAGATTCTTATGTATGTATTGTAAATGAAGTTTTATGTGAAAATGGCATAATTGATACATTAGGTATTGTTATTAATCCTAATACTTTAAATCCCCTTTTTATTTATAGTGTTAATAATAATATTACAGTACCTATTATAACTTCTAGTGAAGCTAAAAAGATATATGGCTGTCCAGTATCTACTAATTATCGATTAAAATATACAATTGAAAAAATAATAGAAAAGAAATTAGATAGTAGTAAATCTTCTAAAGAACGTTGTGAAATATTAGAAAAAGTAATAAAAAAACAAAATGACAGAGTATAAGTATATAATACTCAAGAAAGGATATTTAAATTATGGAAAATTTTAATGTTGGAAATCCATCAAAAGAAAATATTGAATATGCTTTTAAAAACTTGATATTCTATGTTACTGGAGCTACTAAATTAAATATTTATAAAGATAAAAAAAATGATTTTGAAAAAGTATTAGTTGAAATTAATGAAATATTAGCTTTGTATTTAAATAATGATAATTTAATTTCAATAGAAGAACAAAAGTTACAAAATATAAAATTTGATTTAATAGATTTGGATACGGAGACTAAATGTTTGAAATCTTATTTTGCAGAATGGGCTTTACAATGGTTTGAGGCTATTATGTCTTTAAGAATATCCGAAATTAAATTAAGAGGTGTTGATAATGGAAAATAGAGATAAATATGGAAACTATGTTAATGAAAAGGATGTAACTATTAAAATAACTACTGATAAAAATGGAAATGATCATATTAGTTTTTATGGTAGTGATGTTGATAAACCACACGATGCTGCACATATTAATGTAAATTATGATAAAGAAACTTGGAACTCTGTTACACATGGACCAGATAAAAGTGATACTAGTTCTGGCTCAGGAGGTTGTTATTTAACTTCTGCATGCATGAGATATTTGAAAGAAAAATTTGATGATAATTGTTATGAATTAAAAGTTTTAAGGTGGTTTAGGGATAAATTTGTATCAAAGGAAGATATAGAACATTATTATAAAGTTGCTCCAATTATTGTAGAAACTATTGATAAGGCAGAAAATGCTGATATTATTTATAAATATATTTATGATAATATAGTATATTATAGTATTGAACAAATAGAACGAAAAAATTATGATAAAGCGTATATTAGATATAAAGATAGTGTTTTAGCATTAGAAGAGCAATTTGCAAAACCTTTTTTACAACAAGAATTTATAAAAAAATTAAAAAGAACGTTGTGAAATATTAGAAAAAGTAATAAAAAAACAAAGTAGGTAAGTTGCAAATCCTACTTGTTTTTTGTATAATTTAAATAGGTGATTTAAATGCAAAAAGGAAAATACAATTATCAAACAGAAGAACAAAAAGAAATGAAAAAATTTTTTATCGTTTTAATTATTTTAGTTATTATTATTGCCGGAGTATATTTATGTAGTAAGTTATTAATTAAACCTAATATTGAGGATTACGCTTATCAAACTGGTGAAGTAAGTACTAATTCTATAAGTGTTGGTACTTTACTAACTGCTAAAGAAAAAACTTATTATGTTATTGCATATGATTTTAAAGGTTCTAATGCCAGTGCAATTAGTAACTATACAAATTATTATGAAAATTTTAATACTAATGGTAATAAATTATATTATTTAGATTTAAGTACTGTTTTTAATAAACCTTATTATGTTCAAGAAAATAGTAATCCTAAAGCAACAAATATTAAAGATTTGAAGATGTTAGATGGAACCTTATTATTAATAAAAGATGGTAAAATAAATAAATATTTAGAAGGTTTTGATGCTATAGCTAAAGAATTAAAAGTTGATGTAAATATAACTAAATAAGAATAAAGAAAGTTTAGATAAATAATCAAAAAGCTTTCTTTTTTTCTTTAAATGCGTTATGATTAAAGAAGAATAGGACTGATAACATGAAGGGAAAACTTGGCTTAAGCATAAAAGAAATAATTATTGTTATAATAATCACAGCTTTAACAACTAGCATAACAACAGGAATAATTATTTATAATAATAATATATTAGAAAATGATGGTGTAAATCTTAGTAATGATCAAGCCTTAAAAGAATTTTTAAAAGTATATACTAATTTAAATGAAAGTTATTATGAAGATATTGATAAAAACAAAATGATAGATTCAGCTATTGCAGCAATGATTGATTATCTAGGGGAAGATTATTCTACTTATTTAAATAAAGATGAAACAGTTAGCTTAGAAGAAGAATTAAAAGGAACTTATAAAGGTATTGGTATTTCCATTATCAATAATAATCGTATTTATAAAGTTTATCCTGATACCCCAGCTGCAGAGGCTGATTTAAAAGAAAATGATATTATTCTAAAAATTAATGGTATCGAAGTTAATGAAAGTGCAGCTAATTTAATTGATAGAAATGGGGAAAATACTTTAGAAATTAAACGTGATGATGAAATCTTTGAAGTAAAAGTAACTGCTAGTGAAATAAATACTCCTTTAAATCGGGAAGTAATTACTAATAATAATACCAAAGTTGGTTACATTGAAATACCTTCTTTTACATATCGAGTTGCTGAAGAGTTTAAAAAAGCTTTGAATGAAATTGAAAATGAAGGAATTGATTCTTTGATTATTGATTTACGTTCTGATACTGGTGGTTTTTTATCAGGGGCCAGTGAAATAGCTTCTATCTTTTTAGAAAAAAATAAATTAATCTATTCTTTAGAAGAAAAAAATCGTAAACAAAGTGTTAAAGATGAAACTGATGAAAAACGTGATTATAAAATCGTTGTTTTAGTAAATGGCTCTACTGCCAGTGCTAGTGAAGTTTTAGCCGCTGCTTTAAAAGAAAGTTATGGAGCTACTTTAGTTGGAGCTGCAACTTTTGGAAAGGGTAAAGTTCAACAAACTAAAACTTTAGAAGATGGTAGTATGGTCAAATATACAACTGCTAAATGGTATACACCTAGTGGAGAGTGTATTGATGAAGTAGGTCTTTTTCCAGATTATGCTGTAGAAAATATTCAAAATGAAGATGGTAGTTTTGTTGATAACCAATTAAAAAAAGCCTTGGAGTTATTAAATTAACTTCTTTTTCTTTATCTAAAGCTAAAAATTTTGTATAATACTAATAGAAACGAGGATTTTATGATACAAATAGGAGATAAATTAAAAATCGAGTGTTATAAACATAACGGTTATTTAGAACAAACTAGTGAAGAAGCAACCGTTCTAGAAATAGGTTCTGATTATCTTATCGTGGCTAATGATAAAACTAAACTTACGGAACATGATGGAAGCAGCTACCGAACTAATGAACCAGCAGTACTTTTCTTTTATAAAAATCATTGGTTTAATATTATTGGTCAACTTAAAAATACCGGTTTATTTTATTATTGTAATATTGCCACTCCTTATATAATTGATGGTCGAACTATTAAATATATTGATTATGATTTAGACTTAAGAGTTTTTCCTGATGGTAGTTTTAAAGTTTTAGATCGAAATGAATATAAGTATCATAAAAAACGTCTTCATTATAGTGAACAACTAAGTAAAATAGTTGAAACTGAATTATCTAATTTAATTGAACTTAAAAAAAATGGTTTTCTAGCTTTTGATAAAGCAACTGTTTTAAAATATTACGAAAAGTTTAAAAATCTTAGTCATTAAGACTTGTTTTTTAATAATTAATATGATAAATTAACATTAACAAACACGAAAGTGTTTTTTAATTTGAAGAAAATTGAGGTGGATTATGAAAAAGGTTACTAAAGAAAAAAAAGCTAAGAAAGCTAAAAAAATTAAAAAAGATGGTTATTTTAAACAAGTTAGAAGTGAGATGAAACAAGTTGTTTTCCCTAATAAAAAAGAGGTTGTCAAGTATACTTGTGCGACAATTATCATTGTCATCTTAATGATTGCCTTTTTTGAATTAGTTAGTTTTGTTTTATCAGTAATAAAGGGGATGTTATAATGGAAAAACTTTGGTATGTAGTTAATACTTACAGCGGACATGAAGAAAGTGTTAAAGAAAAATTATTAATGAGAGCTGAATCTATGGGCTTTCAAGATTATATTTTTAGAGTAATTGTTCCTGAAACAACTGAAATTGAAGTTAAAGATGGAGTAAAAAAAGAAAAAAAGAAAAAGATGTTTCCAGGTTATGTTTTAGTAGAAATGATTATGAGTGATGAAGCTTGGTATATTGTTCGTAATACTCCAGGAGTAACCGGTTTTATTGGTTCCAGTGGTAAAGGTGCCAAGCCAACTCCTCTACTACCTCAAGAAATTGATCGTATATTAGTCAATATGGGTCTAAGTCGTATGGATATTGAATCTGAAATAGCTATAGGTGATAAAGTTTCAATTGTTGATGGACCATTTAAAGGAATGTCTGGAGAAGTTTCTAATATCGATTTAGAAAATAATCGTTTAGTTGTTAATATTGATTTATTTGGTCAAGAAACTTCTGTTGAAGTTGAATTGTTCCAAGTTAATAAGCTTTAAAGTAGATTTATATCTGCTTTTTTGACATTCTAAGATTTGTCAAGAATGTGACTTATAAGTTAAAATGTCCGCTTTTTGTTATTCGTTTACAAGTTAAAATGTCCGCCCTCAAAAAAATCAA
>CANQZD010000018.1 GCA_947628275.1 uncultured Bacilli bacterium | reverse complement strand
TATCTATTTTATTTAATTTTGGAAATAAAGTTTCTAATTGTTTTAAAAAATCAATAGAAAAAGGTATTTCTCTTATAGAACAATCCTGATTTTTATCAAAAGGTTCTCTAAGTAAATAGGTTTTAAAATTACTTGATTTCTCTAATTCTGAAAAATACTTGTACATAGAATCACTTCCCATAATTTTTATCACTTATTATATCACTATTTGATAATATTTAAAACAATTTGGTGTTTTCACGCATATTGTTTGTCAATATGCAAGTGTGTTTTCTAAATTGACAAGTATATCAATTCAGCTTATAAAAGTATAGCATAAATTTAAACATTTTAAAACTCGAACTAGAAAAGTCCGAGTTTGGTATCTACCTGGTGGAGTAGAGGGGAATTGAACCCCTGTCCAAACAATTCTATGATAAAATATCTACAAGTTTAGTTAGAATTAAATTTAATATTAGCTACGGATCTAACTCACCAAAAACTAATACGATTCTTAAAATGATTCGTACTAATTCTTAAGAATAAAAATTAGTATATATCTTATGTTTATGAACCCTATATTTACCCCATAAGATAAAGTAAATAAGAGCCTTCTTATACCTTAAATTAGGCTGCTACAGGAGCGAAAGAAGCGGAAATATTATTTTCTCCGTTTATTTTTTTTGTTGCATTTTAAGTATGCCTACTACTTGCCATCTTATCTAGTGGTTGCTGTCGATACCATGTGCTACCCCATGTACCTAATATTTTAGCACAAAATATAATAATATGCAACAACTTGACAAGATTAGTACTTTAGTGTATTATATGTGTTAATTAAATGGGGGATAGTTATGAAGAAGAAACAAGTTAAAGAAACCGAGGTTATTGAAGTAGAAGAAACTAATAAAAAAGTTGGTATTCATTTAGATTGGGTATCAATTGGTATTAAACTACTAATATTAATCGGTTTTATTTTTTTAATAATTTTTGCAGTTACTAATATTAGAAAAAGTAATGAAAATAAGACTTTTAATAAAAATGTTGAATTAATGAGGGCTAGTGCATATACATATTTTAAAGAAGAAGAGAATCGACCTGTTGAGGAAAATGAAGAAATTGATATTACTTTGAATGATATGGTTTCTTCTGATATGATTGAAGAATTGAAAATTTCTAAAAAAGTTAGTTGTGATAAAGATAGTAGTTTTATTGCAGTTACTAAAATAAATGATAATAAATATAATTTAGATGTTAATTTAACTTGTGGTTCTAAAAGTAAAACTGTAAATTATACTTTGAATTATAGTTCTTTAAAAAAGGAAGCTAGTGGAAATGTTAAAGAAAACGAAACGGTAGTTAAGGAACCAGAAAAAACTAGTAGTACGGTAATTGAAAAAGCTAGTCAAACAACAATGTATGAGTTACGAAGAACTATTCAAGCTGAAGCTACATATGATTGTCCTGATGGTTTTACGTTAGTTGGAACAAAATGTTATAGTAATGTTAATGTTTTAAAAGCTAGTGCTGTACCAATTTATAATGTTAAACCTGCTAAGAATGTAAAGGCTAGTTATCACAGGGAAGAAGTAGATTATGAGTATGCTGATGCTATTGTTCGTAAGAGTGCAGCAACTTATACTTGTCCAAGTGGTTATACATTAGTTAATAATACTTGTCAAAAAATAGAGAATCCTTATTCTAAGAATAAAATAACTTATAGTTGTCCAAGTGGTTATACTTTAGAAAATAATAAATGTGTTATTAAAACTTCATTAGTAAATAAAGCTGCTACTTATAAGTGTAGTAAGGGAACTTTGACGAAAGATAATCGTTGTAAGATTGTTACGAATCCTACAGTTTCTTGTAAAGCTGGTACTTATGATAGTAGTAAGAAAATGTGTTATATTACAATTAATGCTACTCCTAATTATACAGAATGGAAGTATAATGGTATTATTGAAAGTAAAACGGCTAAAGAAAATACAGAAAAAGTTTTATATACTTATCTAGGTAAAACTAGTAATGGTAAATATCGTTATCGGAAATATACAAGATCATTAAAAGATTATACATGTGTTTCAGGAGTTTATGCTGGTAATGGTAAGTGTCGTTATTATCATGAAAATTATTTTAAATATACTTGTAAAACTGGAACATTATCTAATAAAAATCAATGTATTAGTTATCAAGATGCAACTGTAGCTACAAAGGCTTCTAGTACTTGTCCAAGTGGTTATACAAAATCTAATAATGTTTGTATAAAGTCAATTAGTGCGACTAGAAATACTTCAAAAGTATATTATTGTAAAGCTGGAAGTACTGTAACTGCTGATAAGAAATGTAAAACTACTGTAGCGGCAACTGTTAAGGAAGGTAAAGATGTTTATTCTTGTCCAAGCGGTTATGAACAAGTTGGAAGTGGTTCATATACTAAATGTCGTAAGAAAAATGTTACAAAGGGTTATTACTATTGTAATGACGATGATGCTGTTTTAGATAATGACCGTTGTATTACGGCAGCTACAGCAACATTTAAAGGTTATAAATGTCCAAGTGGTTATGAGCTAGCAAGTAATTATTGTTATAAGTATACTAATACAGAAACAATGCGGGCTACTAAAATTGCTGGTAATGTAGTTAGTGAAGAAGTTATTTGGAGTGCTTCAAGAAATTTGGATGGCTGGACATTTACCGGTAATACGAAAAAAGTTTAAGAAGATTTTTCTTCTTTTTTGTTTTATAATATGAATAGGAGTTGATTTAGATGACTTGTTTTGAAAAAGTTAAGGAGTTTAAAAATAAATATCCTCATACGGTAGCATGGCGGTTATATCAAAATGCTAGTATTGTAGAAGAACATTTAAATCCTGATGAAGAAGTTTTATATGCTTTTGCTGGACAAAAGAATGATAGTTTTTTAGATTTTTTTACAACAGCAGTTGTGGTATTGACTAATAAAAGAATTTTAATTGGTCAGAAAAGAGTTTTATTTGGGTATAGTCTTAATTCAATAACTCCAGATTTATTTAATGATATGCAAATTTTTAGAGGACTTTTATGGGGAAAAGTTACAATTGATACAGTAAAAGAAACTGTTGTTTTAACTAATTTAGATAAAGATGCTTTGATAGATATTGAAACTGTTGTTTCTGAGTTTATGATGGAAGAAAAGAAAAAATATGGCTATAATAGATATGAAACAAATTAAGTTAAGAAGAAGATTTTATCTTTTATGTATTGTAATAGTTATAGGTTTTATTTGGGGGTATAATTTTTTTAAAATTAAGAGTTATATAAAAGAATATAAGATTAATGATGTACTTGTTAAAGAAAAATATGATAAGAATTTGAAAAGTTATGTTTATCAATTTATTTATAATGATGAAGATTATGTTTTTGCACTTACCAAGGATTATTCTTGGAAAAGAAAATTAGTTAAGAAAATTGATGTTTTAGCAAATGATGATGAAACATGTTTATTGGTTAAAAGTAATGAAATTAATTTTTATCCGTTATGTCGAGATAAAAATGAACAAATTGCTTATTTATTAGTAAGTGATAAAATGAAAGAAAATTTTTCATTTTGGCCAAGTATTAGTTATTCAGATGAAGTAAATTATAATGATATTACAATATATAATTATTTCTATCATAATTATTATATTTGGAATTATCGAGGTTTTGATTATTTAAATACTACTAGTAATACGAAAATTGAGTTATTTGATAAAGATGTATATAATCCTAAGTTAATTGTGCAAACTGATGATTATCTTTTGGTTCCTGATTATAATACTAATTATTATTTTAATAAAGTATATATTATTAATGCTTTAAATGGAAAGGTATCTTCTTGGGATTTAAGTAAAGATGTTTATTTTGATAGTATGGTTTTAGGAATTATTGGTAATGAAATATATCTTTTGGATAAGCATGAGAATGTTGAATGGAAAATTGATGTTGCTAAGAAGAAAATGACTAATGTTGGAACACTTAGTAAAAAGGGTTTATTTTATGATAATGAATGGCAAAAGCTTAGTTTAAATAAAATAATAGAAAAAAAAGAATTTAAAGGGTTAAAAGCTATGGATTTTGTTAATGAAAATGGGTTAAAAGCTATAATTATGGATAAAACTGTTAAGATTAAAAATGCTGATGTAAAAATAATAAGAAAGACTAATGAGAGTGTTTATTATTTAGTTGATGATGTATTGTATGAATATTCTTTTGGTAATGGAGAGATAAAGTTATTAAGTAAGTTTGAGTGGAATTTTAATAATCAAAATACGATTTTTATTTTTTAGATATTTGTACCATATTTTTTTAAGTTACATATTTTATACTAGGAGTGATAAAGATGTATAATCATTATATTTTAGAAGATGGTGAAAGTTTGGATATGGTATGTAAAATGTTTGGCTTGGATAAAAGTGAAGTTATGAAATTAAATAATATTAGTGATGAAAAAATGGTAAGGGAAGGTAGTCAGATAAAAGTTCCGGTTAGTGATCCAAATTATTATAATACTTATACAATTGAAACCGGTGATACGTTATATAAGATTGCTAGAAAATATAATATAAATCCAATGTTATTAGCTAGTATGAATGGTTTGGATATGGAAGATTATATTTATCCTAATCAAGAAATATTAATTCCTAAGAGTAATTATAGTTATTATATTACTAAGGAAGGTGATACAATAAATACTGTTGCGGCAATGTTTAAAACTAATGTTGATAATATGTTAAAGGATAATAAAACTATTTATTTAGCTGATGGTCAGATATTAGTACATTTAAAATAGCATTTTGATTGGTGATTGGCATCATGACAAGTGCTTTTTTTTAATAGCATTTTTTTAGGGAGTATGGTATATTTATATTAGTAAAAGAGGAGGGATTGATTTGATACTAAAGAAACCGTATGCTTTTTTGATTAAACATTTTAAATTAATCCATCTTGTTTTAAGCGCTTTGTTTTTATATTTGTTGTTTCAAACTGGTAATATTAATAAATTTTTTACAGAGTATGTTAATGCAGGTTATACAACTAATGAATTAAATATTGCTAGTAATTATCTTCATTTTTGGATATATGCTGTATTAGTAATTATATTATTAATATGTGTTGCAGTTTTTTTGTTAATGAAACAAAAAGAAAAAAGTTCAAAGTTATATTTAGGAATAATTATTTTTTATTTTTTAATGCTGATATGTGTAATTGTTACTAATAATACTTTAAATGTTATAGAAAAAGGGACTTTTTCAACGCAGGCAGTGCGGGCTTTTAGAGATGTTTCTTTTGCAATATATATTCCACAGATATTTTTCTTTTCATATGCTTTGTTAAGAGGTATTGGCTTTGATATTAAAAAATTTGATTTTGAAACTGATGCTAGGGAATTAGAAATTACTGATTTAGATAGTGAAGAATTTGAGTTAACTTTTGGGAAGAATAGTTATAAATATCAAAGAGGTTTTAGACGTTTTATAAGGGAATTTAGATATTATTTTTTAGAAAATAAAATTGCTTTTGTTTTTTTACTTATTTTTTTGATTGCTGGGGTTGCTTTAGTATTGTATATGAATTTTGGGGTTTATCATAAATCTTATGGTGAACAACAATTTATGAATCATAATGGGTTATCAATTAAAGTTGTTGATAGTGTCTTAACTAATATGTATATTAATGGACGAACGATTAGTAAAGATAAATATTATTTAGCTGTTGCTTTAAATATTAAAAATAGTAATAAAGATGGGGCTAGATTAGATTATGAAAATTTTAAAATTACGGAAAATGATAAGTATATAATTCCTACTTTAGATAAAGGAACTTTGTTTACTGATTTAGGAATTGCTTATACTAGAGATACAGTTATTAGTGGTAATAGTGAAGGAGTATACGTTTTGGTTTATGAGGTTACTAATCCTAATATTCATTATGATTTAAAAATTTTAGAGTCTTTAGAAAATACGATTATGGGACTTACTCCTATTTATAAAAGTATTAAATTAAATTATGAAACTTTAATTGATAAAAATGATGTTAGAAAGTATGAATTGGGTAAAATATTAAATTTATCAGATACTAGATTAAAAGTTACGGAATTACAGATTAAAAGTTATAATTTTGTTAATAGTTATGATTATCAATATAATAAATGTTCTAGTAATGGAGTATGTCAAATGGTTACTAGATCAATCAATATTGATCCAACTAAATATGGTTCTGATAAAAGAATTTTAGCTTTAAATGTTTATTTTCAACTTGATAAAACTAGTTATTATTATCAGACTAAAAAGAATGTTAATAGTTTTATTAATGATTTTATTATTGTTCGAGCAAGAAAAAAAGGAGAAACTAAAAGTTATGCTGTTTCAAGTTTAACACCTAGTGAATTAAGTGATATGTGGTTGTTAGCAGTTGATAGTAATGTTGAAAATGCTGATAAGATTGATGTAATTGTATCAATGCATGGAAAGTATTATGTTATGAATATTAAAGATTCTTAGTAAAATAACATCTAAAAAAGATGTTATTTTTTGGTTAAATATTTAATTAATTTTATTAGTAACCAGATTATTAATATTATGATTGATATAATGGCATATATAAAACCAATAATTATATATTCTATTCCGAATAAAAAACAGCTCCAACCAGTTCCTAGACATTGATGAAAGATGTTTAAATCAATTAAAGAAAAAAAGCAATATCCTAAAGCTATGTTAGAAATTATTAATAGTATAGTATTAATTATATTATATAAATAACAGTTTATGTTAGCTTTATTATTTTTATAATTTTTAATATAGATTATTAAACAAATAATACTAATAATAACAGAAAATATAACAATTCCTTCATCATGGATAAACTTAATTAAAGATGTTTCCTCAATTAATAAAATTGGTAACCATAAAATTAATAAGTTTTTTAATAGAATTAAAATTATATTAGTTATTTTTTTCACGATTTCACCTGATAACAGTATAAACAATAATAAAAAAATTAGCAATATTTTTATTATTTTAAAGTTATAAATTTATATTAGGAAAATTATTAATAATTATAGTATAATGAATTTAATAATTGTGAAAAGAAGGAAGAATAATGGTTAAAACAATTGGAAAGATAATGGAAGTAGTTATTCCTAGTGAATATCAAAATCAAAGTTTAGTAGATGTTATGGATAGAACAAAGATTTTGTTTAAAATAATGACTGATAAGGGATTGAAAGATTTTGTATTAGAAGCTAATGAAGTTAATGCTAAAATAATGAAAAATGATATGGTTTTAATTACTGAACAAGATATATCAGGTAAACATTTTGTTGATATTGAAATTTATGAAGGTGATGATAGTGAATAATAATGAGTTTCAAACAGTTGGTTTATATAATCATAATGCTCTTAGTTATCAAAAAATAAGACAGGCATTTTCATCTGGAAAAGATGTAGTGGGAATTGTACATGCAACAGGAACTGGTAAGTCATATAATGCTTTACAACTTGCGTATGATAATAAAGATAAAAAAATAGTTTATGTTGTACCAGCAAATGGAATTATTGAACACATTAATAAAATAATTTTAGATAATCCAAATTTAAATTTAAAAAGAGATTTTTCTAATTTAGAATTTAGAACATATCATAGTTTTATACCTTTAGATAGAAAAGAGATAGAAAGTATTAGTTGTGATATATTAGTTTTAGATGAATTTCATCATATAGGCGCGCCTATATGGGGTGAAAGAATTAAGACAATGATAAAAACTCATCCTAAAATGAAAGTGTTTGGGATGACAGCTTATACAGTTAGAGATAGAGGAACAGCTTATGAAAGAGATATGGCTAATCCTGATACTGAAGAATTATTTTCAGGTAAAATTGTAAGTAGATATGATTTATGTGATGCAATGATTGATGGTGTTTTACCTAAACCCATTTATAAAACTGCTTATACTAATTTAATTGGAATGGAAAGTAAAATAGAAGAAAAGGTGCAAAAATTAAATGCTACTTCTAAAGAATATCAAGAATATATGAAAATCCTAAATGATATTAAAAAGAGAATTCATGAAGCACCGAGTATTCCAAATATTTTAAAAAAATCAATTAAACCAAATGGTAAATATATTTATTTTTGTCCACCTTGTGTTGAAGAAGGAACTAATGATATTGCAACTATAAAAAAACAAGCTCTTTTATGGTTTAAACAATTTGTTGCTGAAGAAGATATAGTATTTTATACTTCAACTAGTGATATGGGTGAAGTTGGTAAGAAAAATCGTGATGCTTTTTATCGAGATGTTAATTTAGATGGAGAAGTAGTAGATAATAAACTTAGAGTAATGTTTGCCATTAATCAATATAATGAAGGGATTCATGCTCCAAATATAGATGGAGTTATTATGGGTAGAGGAACAACATCAGACATAGTTTATTTTGAACAACTTGGTAGAGCTTTAGCTGTTCGAGGAAATACTAAAGAGATGTTTGATGAATTAGAAAATCATTCTATCATAGAATTAAGAGAAATGTGTAATGCAAGAGATATTCCTATTAAAGAAAATTCAACTAAAGAAGAATTAATTGAAAAATTAATTGCACCTGTAGTAATTGATTTAACAAATAATTATGAATTTATTAAGCAACTTGAAAATAATTTGAAAGATAGAATTAAAAGTATTCAAACAAGTGGTTTAGGGGATTGTAGGGAAATAAAAATTACTGATGCTTCTTTTGATATTGAAATTGAAAATCAAGATTTATTTGAAATGTTAAGATATGTAATGGATAGAATAACAATGACATGGGAAGATAAATATAATTTAGCTAAAGCATATTATGAACATTATGGTAATTTAGAAGTACCTTATAAGTTTAAAACTATAAATGGTTATGATTTTGATGAAAATGGTATAGCGTTAGGAAGTTGGATTTGGACCCAAAAAAGATTATATAATGGAAAAGAAGGCCATGGTATTGATGAAAATCGAGCGCGATTATTAAAAAAAATTGGAATTAATTTTGAAATGGTTGATCTTTGGGAAGAAAGATATGATTTAGCTAAAAAATACTATGAACATTATGGCAATTTAGAAATACCTTCTAGTTTTAGAACTATAAATGGTTATGACTTTGATGAAAAGGGAATTAGACTTGGTACATGGCTTCTTGGTCAAAGACAAGCTTATGCAGGTAAAGGAACAAGAAACTTATTAACAGAAGATAAAATAGAAAAATTAAAACAAATTGGTTGTGTATTTGATATATTAGATTATCGTTGGCTTAAAATGTATAACTTAGCTAAGGCATATTATGAACATAAAGGTGACATAGAAATACCAGCAAAATTTAAGACGATTAATGGTTATGATTTTGATGAGGCGGGAGTTGCTTTAGGAATATGGCTTCAAACTCAAAGAGGCAGATACAATGATAAATTAATGACTGATGAACGGATAAAGTTACTAGATGATATTGGGATGCGTTGGGCCAAATTAGATAAACTTCCTCAATGGATGGAAAAATATAATTTAGCTAAAAAATACTATGAACATCATGGTAATTTAGAAATACCTTCTAGTTTTAAAACTATAAATGGCTATGAATTAGATAAATCAGGAGTTGCGTTGGGAGCTTGGATTGCAGACCAAAGAAAATCTTATAGAGGAAAAGGCAAAAGTATACTTTCAGATAAACAAATAAAACTTTTAGAAGAAATAGGAATGATGTGGTTTTACGATTCTTTAAATGAAAAATTAAAACAAGAAAATATAAGTTCTGAAAATTTAGAAACTAAAAAAATAGAAATACAAGATAGATTTTATTCAGTATTGAATAATTATGATAGTGATTCAATACTAACAAATAAAGAGTTAAATGATAAATTTTTAGAACAATTAAATTCTAGAAAAAAATAGATTTTTTGATGGGCGAATTAAGATGAATTATTTTGATACATTAAATAGAAAAATTAAAGATTATTTTAAAATTTTATCTCCTATATTTCCTGAGTGGTTATTGGATTATAAATCCTTATGAAATGCAAAGAATAAGTACAATTAGTATGAGTTGTGGAACTGATTATTCAAAATGTTTTGATGTAAAATATTGGTATTCAAATTTAGAACATAGTTGTTTCTATTGCTTTTTTGGACGTAGCTTATTTTATTGTTATAAAAAATCATCTCTATTTAGAGATGAAATATATTTGAATGTCTGAAAAGTTCGAACAGATTTACTAATGGAGCGGTTGTGGAAGATATCTACAACTTTTACTCATAACGAAAAAATTTATATAATTTTCCACTTTATTTTTGTTAAATGTTTTCTATTAAAGTATTAAGAATTTTTCGCAATTTATTTTAAAGTAAAATAAGATATGGTAAAATGTTTTCTAGTGGTGATATATAATGAAAAAACAATATTTAATTTATGCAGATGAATCATATAGAAAAGGTAAATATTTTAGTAATTTCTATGGAGGTGCGCTACTTAATTATACTGAACTTGAAAAGATAAGCAATAAGCTTAATATCAAAAAAGAAGAATTAGGATTATTTCAAGAAGTAAAATGGACTAAAGTTACTGAACAATATTTAGATAAATATTTGGATTTGATTAATTATTTTTTCGAATTCGTTAAATCTAATAAGATAAAAATAAGAATAATGTTCAGGCAAAATGCACAGGTACCTCAAAACTTAACTAGAGAACATGAAGAAAAAGAATATTTCCTTTTATATTATCAATTTATTAAACATGCCTTTGGGATAGATTATTGTAATCCAAGAGAAAAAGATCAAATAGTATTAAAATTATATTTTGATAAATTACCTGATACTAAAAAGAAAAATAAAGAATTTAAAGGTTACATTTATGCACTTAATGATTTTTTTTGCATTAATAATGTTCATATTTATAATGAAGATATAGCAGAAGTGAATTCTAAAAATCATGTAATATTGCAGTGTATGGATATAATATTGGGAGCAATGAATTTTAAATTAAATAATATGAATAAAGAAAAACTTCCAAATAGCAATAAACGTGGTAAAAGAACTATTGCTAAAGAAAAGTTATATAAAAAGATATTGGAAAATATTAAAACTATATATCCCAATTTTAATATTGGAGTTTCTACTAGTAGTCGTGATGACTTTGCTAATAATTGGAAGGATTCCTATAGACACTGGTGTTTTAAATCAAAAAATAGTGTTTTTGATTCTACACTAACTAAAAAATCAAAATAAAAACTCCATTCCTCCTACATAAACCTTTCGCGTACTAAACGTGAAGCTTCGGATTGAACAGAGTTCTTATATGACAATCCTACCATTTTTTTGGGTAGTTGTCAATAATAGTATATGTAACTAATGCTTTTTTTATAATTATATTATATTTATGATAGTGTAAAAATCGAAGTACTAATTTTTATTATAATATTTTTTTTTAATGCATTTTGTTTATGACAAAATTATTAACCCCCTAGGGATTTTTTGCTTTAATAAAAAATCATCTCTATTTAGAGATGAAATATATTTGAATGTCCGAAAAGTTCGAACAGAAACGTCACTGGAGGAGCCGACCAGATTCGAACTGGTGATCAGGGTGTTGCAGACCCACGCCTTAGCCACTTGGCTACGGCTCCATACAAGAGATATTTTAATATAAAATAGTTTATTTGTCAAAAAATATCTTAGCTTAATAATATATTTTATGATAAATAATAAAATTCCATACAAAATTATAGACTTTTATGATATACTTTAGGTGATAAAAAGATAAAATGGAGGTTAAAAAATGAAACAAAATTATCTTGTTTTTAAGAATAAAAATTCTTTGAAAAGTTGTATTTTATTAGCAATAACGGCTGGGATTGTGATGTTGGGAATTTCAACAGTTATTTCAATTGAACATGATTGGGTAAAATGGCAAGATAATGATATAAATTTTAGAACTTATGAATTAGGCAAAGAATTAAGTGCTAATGAAATTAAAAGATTAGAGAGTAATGAAGAAGTATTAAAAGTCGTTGAACCTCAAGAATATGGTTTAGTTGCTAAAAATCATTTTTTAGAAGATGGTTTAGATAGTAATATATATATTCAGGGAATGGCTAAAGAAGATTTAGAAAAAATGGCTGATGTAAAAATTGATAATAAAAATGAAAAATATATGATATGTTCTAATAAATTTAAACCTCAAAATGCTAGTATATATTATAATGATGTTAATTATTTTGATTTACAACAATATATAGGGTCTGAAATTGAATTAAGTTTTAATGGTCAAGTTGATAAAATAAAATTAATTGGTTTATATGATAGTGAATTAGTTTATAATGATGGAGATGTTTGTTATACTAATTATGATATAGTAAGTGATTTGAATGAAAAATATTATCAAGATGATTTTAAAGATAAAAGTTATTATTTAGTTGTTAATAAAAATGTTAGTAGTGATAAAGTTCAAAATATTTTAGAAGAAAATGGGTATGAAATAAGTAATATTGGAGTATTAAATAAAGATAGTAAAAATAAGATTATAAATATTGTTTTGATTTTGACAATTGTATTAGGCTTAGCAATGTTTTTTGGAACATATATGTTTATAATTAAAAATATTCATCGGGTTAAGAAAGATGAAATATTAATGCAGGGGTTAATTGCTTATGCTTTAGCAATTGTAATTAGTTTTACTGGATTTTTAATTTTTGAAAATTACTTTTTAAAAGCAAATGTATTGTTTGCTAAAATGGATATGACTTATAGTTATATAGCTTTGTTGGTTGGAGTTTTAATAACTTTTGTAATGCCATTGGCTACTAATATAAGTATGAAGAAATTAAGAAAATGACAAAAAATGTCAATTTCTAAATGGTTATAAAAGCCTTAAAATCAGGGCTTTTTTTAAAGCCAAAAAAAATATTTTGAAAAATATGTGAAAAAATATTGAAAAGAATTTTTTACTTTGATATTATTTATACTAGAGAGGAGAACAAAAATGGAAAAGAAAAATATGGTACTATTAACAGTTATTGGCGCTGCTACATTATTAGTAGCAATGGTAGGAGCAACATTTGCTTTCTTTACAGCTACAGTTACAGATAGTAGAAAAGAAAATTCAGGTCAAGGAGGAACAAATGTTACTGCTGGTTCTGTTGCTAGTGAACTTGTTGTAGCTAATGTTGATCAAGCTGCTGGAAAATTTACTGCTACTGATGTATATCCTGGTCACAAAGAAGTAGCCGCTTTACAAGTTACTGCTGATAATTCAAAAGGTAGTAAAGCTAGTGAAAGTGATATTGTAATTAAATATGATGTTACTCAAAATGATTTTGCTACTGATGATATTCAAGTAACTATCTATAGAAAAGATGACTTTTCATCTACAATTGGTGAAAATTATTTTAACTGTTCACATTCATCTTCTGCTGGTGCTGCTAGTGCTACAAATTTATTTGAAACTTGTACTGTAAATGAAGAAGCTTTTGGTAGTACTAAATTAAATGCAAAAGGAAAAGCTGTTGGATCAGTAAAATTAAATACTGGTGCAAGCACTCTTAGTTTTACTGATAAAATTTCAGCTGATGCAAGTGACTCAACTACTGCTAAATACTTTGTTGTTGTTGAATTTGTAAATGGTAAAGCTGCTCAAAATACTTCTATTGGTGCACAACTTATTGGAAATATTTCTGTAGAGCTTGATTAGTAATAAAAAAGCATTTAGTTGCTTTTTTTTTGTGGCAAATTGTTGTTTACAAAATAAAAAACCTTTGTTATAATTGAGTCATAATAAAAGGGAGTGACTAAGATGGCTGTTAGAACAGAAAGTTTACTAGATAAACTTTATAATTTACGCGGTGAAGATAGTAGCATTTTAAAAGAAATGGATGAACAAAAGAATGCTGCTGAGGAAACTAAAGAAAAAACTACTGAACAAAAGGCTATTTTACAAAAAGAAATAGAAGATTTAAAATTACAAAGAGAAGAATTAGAAGAACAAGGTGAAAAATTTAAAGAAATGTTAATGGGTATTAATCGTAATGATTATAGTACTGTTTTAACACGTCTTAATTTAGATTTTGATCCAGAAGGCTTATTAAGAAAGTTAAATGAAAATTTACCTAAAACAATTAAAAATGTTGAAAAAAATACTAAGGAAAGTGAAGAAGAACTTGTTAAGGTAGAAGATGAAATGAATCGAGCTATAACTACTATTGAAGAACTTGGTATTAGAAAAGATACGGCTTTAGCTAATCAAGAAAAATTAAATGAATATATTGAATTGGCTTTATCTGGAACAATTAATATTACTAGAGATTCTATAACAAGTTTATTGGCTGAATTTCATTTTACTGAAGAAGAACAAAGAGAAGCTGCTAAAATCTTAATGTTCCCTGAAGATGCCTTGTTTGCATATAATGATAAGTTAAAAATGAAAGATAAGTCTGGAAAAAGTATTTCAGAAGTAATTCAAGAAGCTAAGAATATGAGTGAAGAAGAACCTGCTGTTGTTGAGGTATCATCTTCTAAAGATATAAAGACAGATGTTGTTGATACTTTAAAGAGTGTTGGCATTGATTATTTAGATTTTACTAGTGATGAGATTAATGAGTTAGTTAATAATTTTGATAAAGATATTGTTATAAACAATGTTAAGCTTATGGAAGATAAAAAGATTGATAAAGATATTTTTATGAGTCATGTTGCAATGTTATATGATAAAGATTTGGGAGCTAAGATACAACTTTTAGCTAAAGTTGGTAAAGAAGCAATAGATATTTATTTAAATCCTGCTGTTTTAGTTAAGTATAATTTAGATGAATTAAATGGTGTTGTTAAAACTATTGAGGCAAGTGGTATGAATCCAAGAAACGTCCCACTTATGGCATATTAGGAGGTAATAGTAATGAATTATTATAATAAAACAGTTACGCTTTTGGAAGAAGCTCTTGGTTCATCTTTAACTGATACTCAAAAATTAATGATTTTTTTGAATGATAGTGTTGTTGATGAAAAATTTGATATAGCTAATTTTGTTATTATTAATCGAATTACTCCTAGTATGATTATTGCTAAGTTAGCGGCTTTTGGTAATTTAGTTGAGGAGTTTTGGGAAAATATTAGTCCTGAAGATGTTAGTGAATATCAAAGTAATCCTGAAAATATGATTAGTTCATTGAGAAAATTTGAGGAAAATTATACTGATATGATTAGTTTAGATTATTTGGAAAAGTATGATTTTGATGTTACTGAACTATCTAAAAAGATTCCTTATGCTATGTTAAAAGCTTTAAATAATAATAAAAAATTAGTAAGTTTAAATATGGAATATTTAATTAAATTAGGAGTTAGTAATTATAAAGAAATATTTGAAGCTTATTATGAATTATTTTTAATGGATCCAAGTAATTTTGAAGAAATATTCATTAAATATGATCAAGAAGATTTAGTTAGTAAGTTAGAAAAAAATATTGGCATCTTAGAATATTTATAGTAGAATAAAACTGTAATATTTAAAGACGTCTAATATAAAATATTACAAATTATGTTTTCTTTTGGTCAAAGCATTAGAAACTTATAAACTGTTTTTAAAGTTATTTTAAGAACAGTTTTTTTACATAAAGTTTAATGGACTTTAATAGAATGTTTTGCTAAAATAATTATAGAAGCGAGTGATTATCATGAAATTATATAATACTTTAAGCAGAAAAATAGAAGAATTTGTTCCTTATGAAAAAGGGAAAGTTAAATTTTATACTTGTGGGCCAACTGTTTATCATGATCAACATATAGGGAATATGCGTAATTATATTGGGCATGATATTTTAGATAAAACATTAAGATATTTAGGATATGATGTTTTAAGAGTAATGAATATAACTGATGTTGGACATTTAACTAGTGATTCTGATTCTGGGGAAGATAAGATGGTTAAAAGTGCTAAAGAAAAGCATCAAACTGTTATGGAAATTGCTAAATATTATACTGAACAATTTTTTAAAGATTTTGAATTATTAAATAATCGTGTTCCAGATGTAGTAGCTCCTGCTACTGAGTATATAGATGATTATATTAAAATTATTACTAAATTGTTGGATACTGGGTATGCTTATCAAAGTGGGGGAAATGTTTATTTTGATATTTCTAAATTAGATGATTATTATAAACTAACAAATCATAAAATAGATGAGATGGTTGTTGGAGTTCGGGATGGAGTTTCTTTTGATGATAATAAGCGTAATCAAGGGGATTTTGCTTTATGGTTTACGAAATCAAAGTTTGATGAACAAGATTTAAAATGGGATTCACCTTTTGGAGTTGGATATCCTGGGTGGCATATTGAGTGTTCTGGAATAAGTATGCATTACTGTGGTGAATATTTAGATATTCATGGTGGTGGTGTTGATAACATTTTTCCTCATCATACTAATGAAATTGCTCAAAGTGAAGCTTATTTAGGTCATGAATGGTGTAAGTATTGGTTTCATAATGAACATTTAATGGATGAAACTGGTAAAATGAGTAAAAGTAAAGGAGCTACTTTAACAGTATCGTTGTTAAAAGAAAAAGGTTATTCTCCTTTAGCGTATCGTTTTATGTGTTTAAATAGTCATTATCGTAAACAAATTGTTTTTAGTTATAGTAATTTAGAAAATGCAACTAATGCGTATAATAAATTAAAAAATAAAATTCAAAGTTTACAAGAAGATGGTCAAGTAAATATTGATGAGTTTAATAAATGGGATGATAAGTTTAAAAATTATTTAGAAGATGATTTAAATATTCCTAATACTATAACTTTAATATATGATTTATTAAAAAGTGATGTAAATAATAGTACTAAAATTGAACTTATTAAAAATTGGGATAAGGTATTATCTTTGAATTTATTAATAAAAGAAGATATTGATGAAAATTTAAAAAAGAAAATATTAGCTAAAATAGAAGAAAGAAATGAAGCTAAAAAAAATAAAGATTATAATTTAGCTGATAAAATAAGAGATGATTTATTAGCTGAAGGAATAATTTTGAAAGATAGTAGAGAAGGTACAACTTATGAAGTTATAAGATAAAACATCTGAAATGTTGATTTCAGATGTTTCACATCAAAAATGGGAATACATCTGATAAAGCAGATTTCAGGATGTATCCTTTTTTATTGTATGAAGTTTCCTTCATCTGTATACATAGTAACATAAAAACAGAAAAAAAGCAAATCAACTTGACCT
>CANQZD010000017.1 GCA_947628275.1 uncultured Bacilli bacterium | reverse complement strand
AGGTCAAGTTGATTTGCTTTTTTTCTGTTTTTATGTTACTATGTATACAGATGAAGGAAACTTCATACAATAAAAAAAGGATACATTCTGAAATCGTCATTATCAGATGTATTCCCTATATTTTAGAGGAACATCTGAAATCAACTTTTGTTGAAATCAGATGTTTTTGTCATTTATATAATAATGTAATTATTATAAAAAATAATAGTAGTATTATAATAAATTGAGATAATTCTCTCTTTGTCATAATTTACCACCACCTTTCTTTTATCTGTTGATAATAGAAAGGGAAAACACCTGATTTATTTCAGTTTGTATCCAATATCATTATAGCAAACGTTGCTTATTGAGTCAAATTTTATCTATACAAAAACATTGAAAAAATTGCAATGTTTTAAAATGCTAGGACAAGACGGAAAGAACTTCTTTTACAACTGCTATTCTTTTGTTCAAATGTACCGAAGTTTTTTAAACAACATAAAATTTAATAGGATAATTAAGTCAAGGACGGTTATTTTTTATGATACATGAAAGATTAGAAAATTTAAGAATTGAACGTAATTTAAAGAAAAAAGATATTGCTAAAGTTCTTGGTGTAGTAGAATCAGTATATTCTGAATGGGAAAATAATAAATTATCTATTCCTACTAAAAGATTAAATCAATTAGCAAATTATTTTGAAATAAATATTGATTATATGATTGGATTATCAAGTCAAAAAATTATAATCAAAAATACTAAAAGTATTGATTTAAATATTGTCTCTACAAGATTAAAAGAAATTAGAAAATCATTAAAATTAACTATGCGAGAATTAGCTTCTAAATTTAATACTTCTTCTTCCGCAATTAGTAATTATGAAAATGGTAAATTTCTTATTTTAAGTTCTTTTTTAATTGAACTATGCAAATATAGTAATTATTCTGTTGATTGGGTTCTTGGAAGAACTGATGATAAAAAATTGCATTAAAAAAAGTGTAATAATTAACTACATTTTTTAGTAATTAATTATTACACTTTTATAGTATTCAAAAATTTTTGATAAGTTATTTACATAATTTAATGGTTATATCACTAAGTGGATAACTAACACAGGGATGAATATAATTATAATCTTTATCTGCTTCTCTTAATCTTGTTTCATCCGTTCTTATTTTTCCTTCAATTAGTTTACTTCGGCAAAAGCCACATTCTCCTACTAAACATTTTCTAGGAGCATCAATATCAGCTTCTTCTAAAGCTTGAAGAATTGGTTCATCTTCATAACATGATAAAGTTATTTTTTCGTCATTTGTTAAAACTGTTAAATTATGTTTAATATGTTTTAAAACTTCATTTTCTTTAAAAATATCGTGTCTAATAAGTTTATTAGGAATATCTAATTCTTTAAATATTTCATTTAAATGATGATAAAAATGAATTGGACCACAAACGAAATAAGAATATTTACCTATTTCATATTCACTGATAGTATCCTTGCTTATTAAACCAGTATCATATACACTACTGTGTTCATCACTTAAAAGATATCTAACTTTTATATTGTCATTTTTCTTAGCTAATTCATCTAATTCTTTTTTAAAGATTAAATCTTTTTCTTCATGATCACCATAAATAATTGTTAAATTTAAATCTTCAAGATTATCATTAATTGCCCGAGCCAAAGACATAATTGGAGTGATACCACTTCCCCCAACAAGCGCTAAAACATCGTATTTATCTCTTAATCTATTATAAGTAAAATTACCAAAAGGACCATGAATAGTAAATTCCATTCCAACTTTAACATTATTTAATAAATAATTAGAAACAAGCCCATTACGAACTTTTTTTACTGTAATTTGATAACTTGATAAATCTTTAGGTGAACTAGAAATTGAATAACTTCTTTTATATATATGACCATTTTTCATAATATCTAGAACGATATATTGGCCAGCTTTAAAATTAGGTAAAGTACCATTTAAGGGCTTTAATTCAAAAGTTTTAGTTTCTAAAGTTTCATTGATGATATTTGTAACAGTTACTTTAATTTCTTTGGGATGAATTATTTTAACTAAATTATTTAGTTTATAATCAAATTTTACATTATCAGTATATGATGATTTAATAATTTTTTCTCTTTCTTGACCTAAATTTTTAAATTTTAGCATGTCTAATTTTTCACTGGTTCCAATTTTAAATTTCATCATTTACCTCCTTTTTAGCTAAAGCTTTTAAAGCAGCCATTTCTCCTGATTTATAACTTGAAGAATATCCTGATAGACGACTGGCAAATCCACCAGCAAAGTATAGGCCTTTAATATAATCTTCATTATTTTGATTCATCAATCTTGGTAATAGATTATCACTTTTTCTAGCTTGATAACCATATATTACACCATCTGGATGATTCGTATATCTAGCAAAAGTTAGAGGTGTTGCAACTTCAATTTCTTCAATAGCATCTTTAATTTTAATTTTTGTTGTTTTTTCAAAAACTTCAATAAAATTATCAGCTATAGCATCTTTTAAATCAAAATAATTATCTTTAGTAACTATATTAGAAAAAGTATCTGAGAAAATTAAACCAGTTAGATAAAGAATTGTTGTCCCTTTAGGAGAAGCATTTGGAATGGCATTATTAATTACTACTCCTACCATATTATCATTTTTTAATTTTTTCATTCTTTCAAATTCTTTTTTACTATCTAAAGTATGATAAATAAAATATGAATAATTTTTTAAGCCTAATTCTTCTGGTGATTTATTTAAACCTAAATAAACGCATATACCTCTAGCGCCTAAAGTCCTAGCATTAGTTAGTTGTCTTGCTTTTAATGGAACATCTTCTTTACTAATTAATTTACCATAAACTAAATTTGGAGAAGCATTAGAAATTATTATTTTAGCATAGTAAGTTTTATCATCAGTAGTTACTACTCCTTTAACTTCATTATTTTCAACAATTATTTTTTGAACAGTAGTTAATAATTTTCCTTCGCCACCTAATTTTAAAAATTCTTCATAAAGAGCACAAGAAATTTCATGAGATTTTTTAGTAGGAATAACTGGATGTAATTTAATATATGAATAAATCATGCTAGCATAATGAACAAAACTAATTTCATTAGCAGGACTTCCTAAATAAGTCCAATAAGTACTAATTATTTCTCGAGCTTTTTTAGGCATTTTAATAGCGTTTAAAACTTCTTCTAAAGAATAACTAGCGAAGACCATAAAACGAGGATATTTACTTTTTAAAACTTCACTATCAATTTGACCTTTAGCTTCATTAAGATATTTTAAAGCTTCATCATTTTCTTGACAAAGTTCAAAAAAATTTTGCATACTTTCTTTAGAATTAGGAACGTATTCTTCCATCTTATTAATAAAATTTTCAATTCCGACTGGCATGGTATATTCTTCATTAGTATCAATAGTCATAACATGAAATGTTTCATTTATTTCTTTTAACTTTAATTTTTTTAAAATATCTAATTTTTCAAATAATTCAAATATTTCGCCAGTATTTTCACTATTACCAAAGCCACATAGTTCGTGAAGGCTTGCTTCAAATTCAAAACGGCCACGAACAAAAGAAGTAGCCACTCCCCCAACAGTATTATGACTTTCTAATAATAAAACCTTTTTTCCTTTTTTTTGAAGAGTTAAAGCCGCAACTAAACCACCATTACCAGCTCCAATAACTATAGCATCATAATTCATTACTAGCACCCTTTCTATTGTTATCTAAATTATACCAAAAAAGCAAATAAAATTAAAGAATTATATTTTGGCTAATTCTAAAAATATTTGTAAGTGAATTTGTTCATCTAAAATAATTCTTTCTATTAAATTTTTAATATAATAATCATCAATAACATTTAGAATCATTTGATAATCATGGATAGATTTTTTTTCACTTTCAATATCAATTTCTAAAATAGTTTTTAAATCGCAATCATAATAAACATCATTTCCGTTCCAATAAGTTTTTAAATCAAAATTGCAATCAGCATAAATGGGTGGGGCACCTAAAGAGTTAATAACTTGACCAAGTAAGAATAAATGATGCATTTCTATTTTACTGATATCTAATAATATTTTAGCAATATCTTTATCAGTTTTTTCTAAAATGATGCTTTGATAAACATATGTTAAAATTTGAGTTAATTCACTTTCATTAGAAGCATAGACATGACTTAATAATTTAGCTGTCTGGAGATTTTGCTTAACAATTTTTACTGGAGGATATGGTTTATCACTAAAAAATTTCACATTATCACCTAAAAAATGATATGAAAAAAAGGACTAATTTAGTCCCGTAACATTTACAAAACGCATAGTTTTTATGCTTTGTTCTTGAAGTGGTTTATCATATATATCCGTCTTAACCTTAGATATTTCTTCAGCAACATCATAACCTGCGATAACTTTACCAAAAGCAGCATAATCACCATCTAAATAAGATACATTATCACTTGTACAAATAAAGAATTGACTTGAAGCTGAGTTCATATCTTGAGATCTAGCCATGGAGATAACTCCTTTTTCATGTTTTAAATTATTTTCAACACCATTATTCTTAAATTCACCTTTGATTTTTTCAGATGAACCACCTGTACCAGTGCCTTGTGGGTCTCCACCTTGAATCATAAAATCTTCTACAACCCGATGAAAAATTAAACCATCATAAAATTTTTCACTAACTAATTTTTGAAAATTTTGAACGGTTATCGGGGCAACATCTGGATATAACTCCAATAAAATAACTTTATCTTTATTTGTGACAAGTTTAACATAATTAGTTATTTCTTCTGTTTCAGTATATTCCATATTATCAATAGTTCCTTTCGTTAAATCTTTACTTTCACAGCCTGTAAATAATACTACCATAGCAAGTAAAAATAATAAAATACATATTCTTTTTTTATTGGCAACATTTATCATGATTACTCTCCTTCTAGCCTAGAAACATTTTAGCACACCGAAGAAAGTAATACAATTATTACTTTTTAGTCATTGACACATTACGATATTCTAAAAGTTTTTCTTTAACTTCTTTTTTTACCCGATAAGAATCTCTAATTTTACTAATAATTTTATTCTGAGTAAATTTATTTAGATGGTTATTTTTGATATACGGCCAAGTTAAATTTGGATATTTAATAAAACATTCCGCTATTAACCAAGAAATTGCCATATTAATATAATATTCATCTCTATTTATTTTATCGGTTAAGGAAAAAATTGTTTTTAAATACTTTTCTGATACATAATTATTAAGTAATAAAACTAAACCTACTCTAACAGTGTATTCATATTTACTACTTAGATAATTAGTTATTTTTAATAAAAATTTATCTAAATCTTTAATTTTTAGGCTATTACAAAAACTATCACAAATAGCCCAGTTATCAATTTCTAAAAGATAGTCTTCTAAATATGGTTCAAAATTATCTAAAGAAGTAATCACTAAACCTTTAATTAAAACTTCTTCATAATATTTATTTTGACAAAATTGTAAAAATGATTGAGGATTAGTTATTTTTTTGACAATTTTTCTTATAATTGGTAATCTTACTCCTAATATTTCATATTTAGTATTAATTATTTTCTTTTGAAATTGTTGATACTTTTTATCTTGAATAGTTTTTAAATAATTAATAAATTTTTGATATTTTTCTTCATTCCATTCTTTAAAACTTAAATCCATCTTTTAACTTATAATCAATCTTAGAAAAACTCTGATTAATTCCTTTCTATTAATATAATTTTTATTTTAGCTTTTTTGGTTATTTTTGGCAATTGTAATTTATTATTTTTTTGCTATAATTTATGTCAAGAACAAATGTTTGGAGGATATTATGGATAATAGAATAAATCGTCATATTTTATGTATTGATTTAAAGAGTTTTTTCGCAGCAGTAGAATGTATAGAAAGAAAAATTGATCCTTTTACTACACCTTTAGTCGTGGCAAATAAAAACCAAGGAAATGGTGCGATAACTTTAGCAATTACTCCTTATTTAAAAAAACTAGGAATTCCTTCACGAACTAGACTTTATGAAATTCCTCAAAATATTACTTATCAAATTGTTCCTCCCAGAATGAGTTTATATATAAATAAAAGTAAAGAAGTAGTAAATATTTATTTAGATTTTGTTAGTGAAGAAGATTTACATATTTATTCTATTGATGAGTGTTTTTTAGATGTCACAACTTATTTAAATTATTATAAACTAACTGATGAACAACTAGCTTTAAAAATTTTAAAAACAATTGAAGAAAAAACAGGATTGACAGCTAATTGTGGAATAGGTCCAAATATGTTACTTGCTAAAATTGCTATGGATAAGGAAGCTAAAAAATATAAAAATGGAATAGCTAAATGGACTTATGAAGATATTCCTACTAAGCTTTGGCCTATTTTCCCTTTAAGTGAAGTTTGGGGAATAGGAAAAAGATTGGAAAAAAAACTTAATAATTTAGGTATTTACTCTATCAAAGATTTAGCTCATTATAATGAACAAAATTTAATAAAAAAATTTGGTGTGATTGGCAAGGAATTACATGAACATGCCAATGGCATTGACAATTCTTTAATCAGCGAATTTAAACATCAACCTAAAGAAAAGTCAATTAGTCATAGTCAAGTTTTACTAAATGACTATTATAATGATAATATTTTATTAATTATTGAAGAAATGCTAGAAGTATTAACGAGAAGATTAAGAACTAATAATTTAGAATGTCTTACTATTCATTTAGCAATTAGTTATTCAAAAAACATAGGTGGTGGGTTTGCTCATAGTTTCAAATTACCTTGTGCTACTGATAATTTAAATGATTTATATCAAATATGTAAAAATATTTTTGATCGTTACTATGAAGAAAATACCCCGATGCGAAAAGTTAGTATTTCTTTAGGAAAACTTGTAAAAAAAGAAAGTGTTCAGTTAAATTTATTTGAACAATGGCAAAAGAAAAAAGAAACAGATAATTTAAATAATATTGTTGATATTGTTCAACAAAAATATGGAAAAAACAGTATTTTAAAAGCGACTAGTCTTCTTAGTTATTCAACAATTAAAGAACGAAATCATAAAATAGGAGGTCATCATGAATAATCGTAATGAAATCAAATGGCAACCTTTTAATGCCCTTATTGGAGCTGAAGAAGTAATTAGGGAATTACAAATAAAAAGGAATTATAAACAAATGCCAATTTTAAGTGAAGATGAATTACTAAATTTAGAAGTGCTTATAAAAAAAGCTTTTCATACTAAAGAAAAAATCCAAGTAGTTTATTTTTGGAAAAACCAATTTTATACTAAACTTGGATTCATTAAACAAATTGATGTAAATCAAAATAAAATTTTTTTTGATGATAATTCATCGTTATATTTTGAACAAATGTTAAAAATTAAATTATTATCTTCGCAGTAAATATTCGTTGTTTATTTGCTTTTTTTCAAGAATTAATTCATTTAATTTTTCTTCTTTTTCTTGAAGATTTAGTTGTCTATTATATAACTTTTCTTGTTCTTCATAATAACCGTAACATTTTTTTAATTCACGACGTTTAAAACGATATTTACGTGTTATTTCTTGATATTTTTTTTGATAATTTTCGCGACTTATAAATTGACGTTTTAAAAGCAATTTTCTTTTTTCTCTAATTTCTTTTTGTTGATAATCTTTTAATATTTTATTTAAATCATGAAGATTTTTTTGATTTAAAATGGCTACTACATCTTCAACCATCTCATCATTTATATTAGTTATTTGTTTATTTACGCTACTTAACTTAGATTCATATTTATCTTCAATTAACTTAGGAATTGTTTCATCTAATCTAACAATTATTTTTTTAATAACATAAAGCCAACTTTTACCTTCAATAGGTTCTAAAGTCATTTTTAAAAAACCTAAGTATTCACTATCGCAATCTAAGAAAACGATTTTTTGATGTTTATAGGAAAAATAAGCTGTTACTTCATTTTTAAAATCAGCAGTTAAAATTTGACCTTTAAAATCTAAATCTAAAACTAAATTATTTGCTTTTACTTTTATAATTTTACCATCTTCATAATAAAGAAATATATCATAATTTTCAATTTGATATTCTTGCATTACTAATTGTTTATCTTGATTATAATAATTAATTATTCCCATTTCATCTTTTTCAATTATATATTTCATTTATATTCAACCCCTTTTTTGAATAACGGTTGCTACTATAACACAAAAATGATTAAAAAGCAAGAAAAAATTAAATAAATGAAAAAACCTCGATTTACGAGGTTAATTAACAAATGGTGTTCTTGGGGAGATTCGAACTCTCGACCGATCGCTTAGAAGGCGATTGCTCTATCCAACTGAGCTACAAGAACAAAATTAGTCAGACAAGTAGATTATAATATATATTATTAGCAAATTCAAGAAAAAATTGAGAAAAATCTACTTAGTCTTTTGTTTCTTCATCGATATCATCAAAAAAGTCTTTCATTGAAACATTTAGTTTTTTAGATATTATATATAAAAATTCCAAGCTAAAAGTTTGGTAACTACTATTTTCAATATTAGCAATTGTTCCTTCATTATAAGAAATTAAATCAGCCAATTCTACTTGAGTTAAATGATGTTCTTTTCTAATTCTTTTTAAGTTTTTACCAACTTTGACATAAATGTATTTGTTATCATTTTTATTAATTTCCACTTCTACCACCACGTACATTATCTTATGAGCTTAAAGGAAATATACTACATTTAATATATGCAATTGGTGTTAAAATATACCTATATTTCGAGATATAATTAGCCTTAAGATATCAACTTTTAGACTTATTTATGTTATTATTTTAAAAGGTGATACAAATGGTTTTAGAAGATTTAAAAATTGAATATGATAAGCTTCAACTAAAATATGGCGCTAAAGAATTAGATTCAATATATAGTGGTGGTTGTATAAATAATCCTAATATTTGTTTTGTTTTTATGAATCCAACAGGTCGAAATATTGCTTCGGCTAAAAGTTGGAAAGGAATTAAAGCTCCTTGGATAGGGACTAAAAATATTTGGGATTTATTTTTTAAATTAGATTTATTAGATGAAAATATTTATCAGCAAATAAAAGCTATTAAAGGTAAAGATTGGCAAGAAGAATTTGCTGATGAGGTTTATAAAAATGTGGAAAAACATAAATATTTTATTACTAATTTGGGAAAATGCACTCAATTAGATGCCAGAGAATTACCAGATAATACTTTAAAAAAATATTTACATTTATTAGAAAAAGAATTGGAAATAATAAAACCTAAAGTAGTTATTTTATTTGGCAATCAAGTAAGTTCAATTGTATTAGACAAAAAAATAGCTGTCTCAAAGGCAAGAAGACAACTTTTTGAAAAACAAATCAAGAATCAAAAATATAAATTTTATTCAGTTTATTATCCGGTTGGTAATGGACGATTTAACATTACTAAAGCTATTGAAGATATTAAATGGATAATGGTAACAGAAAATTTAGAATAAAACACTAAATTTTTTTTATTAATTTTTTATTATTTAGATAATTTAGCTTATACCAATTAATAAATTTAGTTGTGGCACTTGTTTTATTATCCAATCTATTATTTCTTTCTTCATCACTCATTTCAGCTAAAGTTTTATTACAATTAGCTGGGATAAATACTTGCCATAAATTAGATTTGGCTTTTTTAGTTTTAGAACCTCTTATTTCTTTAGCAAGCATACCTTTACTTAAGCCGAAAAATTGATAATAATCTTGACCATCAAAAAATGTTAAACAATCTAAAAAATAACAGTTTCTATTTTGAATTTGTTGCATAGTTTTTAATAGTTTTTGAATATCTGATGATAGTCCACTTCGTTTTACAAATGCTCCTGGATAACCTGGATTATTTGGATAATCTTCTATATAAAAACCAGAATCTGCAACAAAAACAGGAGTACCTAAAATTTCAAAGGCTTGTCTAGCTTTTTCTTTTGATATAAATTTTATATCATTTACATTAGGTTCAAATAAATCACATTTATAATAATTTATGCTTATTCCGGCATTTTCAAATTTTTCTTTTACATCAAGATACTTTCCATAATTTCCCGTTATATATGTTAAATTTTCCATACTACATTTCTCCTTGATATTTATATAATTTTTTTACTAATGGCGAATATTTAACCAATGATAAATCTTTAGCTAAACTTTCGGCTAAACTTTTACAAAGCCACATACTATTATAAGTTAAATAATAATCATTTATTATGTTATCAGTATATTTTCTTTTTAAGCTTATTATATTACTATACTGTTCTTTTAATATTTCTTTATAATATTTATCCAATTCTGTATCATTATCAAAAAATATTAAATTATTTTTAGATTCAAAATTTAAATTACTTCGACCATGACAATAATCATACTTATCATGGACTACTGGAGCGAAAAGTCCAGCTTCAGTCATAGTTGTTTCTAAAAAACGAGTTGCTGTACTAGTTTCATATCCACTTAATATTTCAAAAACATTTGATTTACTAAAAAAATTTTTATACTGAGGAGTAGTTTTCAAAATTTCTTCTACTATATTTAAATCATCACAATAATATATTAAAGCTATAGTCATAGGGATAAGAGTGGATGATAATGAAATAAAACTATTTTCTTCATTTTCAACATAATAATTAATGTTAGTAACTCCATCTATTTGATTTTTAGAAAACAAATATTTATTTAGAGCATTAGCCAAAGTTATTTTAACACCATAATTATTACCTCTATAACTACAAGATATTATATTTTTAAAACCATTTAGATTTCTATAAATAATATCTCTTGGAGTAATAGATTCACAAACTATGTTATTCTTTTTACTTAGTACTTTTGCTAAAAAATTACTAACAACGTTAGAGCCTCCTACCCCACTTACTAATGTTGGTTCTTTTATATTTGTTAAAATATTTTTTATCATTTCTAAATCAGTTTTAGAAAGTGATTTAAAAACTCTTTTAGTTAACATATTAAAATTATCTTTCATATTTTCTTTAGACATATTATTCCTCCTTAAACTTATAATAACATTTAAGTAGGAAATATATGGTCAACTTAAAATTTTTCGTTTAATAATTCTATTTTTCTAATTCGATTTAAATCAAAGTGTCTCATATCATTTCTAAGTTCACAAAAAGCTGCACAATACCAATCATTGTTAAATAAAAACATTTCTCTGGGATTTACTACTCTTTCTAATTCGCCTTGACCATAAGAATAGTATAATATTTTGACTTTTCTTCTTTCTTTTATAGCTCGGGCAAAAATATTATATTTATTTTGATTTTCATCATCTAATTTTAGTTTCCTTTTTTCATTTTGACTACCTATATAAATACCCCTAATTTTATCTTTTAATAAACTTAGTTTTTCTTTATCTTCTTGATTGGAAATTAGATTTAAACATTTATCTATTAATTGATAATCTTCTTTGATAAATTTTCTTTTAGGCAATCTAATAGATTGGTTTAGAACATATCCACCATATGGTCCCATTATAGTATCTATATAAATTCCTGATTTTTCAATTTCATTTTTGTAAGTTCTAATCATTCTAGGAGATACTTCAAGTTTTTCTGATAATTCTTTAATACTATATTTTTTTCCAGATGCTAAATATTCAAGCATCGTAAGAACATTACTAATTTTAGACATATTTATACCTCCTAAATAATGTAATATTATAGCACGTATAATATTGATTTATTATGTTTTTTTTAAATTATAAATATAATAAATATTACCTATAATAATATAGTAATCATTTTGATAATTAAATATATTGGAATTATTATTTATGGCTATATTAATTAAATCTTTTAAACTAGTTAAATATATAATATTATCAATATTAATATTAGGTTTATTTTGAATAGTTATAATTATATCTTGATAAGCTTTTAAAATGGTCTTTTCGCTATTTTTATTAAATAAAATTTTACTTATTATATAGATAGTAATTATAGATAAGATAATAAAGATTATTACTTTTTTTAGATTAGTATTTTGATTATTATTTTCTAAAAAATTATTTTCTTCTTTCATGGTTATTTCGATAATATTTCCACTAATAGGAATAGTTACTAAAACATCAGAATTATCTTTATCATCAATTTTTATATTAAGTTTTATATCTAAATAATTTTCAGTTTTAATATTAAAATATTCTTGAAAAGATTTAACATAATCAACATAATATTGATAATCTAATTTGTAATTTTCGTTTATTTTAATTTCTTTAGCATTTAAGTTATTCATTTTTTTTAAATTAAAATTCTTAGTCCAAATTAATTTAGTACCATTATCAGCATAGCTTTTAATAGTAGCTGTAATATCATAAGAATAGTTAATATTTTCTTTAGATTTATTTTTTAAGTAATAATCAAAATAAAGATCAATGTTTTTTATTGAATTAGCAAGATAGTAATTATTTGGTTCTAGTTTATCACTTGGAAAATAATTGTTAGGATTTAAAGTAACTTCATAATATGTTTCATTTTTTAATTGATACATTTTATTTTTATTAATAGATATTACTCCTAAAAAAAGAATAATACTTAAAATAAATAATATTTTTTTACTTTTTTTTGCCAATTTAATTCTCCTTTGTAAATAATTCATTTAGCCAAATAGAAGGATAACCTAAATATTTAAGAGAAAATTGATAAACTCCTTTTATATCTTCTTTCTGAACTTTTATATAATCTACATTATTATTGGCATCTCCTTTGGTAACATAATATTTATTTATACTTACCACTCGATGAACAATAATTTGATTTTGATATTGAAAAACAATAATATCTCCTGGTACAATAACTTCTTCTTTTTTATAAATAACTACATCGCCTCTTTTAAAAGTTGGGTTCATACTATTTGATAAAATAGCTATAGGATGATATTTAAAAACGCCAAGCATAAATAACACTAATAAAATAGATGCAATAATAGTTAAAGGATAAATGTTTAGGTGGAAATTAGTAAAATGATTTATGGTTTTTTTATGTAAAATAAAGTATTTAAATAAATAATAAATTATTAAAACTTTAATTATTGCAAAAGACCCTTCAATAAACCAATTACTATAAGGAATGATTGGCAAGACAAATTTAGGTATTTCATTAAATATTTTAATAATTATAGAATTATCATAATGGGAATTTAAAGAAAGATAAGTAAACAAAATATTTTGAGCAATAATAGGAATAACTTTCGAAACAAAATAATGAAAAAAAATGATATTATGAGAAAGAAAAAGGGTTTTAAAATTAATTTCACTTAAGATAATAATAATAGTTATTAAAACCCTAAAGCTAAAATTATTTTTAGTATTTTTAAGAAGTTTATAACGCATTATTTCAATACCCCATATTGGTAATAAAATATTAATTATTGAATAATTTAAAAAGCTTTTATTAAAGCCAAAAATAAAACCACTAGCTAAGTAAATCATAAAAAAAATAATAGATAATAAAAAAGTAATATTAATTTCTTTTTGTTTAGGTAATTTTAAATCTTGATTATAGAAATTGACTAAAAAAATTAACCAAAAAAATGATTGGAAAATATTAATATAAAAATTAGAATAAAAGAAGATATGAATTATGGTATAAATAATTAAAAGAAAAAATAATTGGTTATTTTTAAGCATTTTCTTTTTGAACATATTGAATTATCCCCGTTAATGTTTTAGTTTTAACATCAGGAATTTTTTCGGCATTTTTAACATATGTTACTATAATATTGAAAGTGGTTGAATCGCCAACATTTAAGTCTTTCTTAAGTTCAGATGTCGTGTAATTGATTTCTTCAATGCCATCAATTTCTTCTGTGAATATTATTGTTTGTAATTCTGCATCAATAGTTCCTAAATTTTCTATGGTAACTTCATAAATAATTTCATCGCCAGGCTTATTAAGCTTAGCCGAAAAATTAATAGAATCTTTTGTAAAAGTTGGGGTTCCAGCATCACAACCTAAAGATACTTCAGTAGCAGTTATATTTGTTATTCTAACATCCCATTCACCAGTAATTTCGGCGGTTCCATTAACCGTAAAATCAGTTGCAAATGTTGAATAACCAACAGCCATTAAAATAATAGTTGCTAGAAAGAAGATAATAATAATTAATTTTTTATTTTTACGCAAATTATATTCTCCTTTCTATTTAGCTTGTCGACAGTTAAATAAGACATAGCGTTATGCTATCCCACTCATAATTTATGCCAAAATAAATAATTGGAATGGTTATTTATCATAAGTTACTAAAAAAATATTATTAATTTTTGAAATACTAAATATTTTTACTTTTAAAATTGCGAGAATTTTATGAAATGTTAATTTAATGTCAATTATAGTAATACTTAAATTCAAAAAAATAACAATATGTTACAATTAAATTAAGAAAGGAGTAAAAAGTGGAAACTAGTAAAAATAATCATGTTTTAATTATGTTTTTAATGTTCTTTATATTATTATCTTTAGCATTGGGAGGTTATATTTTCTATGATAAATTTGTTCCAAAAGAAAATGCTAAACCTAATGAAGAACAACCTATAGAAGAACTCAAAGAAGAATTGGTAAATAAAATTAATAATTCTAAATATTGGATTTATGATGCTGATTATGAAAAAGATGTTTTAGCTGACTTTTATATTATTAATGAACCCATATATGCTGAAGATATAAAAGTTCCATTTATTAATATTGATTCTAATTATGCTTCTTTGGCTAATCAAGAAATTAAAAAAGTTTTTGATATAGTAATTGATGCTTATAATGAAGGTGTTCAAAACGAATTAACACATGTGGATATTGATTATCAAAAATATATAGATAATGATATGGTATCAACGGCTTTATGGTATAGTATCAAAGAAACTGCTGTAGTAAATCCAAATTATTATACTTATAATGTTGATTTAAAAACTGGCAAAGAAATGTCTTTTGAAGAAGTTTATCAAAAATGTGGATTTACTAAAGACAATATTGATGACAAAGTAAAAGAAAATATTACTAGTATGATGAAAGATAGATTAAAAAACTTTATCGATGAATATTATCCTCAGGGTACTAATTTTGATACATATAACAATGAAAGTATTGAAAACTACTTAACTAGTATTAAAAATAATACTCTTCAATATTTTATTGATGAAAATGGCATACTTAGTATTATTGTAAGATTAAGTATACCAGTTGAAATGGGTTATTTTGATACCGTAATTAAACTAGACAAAAATCTTTAATTTAAAATTTTATAAATCTGTTACTTAGAAGTTCAATTGGATATTGACCTTCTTTTTATTATGTTTTAAATTTTACTAAATATTTCAATTAAATAAAAATTTGTAAAATATTTAGGGAACTTTTAACTGTACATACTAAGTTATGATATACTTTTAATAGGTGATAAATAATGGAATATAATTTAGAAGTTTTAAATCTCACAAAAAATTATCAGGATTTTCATTTAGAAAACATTAATATAAAGTTGCCTAAAGGCCAAATTATTGGTCTTATTGGAGAAAATGGCAGTGGTAAAACAACTACAATTAAAGCTATACTAAATCTTATTACTTATGATAAAGGAAGTATAAAAATATTTGGTAAGGACAATTATAATTTAACTAAAGAAGAACGTGAAAAAATAGGAATAGTTTTAGATGATAGTTTCTTTTCGCCAATTTTGGATGCAAATGATATTAATAAATTGATGAAAAATTTTTACCATAATTGGAATGAAAAATTATATTTTGATACACTGAAAAAATTTAAAATCCCCTATAATAAACCATTAAAAGAATTTTCTAGTGGAATGAAAATGAAAATTAAAGTATTATGTGCCATAGCTCATGAACCTAAATTATTAATTTTAGATGAGCCGACTAATGGATTAGATCCTATATTCCGTTATGAAATTATCGAATTATTTAATAATTTTGTAAGTAATAAAGAAAATTCTATTTTAATGACAACGCATATAACAAGTGATTTAGAACATTTAGTAAATGAAGTAATATTTATTGATGAAGGCAAAATTATTTTAGATATTCCTAAAGTAAAAATAGATAATGAGTATGGAATTATTGAAGTATTAGCTAATAATTTTTCACAAATTAAGAAAGATGATTATATAAAATGTTTAAAATATAAAAATGAATATTACTTTTTAGTAAATTCCAAGGATGAATTTCAAAAGAAATATCCTAAATTAGAAATTAGAAAACCGACTTTAGAAGAAATGATGCTAATACTAGTAAAAGGAGAATAATTTATGAATACAATCAAAGGATTATTATTAAAAAATTTATATGTTTTTAAAAATTTTAAAGGTAATATTATTTTTAGTATATGTATGTTTATTTTTTTAATTACTTTAGGTTCTATGCAAAGTGATATTTTTACTGTGGGCTCCATTTTGTTTTTAATTTTTTTTGGAATGAATAGTATTTCTTCTTTTTCTTATGATGAAAATGCTGATTCAGATAAATATTTATTATCTTTACCAATTACTAGAAAAGAAGTAGTTTTATCTAAATATTTATTTGTCTTTTTAAATTCTTTTATTTCTATTTTAGTAGGTATTTTAGTTAGTTTTATTATTACTGTTTTAGTTCGAGGAAAAGTAAATAATATAGGCGATTCATTAAGAATATGTTTTTTAGCATTTACTAGTGTTTCATTTCTAATGTGCGCAAATGTTCCATGTATTTATAAATGGGGAGTAGAAAAAGGAAGAATGCAATCAGTTATTATTCCAGCTTTATTTATATTTTTATTAGGAATATTTGGTTCTTTATTGTTTATATTATTTCCTCAACTTTATTTAAATATAGATTTATTATATGTATTTAAAATTTCACCATATATTTGTTTTGCTTTAAATATTTTATTTTATGGTATTTCTTATTTAATTTCCTTGAAAATATTTTTAAAAAAATCTATTTAGTTAAAATGAATTTAACTTATTCGTTAATAGAGTTGTTATGATAAATTTCTTTTACTACTTTATCTTGTTTAATCTTCTTCCACAACTATGGCATCATCAAATGGCTTATTTTCTTGTTTGTTCATAAACTTCCCTACTCGCCTTCATATTTTTAGATAGTTTAATCAAAGTAAAAACTTCTATTTCTGTCTCTTGGGACAATAAGTTCAAATTCTGCATTCATCATGGTTTGAATAGTATCTTTATACATATCTTTTAAAGCATTTGCAATATCATTTACGCTTTTTATATCATAATTTTCTAATATATATTTAACAACTTCATTATTTTTATTTTCTTTCATACAAAAAATACTTTCTTGTACAAACTTACTATTTATCTATCATTTTAATTATATTTACTTGATTGCCATGTTCTTTAATAATACTCACTAAATCTAAAACTTTTAACCAAACAGTTGCTGTATTATCGTTAGGATGAATACCTATAATACCTTCCCCATTAAAAAAATCTTCATCTAAATAGAAAGCTACTTTTAAATCCTTATCGTTTAGTAATCCTAGTGGGGTTACGGATCCTGGTTTTAAATTTAGAATATTTATTAAGTCATCTTCACTAGCAAAACTTAAACGACGTGTATGATAATTTTTACTAAAAGTTTTTAAATCTATTTTTTTACTTCCCTTAATTGTTATTAAATAGTAATTTCTTTTTTTATCATCCCTAACAAAGAGATTCTTTCCATTTACATCTTTATATGGCAAATCTACATTATTTAGATCTTGCATATTATAGACAGCCTTATGTTCTGTAATTTCATACCATATATTTTTATTTTTTAGAAAATTATATATTTCTTGTTTATTCATAACAACCTCTTATAAACTTGCTAATATAAATCAAGTACTTTTTATAAAATTACTATTTGTTTCACTAAATATTATACTATGTATAGACGTTTTTAGATAGTCTTTAGATAAAAATAATTCAACTTATTTTTAAAATCATTAAAATTAAATCTCAAAATCATCTTTGTCATATTCTTTTCCTTTATTGGTGTTTTTATTACATTTATGATTATATTATATACTTATATCATGTACGAATTTTTATTGACTAAATAAGAGGTAAATTATAATAATTTTATCAATATTTTCGGCCACTTTTCGATCATTACATTTTTTTTAGTCAAATTATAGAATATTATTTTATCAATTTATTCGGCAATCTTTTGACATCTTTTCATCAAAAAAACGAACTATAATGGTTCGAAAGAATTCAACATGGAGCGAATGATAAGAGGGTTTTAAACCATTTATCGAAATTAAATAAATATCTAATAAAAATTCAATGGCAATATAGGAATTTATTAGTATTTATAGTATAATTATATCAACTGATACTAGCAAAGGAGGTCATTATGTTAGAAAATAGTGATAAATATTTTGAAGTACTAAATGATATTAAAAGAACTTTAATAACAACTAGGAATAAAATAAAGGTATGTCAGCAAGAAATTTAAGATATATGCAAAAGTTTGCTAGTGAATTTGATAATGATGAATTTTTGCAGCATGATGTTGCAAAATTGCCTTGGACCTCAATTCTATTATGGATCAAGTAAAAGATAAAGAACAAAGAAATTGGTATATTATAGAATCAATAAATAATGGTTGGCCAAGACCAATTATAATTCATCAAATAGCAAGTAAATTATATGAAAGACAAGCTCTTTTAGAAAATAAAACGACTAATTTTGATGAAACTTTACCAACATCTAATAATGAACAAGCAAAAGAATTATTAAAAGACCCTTATATTTTCGATTTTATAACTGCTGATAAAGATGTGAAAGAACTTGATATTGAAAGAGAATTAACTACTAATATTACTAAGTTATTATT
>CANQZD010000016.1 GCA_947628275.1 uncultured Bacilli bacterium | reverse complement strand
AGTATAACAAAAAAGCCTCGAAGAGGCTAATGATTTTATAAAATTGATGTAATCAATTTTTAAAATCTTTTTTCATTGTATGAAGTTTCCTTCATCTGTATACATCGTAGCAAAAATATTAGGAAATTATTGTTGCTCATTTTTTCGTTATATTTACTTTAATTAGTTATTTTGATATAATTTTTTTAGGTAAGGAGGCTACGATATGGAAGAAGAAAAAGTTAGTTTTTTAAAATATCAGTATGCTTTAAAAATGTTAGAAACAGAAATAGATATTCTTTTAGAAGAATTTGTTCATCGTCATGGTTATAATCCGGTTGAACATGTTAAATCAAGATTAAAATCTGAAGAAAGTATCAAAAATAAATTAAAAGAAAAAAATTTAGATTATAATGAAAAAAATATTTTAGTAGGGGCACCAGATGTAGTTGGTTTAAGAATTGTTGTGTCATTTATAAATGATGTTTATGATATTGTTAACATGATTCAAAATTCTCATAATATTATCATTAAACAAAAACAAGATTATATAACTAATCCTAAACAGAGTGGTTATACATCATATCATTTAAATGTTTTAGTGCCTATTTATTTAGAAAATCATGTGGAATATGTTGAAGCAGAAATTCAAATTAGAACAATAGCTATGGATTTTTGGGCTAGTATTGACCATAAAATTCGTTATAAATTTCCTGATGAAATTCCTCCTGATATATCTAAAGCCTTAGAAAGTTATGCTAAAGATATTAAGCAATTAGATAATAAAATGTATGAATTAAATAAAATTATGAATAGCTATCATGAAAATATATAGAAGGTGTAGATATGGACATAAAAAGATATAATCCTGATTTAAATATAGGATTAACTAAAGAACAAGTTGATGAAAGAATTAAAGATAATTTAGTTAATTATGATGATCAGCCTAAAACAAAATCAATTAAACAAATCATTAGAGATAATTTTTTTACATATTTTAATTTTTTAAATATTGCTTTAGGAGCTGCAGTTTTTATAGCGGGTTTATTAAACAATCAATTATTTAATGGTCTTAAAAATTGCTTGTTTATGGGAGTAATTATTATTAATTCCATTATTAGCATTGTAGAAGAAATTATATCTAAAAAAATAATTGATAAATTATCATTCATTAGTGAAAGTGAAATTATTGCTATTAGAGATGGCAAAGAAGTTAAGTGTTCACTAGAAGAATTAGTTTTAGATGATTTAGTTAAAATAAATATTGGACATCAAATTGTTTGTGATAGTATTATTATGGATGGTGAAGTAGAAGTAAATGAGTCTTTACTTACTGGCGAAGTAGATGCAATTACTAAGAAAAAAGGTGATTTATTATTATCCGGTTCTTATATTATAAGTGGAAATTGTCTTGCTAGAATAGAACATATTGGTAAAGATAATTATACTTCTAAAATATCTCATGATGCTAAAATAGTTAAACCAACTAATTCAATTATTATGAAATCTTTTGAAGACATTTTAAAAATTATTTCTTATTTTATTATTCCCATTGGAATAGTAATGTTTTTTAGTCAATATAATACAACTAATGGTAATATTCCTGAAGCAATATTCTCTTCAGTTGCAGCTTTAATTGGCATGATACCAGAAGGGTTAGTTTTACTTACTAGTTCCGTAATGGCTGTAAGTGTTATTAGACTTTCTAAATATAAAGTTTTAGTTCAACAATTATATTGTATTGAAACTCTTGCTAGAGTAGATGTTATTTGCTTGGATAAAACTGGAACTTTAACTGAAGGTAAAATGGTTGTTAAAGAAGTTATTAACTTAAATAAAAAAAATAATTTAGATGAAATACTTACCAATTATGCTTATTTTAGTATGGATGCCAATGAAACAATGAAAGCTTTAAAAGACCATTTTAAAAGTGCTGGTAGTTATGAAGTAATAGATAAAATAGCATTTTCATCTGAAAGAAAATTTAGTGCTATTTCTTTTAAAAATCATGGTTCTATTTATTTAGGTGCTCCTGAATATTTACTTAATAAAACATCTTTAAATAAAATTAAAGATTTAGAAAAATATCAAAATGAATATCGGGTTTTAGTTGTTGCTAAAGGTAAAGATAAAATAACCAAAAAACCGGAAGGTTTAGAAGCAATTGGTTTAATTTTAATTGAAGATGTCATAAGAAAAGAAGCTTTAAATACTTTAAATTATTTTAAATCTCAAGGAGTAAGAGTAAAAATTATTTCTGGAGATAATGTAAAAACTGTTTTAAAAATTGCAGGTAGAGTTGGCTTAGAAAATGTTAAAGGCATTGATTTAGAAAACTTAAGTGAAGAAGAATTAGTAAATGCTATAAATGAATATGATGTTTTTGGTAGAGTTAAACCAGAAGAGAAAAAAATAATTATTGAAACATTACAAAAAGATAATCATTGTGTTGCTATGACAGGGGACGGAGTAAATGATGTTTTAGCTTTAAAACAAAGTGATTGTGCTATTTCCATTGCTAACGCTACAGATGCAGCAAGAAACGTTGCTCAATTAGTATTACTTGATAATAATTTTGATTCACTACCAAAGATTGTTGAAGAAGGAAGAAGAACGATTAACAATATTGAACGTTCAGCGTCCCTATTACTTAGTAAAACAACTTATACTATGTTATTAATTATATTTAGTATAATTGTTGGTTCTAGATACTTTTTCGTACCAATTCAACTTACATTAATAACTGGTTTTACTATCGGAATACCATCATTTATTCTTGCTTTGGAACCTAATAAAGAATTAGTAAGAGGAAATTTTTTATTAAAAATAATGAGTAAGAGTCTACCATGTGCTTTAACTGTTTTCTTTGATGTCGCTTTAATTATGGCATTCTCATATGTCTTTAATTTGCCATATCAGTTTTATAGTACAATGGCTGTTTACTTAACAGGTGTTACGGGATTTATTTTCCTATATAAAATAAGTATTCCCTTTACAACTTTAAGAAAAATTTTATTTACTCTTTTATTAAGTGGCTTTATATACGCTATAACATTCCAAAATGAATTCTTTAATTTAATGAATTTTACACCTCAAACTATTTTAATTGGCTTAGTTCTTATTTTTGATTCATTATATGTTTTTAAAAAGCTTTATGATTTAAGTATTAAAATTTTTAATAAATTTGATCCAACAATAAGTTAAAAAATCATTCTTTGACGAATGATTTTTTTGGTTCCATTTCTTTTAAAGCATATTCACATGCTTGAATTACAAATTTAGAAAAAGTTATTTCAGTACCTTCTAAAACATGCTCAATATCTTTTATTAATGGTAAAGGGAAACGAATTGTTTTATTTTCGGTTTCTTTCTTTTCGGTATTTAGTTTAAATGCCATATTATCACTCCTTGAATATATTGTAAGGCAAAAGCAAAAGATAATATGCCTTGCATAATGCAATGCAAAGGTGATATACTAAATATAGTAGAAGGGAAGTAAAAATTTTATGGAAGGAACCAAAAGAAAACAATTTTCTTTAATAATAATTGGAATAGTATTTATTATCTTATTTGTGATAGGAGTAACATATGCCTATTGGATATTAACAAGAAAACAAGAAGGAACAAATATAGTAAATACAGCATGTTTAGATATTGATATGGTAGGAACAAACGACATTTTATTAGAAAAAGCATATCCAATTGATGATGAATCAGGATTAAATTTAAAACCTTTTAATTTTACAATAACAAATAATTGTAATGATTATGCAGATTATGAAATAAGTTTAGAGATGCTAAGTGAGACAAATTTAAATAGTGAATATATCAAAATAGCTTTAAATGAAAAAGGAGATAAAGGAGTACCAACAAATCTTAGTGAATATAAAAAATACACTAACTTAAAAATAAATGGAACAAAAGAAGGAAGAACATTAAAAACAAGTAAGTTAAAACCAAAAGAAGAAAAAGAATATGAACTAAGAATATGGATAGATGAAGATGTAACAATAGAAAATGATACAATGAACAAAACATATCAATCAAAAATAATAGTTGATAGTAAACTAGGAGATATACCATATACAGAAAGTATCTTAAAAGGAACAGACCCAGTGTTAGATGGTGATTTAATACCAATCACCATCAATGAAGAGAATGGACAAGTAACAAGAGCAGATGAGACAGAAAAGTGGTATAGCTATGCTGAACAAAAATGGGCCAATGCAGTTATTTTAAGGAATGGTGTCGAAGACCCAGGAGCAAACGAGCCAATAGATGAAAATGATATAGAAAGTTATTTTGTATGGATACCAAGATACAGATATGAAATATTTGATGAAGGAAATTATGATGGATTAACAACAAAAACAAATAAAGAACAAATAATAAGCATAGAATTTGAAAATAAAGATGAAGCTGTAAAAAATGGGACGTCTGTAGGCCAATGGTTAACCCATCCCGCATTTACATCATTTAATACAAATGGCATCTGGGTAGGCAAGTTTGAAACAGGATATGATGGAGCTAGAAGTACAGGAGCTGCTCAGATAGATCCAGCAAATGAAGCATCAGCAATTGAGGCTGCAAATAAAGTAATAATCAAACCAAATGTATACTCATGGAGAAATATTCAAGTAGCAAAAGCTTATACAGTTGGAAGACATTATGAAGCAACGTTAAATAGTCATATGATGAAAAATACCGAATGGGGAGCAGTAGCCTATTTACAACAAAGTGAATATGGAAGTCATCAAAGTGTCAGAATCAATAATAATTCTAATTACTTAACTGGATATGCAGCAAAGAATGAACCAACAACAGGCTATACAGGAACAAATGAATTATGTAGCGAACATCAAGACGCCTGCAATGAGTTTAGTGGTTCAGAACAAGGAGTAGATGGTGAGTATAACACTAATTATTTTAATAAAGTAAGTGTCGTAGCAAGTACAACAAATAATTATACAGGAGTCTACGATATGGCAGGAGGAGCATGGGAATATATGATGGCTGGTATGGATGATAATAGTACAGGAGATGGTCATACCGGGAAATTATCATCAGGACGCCATAATGTATATAATTCTGGATTCAACGGCAAGTTAACCTGCCCAGAATGTAATGATTATGGAGCAGAAGTAAATCATAATATTACCGAAGTTACTAATGGAATAGATTTGCCAAGAGATACACGATTTTATGATAAGTATGATTATAGTACAATATTTTCTACTTATAATAGAGGATTATTGGGTGATGCTACTAAAGAAATGGGCCCTTTTCAATCTATAAAATATGGAACTCAAACAAGAAATATAGGTAGTTGGTACGATGATGAGTCATTACTAGCACCTTCTGGTACTCCTTGGGTTAAACGCGGTCATGCTTATCATGGTGGTACTGGAGCTGGTTTATTTACTTTTTCTGATGATTTTGGACGTGCATGGGTTGTTGGTACTTTCCGTCTCGTTTTGGCAATATAGTAAGGAGTAATAAAATGGAAAAGAAAGAGAAGACAATAATAACATATATCATATTGGGAATATTAGTAGTTGGAGTAATAGCTTTAGGAGTGACCTATGCATTTTGGCTATTAACAAGAGAACAAGAAGGAACAAATATTGTCAAAACAACATGTTTAAATGTTACTATAGAAAATGAGCAAGATAATATCTTACTAGAAAGAGCACAGCCAATATCAGATGAAGCTGGTTTAAAACTAAAACCATTTAAATTTAAAGTAAAGAACAATTGTGATGATTATGCTGAATACACAATAAACTTAGAAATGTTAGAAGAAACAAACTTAAAAAGTGAGTTTGTAAAAATAGCATTAAATGAAAAAGGAGATAAAGGAGTACCAACGAATCTTAAAGAATATGAAGAGTATAAAAATTTAAAAATAGCTGGAACCAAAGAAGGAAGAACATTAAAAACAAGTAAATTAAAACCAAGTGAAGAAAAAGAATATGAATTAAGAATATGGATGGATAAAGATGTAACAATAGAAGACGACACGATGAATAAAACATATAAATCAAAAATAATTGTAGAAAGTAAAAATACTGATAAGCCATATATAGAAAGTATCTTAAATGGAACGGACCCAGTATTAGATGGAAGATTAATCCCAATCACAATAAATGAAGAGAATGGACAAGTAACAAGAGCAGATGAAACAAAGAAGTGGTATAGTTATGCTGAACAAAAGTGGGCCAATGCTGTTATTTTAAGGAATAGTGTAGAAGACCCAGGACCAGATGAACCAATAGACGAAAATGACATTGAAAGTTACTTTGTATGGATACCAAGATACAGATATGAAATATTTGATGAAGGAAACTATGGCGATATCTCAACAAAAGCAAATAAAGTTCAAATAATAAATATAGAATTTGAAAATAAAGACGAAGCTGTAAAAAGTGGAACAATATCTGGTCAAATGCTAACTCATCCAGCCTTTACAGCTTTTGATACAAACGGTATTTGGGTCGGCAAGTTTGAAACTGGCTATAATGGAGCAGAAAATACTAAAGGCGCTCAAGTAAATCCAACTAATGAAGCTACTGCAATAGAAGCAGCAAGTAAAGTAATAATCAAACCAAATGTATATTCATGGAGAAGTATTCAAGTAGCTAAAGCTTATACAGTAGGAAGACATTATGAGGCAACATTAAATAGTCATTTAATGAAAAATACAGAATGGGGAGCAGTAGCCTATTTAAGTCAAAGTGTGTACGGAAGTCACCAAAGTATTAGAATTAATAATAATTCAGATTACTTAACTGGTTATGCAGCCAAAGTAGAACCAACCACAGGCTATACAGGTTCTAGTGAGCTGTGTAATAATACGCCAGAAGCATGTAATGAATATGGAGGTTCAGACCAAGGAGTAGATGGTGAATATAATACCAATTATTTTAATAAAGAAAGTGTAATAGCCAGTACAACAAATAATTACACTGGAGTCTATGATATGAGTGGAGGCGCGTGGGAATACATGATGTCTGGTATGGATGATAATACTGGATATGGTAAATTATCAGCAGGCAGGCATAGCTTATATAATTCAGGATTTAATGGAATATTAACTTGTCCAGAATGTAATGATAATAATGTCCAAATTAATCATAATATTACCGAAGTTACTAATGGAATAGATTTGCCAACTGATGAAAGATTTTATGATAAATATGATTATAGTACAAGTAGTTATACTTATAACAGAGGAATATTTGGTGATGCGACAAAAGAAATGGGCCCATTTCAAACTATAAAATATAGTACTCAAACAAGATATGTTAGTAGTTGGTATGACGACGAGGCATGGTTTATAATCGCTGGTCTTCCTTGGTTCAGACGAGGTGGTAATTATACACTTGGCATTGGAACTGGTATATTCACTATTGGTCATGAAAATGGACATGGTTGGGCTGATAATAGTTTCCGTCTTGTTTTAGCAATACAGTAAGGAGCAAAAAATGGAAAATAAAAAGAAAAACAAAATTTTAATCTATTCATTTATAGGAATAATATGTTTAGTATTAATTGCAGTTGGAATAACATATGCTTACTGGCGTTTAACAAAAAATCAAGAAGGAATAAATATAGTAAATACAGCATGTTTAGATATTGATATGGTAGGATTAAACGACATTTTATTAGAGAAAGCATATCCAATTGATGATGAATCAGGATTAAAATTAAAACCATATACTTTTACAATAACAAATAATTGTAATAATTATACTGATTATGAAATAAGTTTAGAAATGCTAAATGAGACAGACTTAAATAGTGAGTTTGTAAAAATATCATTAAATGAAAGTGGAGATAAAGGAGTACCAACAAATCTTAGTGAATATAAAAAATACTCTAACTTAAAAATAAGTGGAACAAAAGAAGGAAGAACATTAAAAACAAGTAGACTAAAACCAAAAGAAGAAAAAGAATATGAACTCCGAATATGGATAGATGAAGATGTAACGATAGAAAATGATACAATGAATAAATACTATGAATCAAAGATAGTAGTAGAAAGTGAAGTAATAGAAAATCCATATACAGAAAGTATCCTAAAAGGAACAGACCCAGTATTAGATGGAAGACTAATACCAATCACCATCAATGAAGAAAATGGTAAAGTAACAAGAGCAGATGAAACAGAAAAGTGGTATAGTTATGCTGAACAAAAATGGGCAAATGCAGTTATCTTAAGGAATGGTGTCGAAGATCCTGGACCAGATGAACCAATAGACGAAAATGATATCGAAAGTTATTTTGTATGGATACCAAGATACAGATATGAAATATTTAATGAGGGAAACTATGAAGGATTAGAAACAAAAACCAATAAAGAACAAATAATTAATATTGAATTTGAAAATAAAGATGAACCAGTTCAAACAGGGTCATCAGAAGGTCAATGGTTAACGCATCCAGCATTTACTTCGTTTAATACAAATGGAATATGGGTAGGCAAGTTTGAAACAGGCTATGATGGAGCACATAGTGCTATAGCGGCACAGGTAAATCCAGAAGATGAGACAGCCTCAATTGAAGCAACAAGTAAAGTCATAATCAAACCGAATGTGTATTCATGGAGAAATATTCAAATATCCAAAGCTTATACTGTAGGAAGGCATTATGAAGCAACTTTAAATAGTCATTTAATAAAGAATATGGAATGGGGAGCAGTAGCATACTTACAACAAAGTCAGTATGGAAGTCATCAAAGTGTAAGAATAAACAATAATACAAACTATTTAACAGGATATGCTGCTAAAGTAGAACCAACCACAGGCTATACCGGAACAAATGAATTATGTAGTAGTACTCCTGATGCTTGTAATGAATATGGTGGAGTAACATCACCAGGAAGTGATGGCGAATATAATACTAATTATTTTAATAAAGAAAGTGTTGTAGCAAGTACAACCAATAATTATACAGGAGTATATGATATGAGTGGTGGTTCTTGGGAATATGTAATGGCTGGAATGGATGATAATAGTACAGGAGATGGAAAAACGGGAATGCTGTCATCAGGTCAAAATAATCCAAATAATTCAGGATTTAATGGAATATTAACTTGTCCAAGCTGTTCCGGTGGTAATGAAAATATAACAAATGTAGTAGGGAAAATAGATATGCCAAGAGACAAAAGATTTTATGATAAATATGATTATAGTACAAGTAATATGACATATAATCGAGGAATGTTAGGAGATGCGACAAAAGAAATGGGACCGTTTCAATCTATTGTGTATGGAACACAAACAAGACATATAAGTAGTTGGTATGATGACATAGCTTTTACTGTTTATACTAACTATCCGTGGGTCGAACGTGGTGGAAATAGCACATTTGGTACTGATTCTGGCGTGTTTGTTTTCGATAATACTGACGGTACAGCAAGTAGTTATAGAACATTCCGTCTTGTCCTAGCATTTTAAAAACATTGCGAATAGTGCAATGTTTTTATATAGATAAAATTTGACTCAATAATATATATATTAATTTTAAAATGACAAAAACATCTGATTTCAACAAAAGTTGATTTCAGATGTTTCTCTAAAATATTGGAATACATCTGATAAAGCAGATTTCAGAATTTATCATTTTTTATTATATGAAGTTTCCTTCATCTGTATACATAGTAACATAAAAATAATAAAAAAGCAAATCAACTTGATAGTGTCAATAATATATAACATTTAATAAAGAATTGAAAATCTTATGATAAAATTATTTATTAATGTTTAAACTTTCTATTTTTACACAATATAAATATGAGGGATATTATGTCTTTATTATTTATCTGCGTAAAAATTTTTTTTGCTCGTATTTTAGATGTATCTATTTCAACATTAAGACAAATGGTAATGTTAAAAGGAAAATTACTCATTAGTACTATTTTAGCGTTTATTGAAGTCTTTATTTGGTTTATTGTTGCTAGAGAAGCTTTAACTATAAATATTAATAGTATTTTAATTCCTATTTTTTATTCTTTAGGTTTTGCTACTGGTACTTTAATTGGCTCTTTTTTAGCGCGTTTATTTGTCAAAGGTGAGGTTTTAATTCAAGTCATAGTAAATGATGAAAAACTTATTAAAGCTTTAAAATTAAGAGGTTATGAAGTAAGTATTTTGACTCTTGATAATCATAAGAAAATGTTATATTTAGAAATAAATAGTCAAAGTCTAAAAAAGGTTTTAGCTTTAATTAAAAAAGCTTCTCCTTCATCTTTTATGATAATTAATGATAGCCGTAAAGTAAAGAATGGTATTATTAAATAAAATTCTTTTGCTTTTTTAAAATTTAATGTATAATAGGCTAAACAGAAAGCGGTGATTAGTTGTGAAAAAAACAGTATGTTTAATTGGTAAGCCTAATACTGGTAAATCATCTTTATTTAACTGTTTAATAAAAGAGAATCGTTCTATTATCATGGATGAACCTGGTATTACTAGAGATAGAATTTATGGTGTAGTTAATCATAATAATAAAAGTTTTCATTTAATTGATACTGGTGGAATTGATTTAGGAAATAATGATTTTAATGAAGATATTTTAATTCAAGCTAATTTTGCTATTGATGAAGCTGATTTAATTTTATTTGTTGTTGATGGTAAAGTTGAATTAAGTGCCAGTGACTATAAAATTCGTGACTTATTAATGAAAAGCAACAAAGATGTTATTGTTGTTGTAAATAAAATTGATAACGAAAAAAGAAAAGATGAATTATATCGTTTTTATGAATTAGGATTTGATAAAATATTAGCAATCTCAGCATCTCATAAAATAGGTATTAAAGAATTATTAGATGAAATAACTAAAGATTTAAAAGAAAGTTCAAATGAAGAGAATAATAATTGTAAGTTTTGTTTTATTGGGCGTCCTAATGTTGGTAAATCATCACTAATTAATGCTTTATTAAATGAAGAACGGGCAATTGTTAGTGATGTTGCTGGAACAACTAGAGACGCGACTGATACAACTTTTAATTATCATGGAGAAGAATATACTATGATTGATACAGCTGGGATGCGTAAGAAAGGCAAAATTAATGAATATGTTGAAAAATTTAGTTTTTTAAGAAGCCTTAAAGCTATTGAACGAAGTGATGTTTGTGTTTTAGTAATTGATGCTCAAGAAGGTATAATTGAACAAGATAAACATATTTTAGGAATGGCTATTGAAGCTGGAAAAGGTCTTGTAATTTGTGTTAATAAATGGGATACCATTGAAAATCCTGATCAAGCTCTTAAAAAATGGCAAACATTAATTAGTTATGAATTTCAATTTGCGCCTTATGCTAAAATTGTTTTTACCTCAGCTAAAACCAAAAAACGTCTTCATTTACTTATGCCAGAAATAATAAGTGCTTATGAAAATTATCGACAAGAAATTTCTACGTCACTTTTAAATGAATGTATTAAAGAAGCAAGTATGTTGCATATTGCCCCATCATATAAAGGAAGACGTTTAAAAATCAATTTTATTAATCAAACTGGAACAATGCCCCCTAAATTTACTTTAAGAGTAAATGATAAAGGCTTAATTCATTTTAGTTATAAAAGATATTTAGAAAATAAACTTCGTAATAGTTTTGATTTAAGTGGAACACCAATAGTTTTACAATTTAAAAACAAAAATGAAGATAATTAAAAGGGTTGTTGAATAATCGCTATTCAACAGCCCTTTAATTATGTTGTTTTTCTTTTGCATCTATTCTTGATTGTTTAATTATCTTTTTCTCATCATAAGTAACTAATTCACTCATCGTTGTTTTCATTGCTTTAGATAATTCATATAAGTATTCAACACTCATATTAATTTGACCTCGCTCAATACTAGCTAAATATTTAGGATTCATATTATATTTAGCATAAAACTTTTCTTGAGATAAACCACTTTGATATCTAATATATCTTAAATTAATTCCAATAATCTTTTTAATATCTTTCATATTACCTTCCTTTTCTTAAAGTTTATTGTGTAAAAAGAACGAAGTCCACCCAGCAATAACTACACAAAATTGACTTTTAAGAATTTTTATTATAATATAAGATTAAATTTATAAAAGAGGTATGACATGAAAAAAACAAAATTTAAAAAACTTGAAGAGTTAAGAATAAAAAATCATTATTCATATCAACAAATGGCTGATATGTTAAATATATCTAAAGCTTACTATTGGCAAATCGAACATAATAATCGTCGTCTTTATTATGATTTAGCTATTAAAATAGCTAATATTTTTCATAAAAAACCTGATGAGATTTTCTATGAAAATTTCATATAATAACCTAGGAGGTTCATTATATGGAATTTAAAGATTCATTTTTTGATAAAGTTGAAAAAAAGACAAAAGTTGATAAGCAAACAATTTTGTCTTTAGCTAATAAATTACAAAAAGGAAATATGAAAGATAAAGATACTTTAAAAGAAGTTATTGATACTTTAAGTAAAATGACTGGTAAAAAAGTTAGTCACGAACAAGAAGAACGTATCATTAATACAATTATTCAAGATAAAGTTCCTAATAATGTTGAGAAAATGTTTTAAAATAAAAAAATCGATGGTAAACACCATCATTTTTTACGCTCAAAAAGCATATCAAGTGAACAATTATAATTTTTAGCAAATTCAACAGCGTACATTGTTGTAATTAAACATTTTCCTGTTTCGTATTTATGAATATTTGATTGAGTAGTCTGAAGAGTCGTGGCAATCTGTTTCTGGGTTAAATTATGTTCTTTTCTAAATTTTTTAAAATTGTCGGCAACAACTTGGTAATCAATAATATATTTCACTTTAATTTTTTCCTGTTTATCAGTTATTCCTAAAATATAATCCATATTTACTTGATAGTGATTAGCTAGCATATACAATCTTTTTAACGGGATAATATCTTTACCACATTCCCATCCTGCATATGTTGCCCGTTGAACGTGTAAGATTTCTGAAATATCTTTTTGAGTATATCCTTCATAATTTCTTAATTCCTTTAACCGTTTTGAAAACATTATACATCACCACATTTATTGTCTCAAATAGTGGGCGAATATTCAAATTTTTGTGGGGGAATATGATGAGAATATGTATATTTTTATAAAAATAATGTGAAATAAGTCATAGTTTTAAAAAAAAGTCATAAGTTTTGATAGGTGATAAGTAAATGAATAAAAAAGAATTATTACAAGGGATGGCTAAAAGAGGAAATGGCGAGATTTATTTAGGTGTAGTAGGGGCAGTAAGAACTGGTAAAAGTACTTTTATTAAAAGATTTATTGAAAATTTAGTTGTTCCAAATATTAATGATGAATATGAAAAAAAACGTTGTTTAGATGAAATACCTCAAAGTGCTCAAGGTAAAACTATTATGACTACCGAACCTAAATTTGTTCCTAGTAACGGAGCCAAAATAAAAGTTGATGATTTTGAGGCTGAAATTAAATTAGTTGATTGTGTAGGTTATGTCATTCCAAATGCCCTAGGTTATGAAGATGCTGATGGTAATCCAAGAATGATTAAAACTCCGTGGTTTAGCGAGTCAGTTCCTTTTGTTGAAGCAGCCGAAATTGGTACTGAAAAAGTTATTAAAGATCATTCTACTATTGGGGTAGTTGTAACTACTGATGGCTCTTTTGGTGAATTAACTCGTAATGATTACATAGAAGCTGAAGAAAAAGTTATAAGTGAATTAACTAGTATTGGTAAACCATATATTGTTATTTTAAATACAACTCATCCTAATGCCATTGAAACTAAAAATTTAGCAAATGAATTAAGAGAAAACTATCAAGCTCCTGTTCTACCTATTTCAGTTGAAAAAATGGGTGAAGAAGAAATCTTACAGATTTTAAAAGAAGCTTTATATGAATTTCCAATTTTAAATATTGAAGTATCAATTCCTGAATGGGTTCATGTTTTATCTAACAATCATGATATTAAAAAACATTATTTAGAAAAAATTAAAGAAAGTATGATGGAAGTTAGTAAAGTTCGTGATGTTGAAAAAATTTTAGAATATTACACAGACTCTCCTTATATTAATAAAGCTTATATTGCTAATTTGGATACATCTTTAGGTATTGTAAACATTAGATTAGAAAGTTCTGATGAACTATATAATAATATTTTAAAAGAGTTAGTAGGAGATGCTGCCACAAGCAAAGCTGGCTTATTAAAAGTCTTTACTACTTATGCTGATGGCAAAGAAGAACTTGATAATATGAAAGAAGCCATAAAGATGGCTAAGCAAACCGGTTATGGAATTGTTTATCCAACTCTTAAAGATATGAAGTTGGAAACTCCAGAAATAATTAAACAAGGTGGTCGATATGGAGTTAAATTAAAAGCCGTGGCAAGTTCAATCCATTTAATGAAAGTTGATGTTGAAAGTACTTTTGAACCGATTATTGGTAGTGAATTACAAAGTAAAGAGTTAATTAATTATTTAATGAAAGACTATCAAACAGATCCATCCAGTATTTGGCAAAGTGAGATTTTTGGTCGAAGCCTAGATGTAATTGTCAAAGAAGGAATTCAAGCTAAATTATCTATAATGCCTGAAAATACTCGTTATAAGTTAAGCCAAACAGTGACAAAAATTGTAAACAAAGGGTCAAGTAATTTAATTGCATTTGTCATATAATCTATAAAAAAGTGCAAAATTGTGCTTTTTTTCTTGCATTTACTTTAAATATTTGATAGTTTTAAGTTGTAAGGATGAAGTCCTTATGGATTGTTATAAAAATACAAAAGGAGGAAGTATTTAAATGACAAAACAAGCGTTAATTGAACGTGCAGCTGAACAAGCTAACATGAGTAAAGCAGAAATGGGACGTGCTTTAGATGCTATCCTAGATGGAATCACTGCTGGACTTAAAGAAGATGGAGAAGTAGTTTTAGTTGGATTTGGTAAATTTGCTGTTAAAACTCGTGCAGCAAGAGATGGTATTAATCCTGCAACTAAAGAAGCTATCCATATTCCTGCTAAAAAGGTTCCAGGATTTAAAGCTGGAAGCAAATTAAAAGACGCAATTAAATAATTGAACTTTTAATGATTAAACAAGTAGGTTTCTTACTTGTTTTTTTTCACTAATAAAAGGAGAATTTATTATGGAACGTTTTAAAACTAAAAATATTGAAAAATTAGCCTTAAAAAAAGTCGTTAAAGAAACTGAACTAAAGCCTAAGTTTAAAGAACCTTTAAAAATGAAAATTGTTATTTATAGTGAAGATGATAAATATTTTGTTAATCATTTTACTGCTTATGCTTTAGGACTTAAAAGTACCAGAACTGTCATGTTAGACCAGCCTAAGTTATTTGCTATCTCTTTAGATACTTTAAAAGAATTACAATCTAATAATAATTTAGAAATTGAATATAAACTTTTAAAAAATCATCCTTTAAATTATAACAATCTCTTTGCCAACTTAAAATCTGATTTTTATGGTATTGGACTTCATGGTATTTTTTCAGGTGATAAGCTTAATATTGCTGAAAATATTTTGGATAGTGGCTTAAAAATCAACAATAATGCTAAAAGTATTTTAAGTACAACAATATCTTTAGGATTAAATAATAAAGATTTTGATGAAAGTCAGATATTTAAATATCAATATGGAACAGGTAAAAAAGTAAATATTGTTATAGCAGTTCCTACTTATATTGAAAATGAACAACATGAAAGAATATTTTTAGGTTTTCCTAAACAAAATTTAACTGTGAGTGCAAATCAATATTATGATACTTGTTTATTAGACCGAATATGTTCTAAATTAAAATATCTTCCTAAAGAATTTATTTTGGGTTATGTAAATGAACAATCATTTGTTACTAATCCTAATTTTTATGATAATTTATCCAAAGAAGCTCAAGAAAATTTATTTGACCTATTAAAACAAAATATGGATTCTTTATCATTATCTATAAATAAAATGATAGTTGAAAAAAATATTGAAGCTTTAGAAAAAATGCAAAAAGAATTAGAAAATTTAAATGTTGATTCAAAATTAATTTCTAATGCTCTAGAAATAGCACAAAAAAATCTTCCTAAAAAGCGAACTGTAATTTTAACTAACGAGGATAAAATCAATTCTTCTTCCTTACCGATAACTCATCGAAAAGCTTTATTAAATAATATGTTAGTGCAATTAAATGAGTTAAATGAACAACAAAATATCCCTAAAAAATAAATTGCTATTTCTAATTAAATAAGATAAAATATATAAGCCGAAGAAGAGAGTGAAACATGAAAAAAAATATCTATTTTATTAAAAGCACCATCTTAAATTATATAAATAAAAAGAATTATTATTTAGCTATCAAAACCATCAAAAATTTACAATTAAATAGTAAAAAAAATGGGATATATACTTATATATTATCTTTACTATTATTTTTAGAAAATCCTTATGAATTACCTTCAACTTCTACTTATCATTATGAAGCTCATGAAAATCTTTATAAACATTTCTATGAAGCCTTAAAAAATAAAGATTATCTTGAAGCTTATTTAACTATTTTAAATGAAGATTATTCGAATGATATGGATAAAAAAATAATCAAAGCTTTATTACAACAAATTTATGAGGCTAATCGTTTTAAAAGTTCTAATCTAGACATTATAATTAATAATATTTTAGAATTTGGTTTGACTAAAGAAGATATCGTTTTATTAAAAAATACATTACAAGGTAAAAACTTAAATGTTTTTGAAAATAATATTTTAGATATTTTATCAATGCAAGATATTTTAAATCAAACTGGTGAATCTCTTCATGATTTAACTAAAATATTAGATATTTACTCAGATAATCATTCTTATCAAAATTATAATTTAGCAATGCAATATGGTGATTATTTAACTGCTTTAGAATTATTAGATACTAATTTTTATCAAAAATCATCTAATCAAAAACAAATTAGACAATATGAATTTATTAAATTGTTACTTACTAATTTGCTTAGTGAAGAAGAAATTAAAAGTCAAGAACAACTAAAAAAAGAAAAATTAGCTCTTAAAAAAACTAAAAAATTAAATAATTTAGATAAGTATGTTAGTAGTGAATATTTTGTTCGAGCTTTACGTTATTATAAAAAACAAAAAAAGTTCTTTGATAAAGATAATGAATTAGAGTTTGAAACATTTATACAGTTGGGAATTAGTTGTTTAAAATATGAATATCAAGTTTTAAAAAAAGAAACGGTAAAGCTTTATCAAAAAAATCAATTTACAAGAGTAATAGATAATTTAAATGAACTTAAAAATATTAGTAAAAAATTAGAACTTAATTTGGATATGAACTATGCTTATAAACTGATATCCGCCCGTCAACAATTATTTAAAAATAAAGATGCATCCCAAATAAATAAAAAATATGAAGAAGCTAAAACAGCTTATTTAAATCATGACTATTATTTAAGTTTAACTTTGATAGATGAGTGTTTAAATTATTCTTATAGTCAATTTTGGCTGTTAAAAGGCAAGATATTAGTTAAATTACATCAATATGATAATGCAAAGAAATCCTTTTTAAAAGCTATTAGGGAATGTGATGAACCGTATAGTTTTATTCATTTAGGTTTATTAGAAGCTAAAACTGGTCATTATGAAGAAGCTCTTAATAATTTTTTTAATGCTTATAATCGCACTGATAATCGTGATTATATTTTAAAAAAAATATCCCAATTACAAGAATTTATTGAAGAAAAAACTCTTAAAAATAAGTGTTTAGAAATAATTAAAAAGCCTTAAATTTGCTTTTAATCTTATTTTATGGTATAATTTGCCTTAATTAAGGGGGTTTACTAATGAAATATTTACAAAAATTAAAATATCATAAAATTTTAGAAATTTGTTTATGGCTAGTGTTTGTTGGCATAACCTATATGCTATGGAATTTTAAGGGGTTTTACGAAACTGCAGCATATTATGAAAATGCAAGTGTAATAGAAGTTTTAGATGACCCTACATATAGTACTATTTTATATGCCCTAAATGACCAAGATGCCGAATTATATTTAAACGATTATCAACTAACATTAATAAATAATACTTATCGGGAAGAAAAATATCATGTTTATTTAGCAATATCTAAAAATATTGACGATAATCATTTAAAAATAAAAAAAGAAGAAGTAACATATTTAAAAGAATTATTTTCTCATGAAGATAATAATTATCGTTACTATTTATTAGATACAAATATGTTGCAAGGTAATACTAAAAAGTATGAATTTAGTTTATATAATGATCTTTCTGGTGAAAATTTTGAACCATATGAATTAAAAATTGAATTAGAAACTTATGCTTAAAAAAAAGGAAGTTATCCAAAAAGACTTCGTAGTCGTTTTTTAACTCCTTTTTTTTCATTGTTTATTTTAGCTTCTAAATAATTAAATATTTGTTCATATTTATCATCATCTAAAGAAAGACCAATTAATGAAGGCTTTTGTTCATCAATTTTAATTTCAAAATAGTCTTTATTACTGATTTTTACTTTTAATTCAGTTAAAGTAATTAATCTGTTCTTATTATTATCATTAATTACTAATGAATATACTTCATTTTCTTTATTTACTTTTACAGTTTTAATCTGCTTATTATCTACACAACTAATGTTATTAACTTCATTTTTAATATGAAATAATATTTCATTAGTTTTTTTATTAATAAAGTCAATGGTATTCATCTTTTTTTGAACAATATACTCTTCACTAGTAGTAATATTACTTATTTCTAAAATATTATCTTTAATATTAATAGTTATATCAAAATCATCAGTTTCTTTAAAATAATTAGTTAGATTAGTTTTAAAAAAATACTTCATAATATTATCATTGTAATTTTCTTGGGGTTTTAAAATACTTAATTTTCTTAAAATAGCATATTCTATTTTCATTTTTTACCTCGTTTCTACTTAATAATATTTTATTTACTAGCTTTTAATTCAAATAAAATATCTCTTAATTCTGTAGCTCTTTCAAAATCTAGATTTTTTGCAGCTTCTTTCATTTCTGATTCAATTTCATTCATCATTCGTTCTTTTTCTTTTTTCGTTATTTTCTTGTTTTGAACTTTTTCTTTAACTTCATTAGAAACAACTTCTTTGATATCTTTAATAATTGTTTTAGGTGTGATATGATGAACAAGATTATAATTTTCTTGAATTTCTCGTCTTCTTTTAGTTTCTTTAATTGCTTCATCCATGGCTTCGCTCATTGTATCTGCATACATTATAACTTCACCATTACTATTTCTTGCACATCTACCAATTGTTTGAATTAAACTTCTACTACTTCTTAA
>CANQZD010000015.1 GCA_947628275.1 uncultured Bacilli bacterium | reverse complement strand
CGTGGTATCGCTCGTGATGAAGTTGAACGTGGACAAGTTCTTGCTAAACCAGGAAGCATTGTTCCTCATCATAAATTTAAAGCAAGCGTTTATGTCTTAACTAAAGAAGAAGGCGGACGTCATACTCCATTCTTCTCAAATTATCGTCCTCAATTCTATTTCCGTACTACAGATGTAACTGGTGTTATTGAATTACCTGAAGGTACTGAAATGGTTATGCCTGGTGATAATGTTGACATGACTGTTGAATTAATTGCGCCTGTAGCACTTGAAAATGGTACTAAATTCTCTATTCGTGAAGGTGGACGTACTGTTGGTGCTGGTGTTGTATCATCAATTGATGCTTAATAAAAGCGAGAAATCGCTTTTTTCTTTTGCCTAAAAAAGTCTTAATAGGAATTATTTTAAAAACTTGGACATAAATATATTATATATTGTGATGCTTTCATTTACTTTATGATGTCAATTAAATAAAGAAACCTTTAAAAAAGGGGAAAAATTTGGTATATTATAAGCAAGGTGGGTGTTTTGTTTGAAAAAGATTATCATAAGTGGGGGAAAAACCTTATCTGGAACAATTCACATATCTGGTGCCAAAAACAGCGCTGTTGCCCTTTTACCTGCAGCTATCTTATGTGATGAAGAAGCAACTATTTATAATGTACCTAACATATCTGATACATATGCTTTGATTGATATTTTAAATTTATTAAATGTAAAAACCACATTTAATGATGATGAAATTAAAATTGATCCTCAAAACTTAGAAAATAAATTAATAGATGAAGAACTATGCTCAAAACTTCGTGGTTCTTATTATTTTATGGGAGCTTTATTAGGCAAAAACAAAAAAGTTGAAATAGCTTTCCCTGGAGGCTGTGATTTTGGCGAGCGGAAAATTGATTTACACTTTAAAGGCTTTGAAAGTTTAGGAGCAACAATTGAAACTAAAGACAATTATTTTTTAATAACAGCAAAAAAACTTATTGGAACTGAAATTTATTTAGATTTTGCTAGTGTTGGAGCAACTATTAATATCATGCTTGCGGCCGTAAAAGCTGAAGGTATAACAAAAATTAATAATGCCGCGAAAGAACCAGAAATAGTTAATGTTGCTACATTTTTAAATAATATGGGTGCTAAAATAATTGGAGCTGGAACTAGTAGTATTACAATAGAAGGGGTAAAACATTTACATAAAGCCATTATTGAAGTAATACCTGACCGGATAGAAGCTGGGACCTATTTAATATTAGGAGCAATGCTAGGTAAAAATTTTGTAGTTGATAACTTGATTGAAGAACATTTAAGAGCATTAATTAGTAAATTAAAAGATATGGGAGTAAACATTTTGCGGGTAAAAAATGGTTTAGAAGTTAATTGTAAACCAAGTTATAAACCTATTAATATTAAGACTTTACCATATCCTGGTTTTCCAACAGATTTAGCTCAACCAATGACATCACTCCTAACTCAATGTTGGGGAACAAGCTTTATTGAAGAAACCATCTATGCTAGTCGTATGGGCCATGTTTCTGAATTAAATAAAATGAATGCTAAAATAAAAATTAATGGTAGTACGACAATTATTACTGGTCAAACTAAATTAACAGGCGCTAATATTAAAGCAACTGATTTAAGAGCTGGGGCTTCCTTAGTTTTAGCGGCCTTAGATGCCAGTGGAAAAACTACTATTAAAAATGCTGAATATATTTTAAGAGGTTATTCTAACATTGTTGAAAAACTCCAAAGTGTTGGAGCAGACATCGAATTAGTGGAAGAAAATTAATATTTTAACAATAAAATAATAACTAATAAATATTAGCATAAAATTAGTTAGGTGATGATATGAAGAAAAAAATCATCTTAACTATTTTGGCTAGTATTTTTTTTGCGTTTTTAATATACAAAATTACCTATCATGAAGAAATGAACTTTTTAGCGATTGGTGATGGATTATCACTTGGCTTAACTGCGTATAATGTTAAAGGATATAGTTATAATGATTATTTAAAAGATTATTTTGAAGAAAATACTATTTTAAGAGAGTATATAGCAGACTTTGCTAGTGTAGATGAAACTAGTAAAAGTCTTTTAACTAAAATAACTAATAATGAAATATTAGAAAATAATAATTTAACTATTCAACAAGCAATAAGTAAAGCTAAAATAATTACCATTAGTATTGGGATGGACGAATTAAATAATCTAAAAAATTTAAAAACCAAAAATATTAATAATTATTTAGAAAATGTTGATAAGATTTTAAAAATAATTAGAAATATTAATAAGAATAAAATTATTATTACCAGTTTATATGAAACAAATAAATTATCTAGTAGTTTAACAAATAAAATAAATAATGAGTTAAATACAATTGCTAGTAAATACCATGTTACCTATTTAGATATTTCTAATGTTGCCTCAAATCCTAAGTATTATATGTTAAAAGATAATTATTATTTAAATTATCAAGGTCATTACCAAATATGTGAACTTATCAAAGAAGTTATTTAAAAATATTTGTTTTTATAACCAAATAGTTATATAATATAATTGATATAGTATAAGATAGAAACTAAAGATAATAAAAAAAGAAATAATAGCTATACTAAAGATAAGGAGCAAAAAATGGAAAAGAAGAAGACAATAATAACATATATCATATTGGGAATATTAATAATTGGTGTAATAGCTTTAGGAGTAACATATGCTTATTGGATATTAACAAGAAAACAAGAGGGAACAAATATTGTTAAAACAACATGTTTAAATGTTACCATTGAAGAAGAACAAGATAATATCTTATTAGAAAGAGCTCAACCAATACTAGATGAAGAAGGATTAAAATTAAAACCATTTAAATTTAAAGTAAAGAATAACTGTGAAGATTATGCAGAATATACAATAAACTTAGAAATGTTAAGCGAAACAAGTTTAGATAGTGAGTTTGTAAAAATAGCATTAAATGAAAAAGGAGATAAAGGAGTACCAACAAATCTTAAAGAATATGAAGAGTATAAGAATTTAAAAATAGAAGGAACAAAAGAAGGAAGGACATTAAAAACAAGTAAATTAAAACCAAACGAAGAAAAAGAATATGAACTACGAATATGGATGGATGAAGATGTAACAATAGAAGATGACACGATGAATAAAACATATAAATCAAAAATAATTGTAGAAAGTAAAAATACTGATAAGCCATATACAGAAAGTATTTTAAATGGAACAGACCCAGTATTAGATGGAAGATTAATCCCAATCACAATCAATGAAGAGAATGGACAAGTAACAAGAGCAGATGAAACAAAGAAGTGGTATAGTTATGCTGAACAAAAATGGGCCAATGCAGTTATTTTAAGGAATGGTGTAGAAGACCCTGGACCAGATGAACCAATAGAAGAAAATGACATAGAAAGTTACTTTGTATGGATACCAAGATATAGATATGAAATATTTGATGAAGGAAACTATGAAGGATTAGGAACAAAAACAAATAAAGAACAAATAATAAACATCGAATTTGAAAATAAAGACGAACCAATTAAAAGTGGAAAAACATCAGGTCAAATGCTAACACATCCAGCCTTTACTGCATTTAATACAAATGGCATCTGGGTAGGCAAGTTTGAAACAGGCTATGATGGAGCAAAATTTGATGGAGATGCTCAAGTAAATCCAGCAAATGAAGCAGCAGCAATTGATGCAGTAAATAAGGTAATAATCAAACCAAATGTATATTCATGGCGAGGAATCCAAGTAGCAAAAGCTTATACTGTAGGCAGAAATTATGAAGCAACGTTAAATAGTCATATGATGAAAAATACAGAATGGGGAGCAGTAGCCTATTTGCAACATAGTCAATATGGAAGCCATGAAAGCGTTAGAATTAATAATAATGTAAGTTATCTAACTGGATATGCAGCAAAAAATGAACCAACCACAGGATATACCGGAACAAATGAATTATGCAGTACTACTCCTGATGCTTGTAATGAATATAGTGGAGCAACACCAGGAAGTGATGGAGAATATAATACCAATTATTTTAATAAAGCAAGTGTGGTAGCCAGTACAACCAATAATTATACAGGAGTATATGATATGAGTGGAGGAGCCTGGGAATACATGATGGCAAGTATGGATGATAATAGTACAGGAGATGGAAAAACCGGAAAATTATCATCAGGACGCAGTAATGTATATAATTCTGGTTTTAATGGAAAATTAACGTGCCCAGAATGTAATGACAGTGGAGTTAATCATAATATTACAGAAGTAACAGGAGGAATAGATTTGCCAACAGATGAAAGATTTTATGATAAATATGATTTTGGCACAAGTGATACAACATATAATCGAGGAATACTAGGAGATGCAACAAAAGAAATGGGTCCATTCCAATCTATTGTGTATGGAACACAATTGAGAAACGTGGGCAGTTGGTACGATGATGATTCTTGGTTAGTTTTTTCTGTAGATCCATGGTTTAGACGTGGTGGTGATGCTTCGATGGGTACTGGATCTGGTCTGTTTAGTTTTTATCATTACGTTGGCCCAGCAAATAGCAATACCAGTTTCCGTCTTGTCTTAACAATACAATAAGAGGTGTAATATGAAAAAGAAAAATTTAATATATATAATAAGTGCAGTAATAGTTATAGCAATAATAACAATAGGAATAACCTATTCATTATGGATATTAACAAGAGAACAAACAGGAGAAAACTTTGTAAAAACATCTTGTTTAAATGTAAGTATGGAAAATGAATTAAATGATATATCACTTAAAAATACATTTCCGTTATTAGATGAAGAAGGATTAGATCAAAAACCATATACCTTTAAGATAAAGAATAATTGTGAAGATTATGCTAATTATGAAATAGATTTAGAAATGTTAAGTGAAACAAGTTTAGATAGTGAATATGTCAAAATATCATTAAATGAAAAAGGAGATAAAGGAGTACCAACAAATCTTAGTGAATATAAAAAATACTCTAACTTAAAAATAAGTGGAACAAAAGAAGGAAGAACATTAAAAACAAGTAGACTAAAACCAAAAGAAGAAAAAGAATATGAACTAAGAATATGGATAGATGAAGATGTAACGACAGAAGATAATATAATGAATAAAATTTATAAATCAAAAGTAATAGTAGAAAGTAAAAATACTGATAAGCCATATACAGAAAGTATTTTAAATGGAACAGACCCAGTATTAGATGGTGATTTAATACCAATTACAATAAATGAAGAGAATGGTAAAGTCACAAGAGCAGATGAAACAAAGAAGTGGTATAGTTATGCTGAACAGAAATGGGCCAATGCAGTTATTTTAAAAGATGGTAAATCTGATCCAGGACCAGACGAACCAATAGAAGAAAATGATATAGAAAGTTACTTCGTATGGATACCAAGATATAGATATGAAATATTTGATGAAGCAAATTATAATTCATTAACAACAAAATCAAATAAAGCAAAAATAATTAATGTTGAATTTGAAAATAAAGATGAACCAGTTAAAATGGGTTCTTCAATAGGCCAGATGTTAACCCATCCAGCATTTACTTCATTTAATACAAATGGTATATGGGTTGGCAAATTTCAAACAGGCTATGATGGGGCAGCAACAACAAAAAATGCTGAAGTAAATCCGGTTGATGAAGAAGATGCCATTTTAGCAACAGAAAAAGTAATAATCAAACCAAATGTGTATTCGTGGCGAAATATTCAAGTAGCTAAAGCATATACAATAGGCAGACATTATGAAGCAACATTAAATAGTCATTTAATGAAAAATACAGAGTGGGGAGCAGTAGCATATTTACAACAAAGTGAGTATGGAAGTCACCAAAGTATTAGAATCAATAATAATTCTGATTATTTAACTGGATATGCAGCAAAAAATGAACCAACCACAGGATTTACCGGAACAAATGAACTATGTAGTGAACATCCAGATGCTTGTAACGAATATGGCGGTTCAGAACAAGGAGTAGATGGCGAATATAATACTAATTATTTCAATAAAGTAAGTGTTATAGCCAGTACCACCAATAATTATACAGGAGTATATGATATGAGTGGAGGCGCATGGGAATACATGATGGCTGGAATAGATGATAATAGTACCGGTGATGGAAAAACAGGAAAATTAACATCAGGTCGTAATGATTTATATAATTCTGGCTTTAATGGCAAATTTGCTTGTCCAGAATGTGATGTAAATAAAGGCAATAATAAAGATATAAAAGAATTAATAAATGGAATAGACTTACCAACAGATGAAAGATATTTTGACAAGTATGAATACAGTAGCATGGATACGACATTTAATCGAGGAATGTTAGGGGATGCAACAAAAGAAATGGGACCTTTTCAAAGTTTATATGGTAGATATATAGGCAGTTGGTATGGTGATGAAGGATGGTTTCCTTATACACAATATTCATGGTTTAGACGTGGTGGTTGCTATTATCTTGGTACTGGTTCAGGAATATTTGATTTTGATGCTTCTAGTGGTTGTATAACTGACTATTACAGTTTCCGCCTTGTTCTTGCCTTTTAGCCAATATAACTAGTATTTAAAATATGAATACTAGTTTTTTTAATCTTTAAATTTAGACTTGGTTTTTTTCTTATTTGTGATAAACTAGTGTAGTTAATTACACGAGGAGGAGTTTGTATGTATACTTGGATAAGTGAAGAAGCCAAAGAACAATTAGATTTAATGATGAAAAATTACGATAATGAAGTATTAGATGCTAAAACTAAGCTTGAACAAAAACAAGATGATTTTCAAAAACCTTTCTATAAACTAAGTCACTGGCAAGCAAAATTTAGTTATGATCACGTTGTTGATGAAAACAAAAAGTCTGTTAAAAATCGAATTTTATTCCATGGTCTAAAATCAGACTTATTTTATGGAGTTAATTCTCTTGCTGTTCAAAATGGTACAGATAGTATGTCAATTATTAAAAGAAATGTTTATGAAAATTTAAAAAAATGTTATAAAATGTATAATCGAATTTTAACAAACCTTTTAAGTAATGACGATTTAAGTGAAGAAATTCTAGAAGATTATGCTTTTATTGCTGACAAAATGCACGACTATCTTAACCAAATATCTTTTCGGATTCCTAGAAATACCGAAATGCACAAAGAAGTATCATGCTATGACTTTGCTAAAATTGCCGCTTTTCCTAATATTTATAGTATTTGTGAACTTGCTTTATTAAAAGATTGGTGTTATGAAGAATTTATTAATACAGTTTTAATTTTTCATGCCTTTCATCGTCAAAATACTGAGGAACCTAAAGTATTAAATCCTGATTTATCAAATATTGATGAATTTTGCCCTAAAGAATTATTTCAAATAAAACTAGCTCTTCTTCGTGAAGCTACAAATTTAAATGACAATCTATCAAAACAAAATCAAAAACTTCAATTAATTAGTAATATTAATAAATATTTATCGAGGTAATGGTATGAGCTATTTTGTTAACAATATTAATCAAATAAAATTAAATGAAAAAACTAAAAATTTAGAACTGGAAAAAATTAAAATAGCCAATAATTTAACTAAATATCAAAATGAATTAGCGTATTTTAAGCATCATGTTTTTTTACATATTTTAAAAAATCGTTGTCAAAAATTAGAATTATTAATATCTAAAGAAGAAATTTTAAAACAAAATAATTATGAATGTTTAAATCTTATTAGCAAAATCAATGCTAAGATTCATGATTTAATTGTCATCTTACATACTAAAGGAACTACTCGCAGTATTTTTGATAAATCAACATATTATGAATGTCAGAATTTATATAATACTATTTATTATGAAATATCTTTGTTGTGTCAAAATACTGATGTTAAACTTGCTGATTTAAAAGAACTTTTTTCGTCATTAGAGAAAGCTTATACGGTTTATTCTACTGTTGATTTTATTAGTCCTAATTTTGATTATCAAGTCCCTCTTAATCTTGAAGATTTTGATTTATATCTTGAATTTTCTAGTTTTGCTGAATTAATATGCAATTCTTTTCGTGAAAAGTTAACCTATGAAGAATTTCTTATTCATTCTCGTAAATACTTAACTATTGAAGCTACAACTAAGATTTTTCATGCTCGTAAAATTGATAAAAAAAGTTGCAAATAACTTTTTTTGTTTTTTGTAACTTATTAGTAACTTTAGTTAAATATAATTAATTTTAGAAAGGAAAAAAATTATGGAAATTTTAAGTGTTGAAAATTTATGTAAAACCTATGGTAAAGGAGAAACTAAAGTTACGGCCTTAGACCATGTAAGCTTTAAAGTTAATAAAGGTGAATTTGTTGCAATTGTTGGAGCCAGTGGTAGTGGTAAATCGACTCTTCTACATTTAATTGGGGGTGTTGACCGTCCAACTAGTGGTAAAGTTTTTATTGATGGGAATGATATATATAAATTAAATGATGATAAATTAGCTATCTTTAGAAGAAGACAAGTAGGTTTTATCTATCAATTTTATAATTTATTACCCATTTTAAATGTTGCTGAAAATATAACTTTACCTCTTTCTTTAGATAATAGAAGCGTCAGTAATGAAAAACTAAATGAAATGTTAAGACTTCTTGGTTTAGAAAAAAGAAAAAATCATTTACCTAATGAATTATCAGGTGGCGAACAACAAAGAACCAGTATTGGCAGAGCCTTGATAACTAATCCAGCTTTAATCTTAGCCGATGAACCAACGGGTAATTTAGATTCTAAAGCTAGTGAAGAAGTTATTGCTCTTTTAATGAAATCAAATAAAGAATACAATCAAACAATTTTAATGATTACCCATAATATGGAAATTGCTAAATGTGCCGATCGGATTATTAAAATCGCTGATGGCAAAATAGTGGAGGATAATCATGAATCTGTTTAAAAAACTAACTTTAAAAAATCTATCCTTAAATAAGAAAAGAACAATTGTGACAATTATAGGTATTACTTTGTCAGTTGCTTTATTAACTTCAGTATGTACAATGTATGCCAGTTTACTATCATCTTTAGTATCATTTGAAACCAAAGAAAGAGGTAACTTTCATGTTAGTTTTTATGATGTCCCCCAGCAAGAAGTAACAAACATTAAAAATAATCGCCAAGTAGAGGACGTGTTTTTAACAAGTGATATTGGTTATGCAAACATAAATACCAAAAATGAAGATAAACCATACGCTTTCGTAAAAGCTTTTACATCTGATTCTTTAGAAAACTTAGCTATCAACTTAGTTAGTGGCAGACTTCCCGAAAATAATCATGAAATTGTTATTCCCACTCACTTAAAAACTAACGGTCGGTTAGAATTAAATATTGGTGAAGAAATAACTCTAGATGTTGGTAAGCGTCTTAATCTTGATGATAATATTTATCTGTTTCAAAACAATCCATTTCAAGGTCATGAAAAAATTGTTGATACCAAGCCTATTACATATAAAATTGTCGGTATTATATCAAGACCAGCTACTAATATTGAATCATATGAAGCTCCAGGCTACACATTTATAACTTATGTAAATGAAAATAATATGCAAGGTAATGTTAATGTCTATACATTGTATAATAAGAAAAATTTAAAAAATTATTTAGATACTACCGCCGATATTTTAGGCGTTGATGAAGAAACCTATAAATTATACTATTTTGGCAAATATCATAAAGATGATTTTAATGATATCATGGCTGAAGTAGCTAAAGCTAAATATAAAATTGCTATAAATGATTATTTAATATCCTTACAAACTGACCCCATTAATAATAGTGGCATTGGTGGTTTAGGTATTGTTATTATCATTGTTTGTGTAATTATTATCATTTCCAGTGTTTTTTGTATTAAAAATAGTTTTGATATCTCAATAACTGAAAAAATTAAACAATATGGTATGTTAAAAAGTATTGGTGCGACTAAAAAGCAAATTCGCAAAAATGTGTTTTTTGAAGCAAGTATTTTAGGTGTTGTTGGTATTATTTTTGGTTTAGCTTTTGGCCTTCTAGCGTCTTTCATTTTAATAAAAGTAAGTAATTACTATTTAAAAGATATGCTAACTACTGATTTAAAATTAAGTTTTACCTTCTCTTATCTTGCTTGTCTAATTGCAATTGTTTTAGGAATTGTAACTGTTTATTTTTCAGCCTTTAAAAGTGCTCGTAAAGCAAGTAAGATTTCGCCAATTGCCTCTTTACGTAATAGTGGAGAAATTAAAATTAAAAGTAATAAATTAAAAACCCCTAAAACTATTAATAACTTCTTTGGTATTGGTGGTGAAATATCATATAAAAATATGAAACGTAATAAAAAGAAATATCGGACAACTGTTATATCTTTGATTGTTTCCATTTTTGTCTTTATTGCTTTATCAACTTTTATTTCCGTTGCTTTTATTGCCGTTAAAGATGAAATAAATAGTATTGAATATAATTTATATGTATCTTCTACTGATTCTAAAAATTTTGATACAATAAAAAATATTACTAGCCTAGATAACATTAATGATTATTCACTAATTTCTACTAATGATGTTGATATTATTAACCCTAAATATAATCCTGATTACATCAAACTTCTTAATCTTCATTCTTTTGAAACTGATCGTATTTTATTAGTAACTTTAGGAGATTACCAATATCGTAAATATCTGGATTCTCTAAATCTTAATTATGATGAAGTAAAAGACCAAGGAATTTTAATTGATGAATTACAAATTAAAAAGCAAGATGCTAATGATAAAATTGAAAAATATGTTTTGCACAGTTTCAATTATCAAAAAAATGAATTAATTAATCTTAATATTTCTGATGAAAATGTTAATCTTCCTATTGCACTTGTTACTAATAAAAAACCTTTTGGTCTTCAAAATTATACATCTGAAATGATTGTGATTAGTAATGAGTATGCGAATAAGCTATATGAAGAAGAAAACTTAGCTATCTATTTATTATCAAATAATCCTAATAAACTCCAAGATGATATTGATTTAATGTTAAAAGATACAAATTATAATCTTAATAATTTAGAAGAAAACTACCAAATGATGAAAAACTTGTATACCTTAATTGCTATTTTCTTATATGGCTTTATAATTGTTATTTCCCTAATTGGTATTACTAATATCTTTAATACCATTACCACTAATATGAATTTGCGTAAACCAGAATTTGCCATCTTAAAATCAATTGGCATGACTAGTAAAGAATTTCAAAAGATGATTAGATTAGAAAGTATTTTCATAGGCATCAAAGCATTACTCTTTGGCGTTCCAATTGGCCTTGGCTTATCATTTTTAATCCACAAATTATTAAGCGGCGAAGGTGCCAAATTTCCTGTTCCTTATCTAAGCATAATAATCTGTTTCGTTGTTGTTTTCTTAATCATTAATTTAATTATGAATTATTCACTAAATAAAATTAAAAAACAAAATATCATTGAAACAATTCGTAATGAAAATATTTAACTTTTTTAGTATACTAAAGGAGTGATGTATAATGAAAATATTATTAATTGAAGATAATATCAATATTAGTAAATCTCTTAAAGAATCATTAGAAAAAAACGGTTATGAACTTATTGTTAAACCATCTTTATCACTAGCCCGAAAATATCTAGAATCTTATAAACCTAATTTAATTATTTTAGATATTTCCCTACCCGATGGTAATGGGTTTGATTTTTTCAAAAATGTTATTAAAAAAATCAATATTCCTACCATTATTTTAACCGCTTTTGACTCTGAAGAAGATATTGTTAGTGGTCTTAATATGGGTGCTGATGATTATCTTACTAAGCCTTTTAGTATTAAAGAATTAATTGCCCGAATTAATAAAATTCTAAAAATAAATAAAAATATTGTTAAAGTAAAAGATATTACTTACGATTTTGATAAAATGATAGCTTATAAAAGTAACATTACTCTTTCTCTAACTCCTTTAGAACTCCAACTCTTAAATCTCTTATTTTTAAATCTTAATCATGTTGTATCAAGAACGATGATTTTAGATACAATTTGGAATTTAACTGGTAATGATGTTGATGACCATACCGTAACTGTATATTTTAACCGTTTAAAGAAAAAATTAGATTGTAATATTATCAAAACACTGAAAGGAATAGGGTATCGAATAGATGAAGAATAATCTTAAATTAAAAAAATATTATCTTTTAAGTTTAATTGTTAGTCTTCTTCTTAGTGTTTCCTTAGTCATTTTAATATCCTTAGAAAATCAAAGTTTAACTAAAAATTATAATTTAGCGCTTGCTAGTATTATCAATAATGTTAAAGAAAAATATCACATTGAAGATAATGAACTTATTAACATTTTAAATTCTAATAATTTTAACGAAGAATTTTTAAAACAGTATAGTATTGATATTAATAAAGAATCAGCTATTTTAAAAAATAATTCTTTAAAAAAATATTTTAATTACTTAAATTTTGCTTTTATCTTTTTTAGTTTACTAGTCATTATTTGTTTATTTAGAATTTATTTTAGTAAAAGAAATGAAGAGTTAAATGAATTAACTAATTACTTAAAAGAACTTAATAATCATAATTATTCTTTAAAATTAGAAAGTATGAGTGAAGATGAATTATCTAAACTACGTGATGAAATTTATAAAACAACCGTTATGTTAAAAGAAACGGCTCTTAATTCTAAAAAAGATAAATTAGAATTAAAAGAATCATTAGAAAATATAACTCATCAGTTAAAAACCCCTTTAACCGCCATTTTAATTACAGTTGATAATATGCTTGATGAAGAAAATCTTGATTCAAAAAAAGAAGAAGCCTTGCAAAGTATTAAAAGAGAAATCAATAATATGAAATTTTTAATAACTAATCTTTTGAAATTATCAAAATTAGAAGTTAATATGATTGAATTTAAAAGCAAACCTCATAATTTAATAACTATTATTAATAAAGCTATTTTAAATGTTTCTTCATTATGCGATTTAAAAAATATAGAAATTATTGTTAAAGGACAAAATACTAAATCAATTAATTGTGATAAAGATTGGCAAGTAGAGGCCATTACTAATATTTTAAAAAATGCAATTGAACATTCTAAAAATAAAAGTAAAGTTTTAGTTAATTTAGAAGAAAATAACCTTTATAGTGAAATTAAGATAACCAATTATGGAAAAATTTTAAGCAAAGAAGATAAAAAACATTTATTTGAAAGATTTTATCATTATGATTCTTCTTTAAAAGAAAGTATTGGAATTGGGCTTTCCCTAGCCAAAGCTATCATCTTAAAAAACAATGGAACAATCATGGTTGATTCTAAAGATAACGAAACAACATTTATTATCAGATATTTTTATTGATAAATGAATGTCATCCCAAAACAGTTTTAAAAAACTATAGTTTAATCATTTCTTATTGACTTTTGATTTTGAAGAGACTATAATTCATATTAGCAGTTAGTTAGATTGAGTGCTAAAAGGAGAATGATAATATGAAAGAATTTAAAGCTGAATCTAAAAGATTGATGGAGTTAATGATTAATTCTATTTATACAAATAAAGAAATATTTTTAAGAGAAATTATTTCTAATGCTTCAGATGCAATTGATAAGCTCCATTATGAATCTTTAACTAATAAAAAAATGAAAGTAAATAAAAAAGATTTTGCTATTACTGTTAAAGCCGATAAAGAAAATCGAATCTTAACAATTTCTGATAATGGTATAGGAATGACTAAAGAAGAATTAGAAAAAAATTTAGGAACTATTGCCAAAAGTGGTTCATTTGATTTTAAAAATGAAAACAAGAAAAAAGAAAATATTGATATTATTGGGCAATTTGGAGTAGGTTTTTATTCAGCCTTTATGGTTGCTTCTAAAGTAGAAGTAATATCTAAATCTTATGGCAGTGATGAAGCATATTCTTGGATATCATCTGGTATTGATGGTTATGAAATTAAAAAAGCAAATAAGGATAACTATGGAACTGATATTATTTTAACAATAAAAGATGAAGAAGAATATAATCGTTATTTAGAAGATTATGAACTAAAAAGCTTAATAAAAAAATATTCTGATTATATTACTTACCCAATTAAAATGGAAGAAGATAGTAAATTAGAAACAATTAATTCCCTAGTCCCTTTGTGGCGTCGTAATAAAAAAGAAGTTACGGAAGAAGAATATAATACTTTTTATTCTGATAAATTTTTTGATTATGAAAAACCATTGAGTCATTTACACATTAAAGCTGAAGGTTTATTAGAGTATAACTCTTTAATCTATATTCCTTCTCATGCTAGTTATGATTACTATTCAAAAGAATATGAAAAAGGTTTACAATTATATTCTAATGGCGTGTTGATTATGGAAAAATGTGCAGATTTATTGCCTGATTACTTTAGCTTTGTTAAAGGCGTTGTTGATTCTTCTGATTTATCACTTAATATTTCCAGAGAAATGTTACAACAAAACCGAGTATTAAAAACTATTGCTAGTAATATTGAAAAACACATTAAAAGTGAATTATTAAGTCTTCAAAAAAATAATCGTGATGATTATTTGAAATTTTGGGATGCTTTTGGTCTACAAATTAAAGCTGGTATATATGATAACTTTGGAATGAATAAAGAAAAACTAGAAGATTTATTAATGTTTTACTCATCTAAAGAAGATAAAATGGTTACTTTAGACGAATATCTTCAAAATAATCAAGATGAAAAAGATATTTATTATGCTTGTGGCAGTAGCATTGATCAAATTAAATCATTACCACAAGTAGAAAATTTAATTACTAAAGATAAAGATATTTTGTTATGCACAGCTTATTTAGATGAATTTACTTTAAAAGCGTTAAATAAATATAAAGATAAAGAATTTAAAAATATTTGTTCTGACAATATTGAAATTGCTAGTGAAGAAGAAAAAGAAGAGCTTAAAACTTTAAATGAAAAAGAAAAAGACTTATTAGCCATCATGAAAGAAGCAATTGATGTTAAAGAAGTTAAATTTACTAGTCGATTAACTAACCATCCTGTATGCTTATCAACAGTTGGTGAAATTTCAGTAGAAATGGAAAAAGTTATGAATAGTATGCCAACAAATAATAATATTAATGCCGAGAAAATATTAGAAATTAATTATCAACATCCAATTGTTAAAAAGTTAGAAGAATTATATAAAAAAGATCAAGAAGAATTAAAAAAATATAGTAAAGTTTTATATGCTGAAGCTCGATTAATTGAAGGGTTACCAATTGAAAATCCTACTGAAATTACAGATTTAATAAGTGAAATATTAGTTAAATAAAAATAATATTGATGTTATGAACCTCGTTTCTGTGTCCAAGAAACGGGGTTAATAACATATTAAACAATTTTTTTATTAAACATCAACATGTTTTTCATCAAAAGCATGTTGGGAATCAATATAAAAATTTAAGAAAACTTAGAATTAAAGAACATTGTATGGGTTTAAGTATTATATGAATCATTAAATATTTAAAAAAATTATAAAATATGATACTATTATTTTATGGAGTTGTTGAAGTTATGAAAAATTATAACAGGATTAAAAACATTACAATCGAATACTATAAAGTATATACCTATGAAGAAAGTCAAAATAACAAAAATACCATTACAGAAAAAGAATTAGAAGTAAGCCCTTTATTAGAAAAACTACAACAGTTAAATAAAAAGCAAAAAAATATTTATTCTAAAGAAGGTTATATAGCTTTACATTCAATTAAATATAATCAAAAAACAAATTTATGGGAATTAGTTTTTTTTAAAGAACGGGATAATTTCGCACCATTTATATTAGATAAAAAAAATGGAAATGTTAGGAATTTAATATTAAAAAATGATGAAATGATTTCAGAAATATTATGTGTTGAATATAATCCTAAAATTAATGTATTTGCAATACAACGTAATATATATGCTTTTGGTAAGAAAAGTTTGGAAAATTTTTTTGCTTCTAATTTAAATGTTAATTTTATTCTTAGACCTATTGGAAAGTTAAATAAAGAAACTGAAAAAATTTTAAAAAAAGGCGTTGTAAAAAAATTTAAACTTCATATAAAAAATGTGGCCGATAAAAATGGAGAAATTTCAACACCACCACGATATAATAAACATACAGCGTTATGTAATGTTATTAATTCTGCTATGTCAATAAACTCACAGATTATTAATATAGAATTTTCAGTAGGAAAATCGTCTAAAAAAATTGCTATTCAAGATGATGATTTTGAAGTTTTTGATGACTTAATGGAAAATAATAATGTAAAGAGCTTAGAATTAGGAATTGCGCCTGATGAGAACTCAACTATGCAAATCACAGATTTTATAAAATTTAGAGTTCGAGATATTATTTCTATACCTATTATTAAGGGACAAACTATAGAAATTCCAAAATTGTTAGAAGCTATTACTAAAAAGTTTAAAGAAAATATGTATTTAAAGGATGAAATAAATGAAAAAATATAGTATACTTAGAATTATTTTGCCAATTATTTCTTTATTAGTTATAGGAATCTTAGATTATTTTGATATTACACAATATATTGACTGTTTAAGCCATGTGGATGAAGCTATTTCAAATACGGTAACATTTATATCAATATTAATAGGATTTATTTCATGTATTTATGTTATGATATTACAAAAAAGTAATTCTCATATTTTAAATTTATTAAGACGTAAAAATTTGATAAATTTTTTTAATATTTCATTTAGAAATTTGATGTATATAGGTTTTATTAATACATTTATTTTGATATTGATGAATCTAGTTGAAGCTAATTTTACAATTTTTAAAACAATTGTATATATTGCTATACCATTAAGCACTTATTTTTTTATTTCTTCTGCTAATATTATTATAATAATATGCAATATGATTTTAGCAGAAGAAAGTTATGAGTCAAGAGTTAAAGTGATTAATGAAAATGATATAAAATTATAGTATAGGATTTTTCTTAATATTATATACTAGTTTAACGTTTAACATCTTTTGTAGAATAAATCTAAGCTGATAATATGCTATAATAAATTTATAAATAGAATGTAAGGATAGATTAGATATTTTACAAAGTAATAAACTTTCTATTTAGATAGATTTGTTCAAAAAAATTTTCTTAATAATATATAAAAAAAATGTTAAGAGAAAAGAATTTATAGAATTTTTTTTAAATAAATTGTTTAATTAACATTATTAAGTCTCCTATACTTAAAAGAAAAATTGTTTTAATATCAGAACCAAAAATAGACTTTTATCATACTTTATGATAGGAGGAATATTTATGGCAAAGAAAATTGTTATCGATGCTGGACATGGTGGTCTTGATGGGGGAACAACTGGTAATGGTATAGTTGAAAAAGATTATACATTAAAAATAAGTAAATATTTAAAAAATAGATTTGACGATTTAGGAATAGAAAGTTCGTTAACAAGAACAGATGATGAAACTTTAGGCCCAAAAGATAGGCCAATTCGAGTTCAAAATTTTTATGGAAAAGGTAATGATGTAATAGTATTGTCTAATCACATAAATGCCGGAGGAGATGCTTAGCTCTTACAGTGATTAAATTTATAAGGGTATTAAGACATTTATTAAAGTGTTAAAAATAGTGTTTATTTAAAAAATAAATGCTATTTTATAGTAAACGATTGTTAAGATTTTTTAAAAATGTTACATTTTAAATTTGCTGAAAGGATTAACATTGCCCTAAAGAACTATAGATGTTATTTAACTGTTATGATATAATTTTTTATAGCAGTTAGGAAGTGATATGATGATTGAAACCGATGAAAAAATATCAAAACTAAGACCGATGATGAAGATTAGTGAATTAGTTCCATATTTAAAAAGTAAAAATATTAAGTTTGAAAAAATAAGTGAACAAGAAGCAGAAGACTATTTAAGAAATAATAATAATTACTATAATTTAACATCATATAAACACAATTTCTTGAAATATCCATCTCCAGCTGGTGAATATGAAGGATTATATCAAGACTTGGATTTTGCATATCTTAAGGATATGGCTATTATAGATCATAGAGTTAGACTATTATTTTTTAAAATAATTATTGATATAGAACATTATTTGAAAATAAGAATATTAAACCTAATTGAAAATATTGAAGAAGAAAATGGATATAGAGCAGTCAATATGTATTTAGAAAAAGATTTTAATGACGAAAAGTTTCCTAAAAAAGTACATAATAGTATCTTTAAAAAAGTTGGGAGTGAGTATTATAATAAAATTTTTTCTAAATATGATATAGATCAAGATCAACAATTAGAAAATATTCCTATTTGGGAATTTCTTGAAATAATTACATTTGGTGAATTAGTTAATTTTTATGAATTTTTTTCAAAGGAATATAATTTAACAAATGAATTAAAAAATATATTTATTCTAAGGGAAATAGTTAAACTTAGAAATGCTGTTGCTCACAATTCTTGTCTGTTATCAGACCTTGATAGAAAAGATAATAATTATGCACCAGATTATAAAATTATCAATTATTTAAATGACTGTGAAATTGGAAAAGAAACTAGAAGTAATAAATTGAGTAATTCTAGAATAAGACAAATGACTTATGCTTTATATATGTTTAACGAAATAGTAACTAGTGAAGGTATTAAGAAAAATGTAACTAAAGATATCAATGAATTGTTTTTTGAAAGAATAATTCATCATAAAGAGTACTATAATAATAATGGACTATTAAAATCTGTGTATTTATATTTTAAAAAGATTATTGAAAAAAACTATAATGTAAATTCAGATTAAAATAGTTTGACACGAACATTAATATATGATATTGTGCTTATGCAAGGAAAAAATGGTAATACATTTTTGCAAGGGTACTATCTTACGGTAGAACCCTATTTTTCTTTTTATTACATGTTAGAAGATTAATTTCTTCTTTTTTTGTGGACTTTATTAGCAAAAATTAAAAATTGTTATTTTTCGTGTTATAATTTAATTATAAGTTTTTTAGATAAGTAGGTGTAGTATGGGTGTTTATGAAAGTGAAGCAAGATTAGAAAATAGAATGATTGATCAACTTGTTAAACAAGGCTATGAAAAAGTACAAATAAATGATGTTAAAGATTTAGAAAATAATTTTAGAGAACAAGTTAATAAACATAATAAAATTGAATTAAAAAATCGGCCACTATCCGATAAAGAATTCGAAAAATTAATGGTAAAAATATCTGGAAAAGGTGTATATCAAAGTGCAAATGAATTAAGGCAAAAACAATTCATTGAAAGAGATGATGGCTCTAAAGTATATATTGAATTATTTAATAGAAATGATTGGTGTAAGAATATCTTTCAAGTTACACATCAAACTACTGTTGAAGGCAAATATGTTAATAGATATGACGTTACTATTCTAATAAATGGACTTCCTCTTGTACAAATTGAACTTAAAAGAAGAGGAAATGATATGAAAGAAGCTTTTAATCAAATTAAAAGATATAAAAGACATTCTTATACAGGACTTTATAAATATATTCAATTATTTGTTATTAGCAATGGAGTAGATACAAAATATTTTGCTAATGGAGATCAAGAATTAAATTATGGATTTACTTTTTATTGGACTGATGTGGATAATAATAGAATTACTAATTTAGAACAATTTTGTGTATTCTTCTTAGACAGATGTAATATTGGTAAAATGATAGCTAGATATATGATTATAAATAAGACAGACAAAACTTTAATGGTTATGAGGCCTTATCAAGTTTATGCTGTTGAAAATATAGTATCTCGTGCATTAGACACTAGCAATAATGGATACATTTGGCACACAACTGGCTCTGGTAAAACAATTACATCATTTAAAACAAGTCAAATATTAGCATTAGAACCATCTATTAATCAAGTTTTCTTCTTAGTAGATAGAAAAGACTTAGATAAACAAACGTTAGATGAATTTAATAAGTTTGATCCAGGCTGTGTAGATATGACAAATCAGACAGATAAATTAATTAAACAAATAAAGGACAGTTCAAAGCCACTTATAATAACTACTATTCAAAAAATGGCAAATGCTTGTTCTAATTCAAAATATGCTGATGTAATGGCAAAATATAAAGATTTAAAAACGGTATTTATAATTGATGAATGTCATCGAAGTCAATTTGGTGAAATGCATAGACAAATATCTAAAACATTTACAAAAGCACAATACTTTGGATTTACTGGAACACCTAGATTCAAAGAAAATCCATCACAAGATGGAAGAAGTACAGCAGATATATTCGAAAAATGTTTACATACATATTTAATCAAAGATGCAATTAAAGATGAAAATGTATTAGGATTTTCAGTTGATTATATGAAATTCATTGAATTAAATTCAAGAGAATTAGAAGAGGATATTATGGTAGAAGGGATAGATACTGAAGAAGTATTTATGGCTGATGAAAGAATTGCCTTAATAACGAATGATATTATTAAGCATCATAATATCAAAACTCGTGATAAAAAATATAATGCTCTATTTACAGTATCATCCATTCCACAATTAGTTAAATATTACGATACTTTTAAAACAATTAATCATGATTTAAAAATAGGTGCTATATTTACTTATGGTGCAAATGAAGACTTAGATGGTGATGTGGAACATTCTAGAGAGTCTTTAGATAGAATTATTAGTGATTATAATAATATGTATAATACTAATTTTTCTTCTAATAATTTTGATGGATATTTTAGAGATATATGTAAGAAAATTAAAAATGCTGAAATAGACATAGTTATAGTTGTTAATATGCTATTAACAGGATTTGATGCTAAAAGATTAAATACTTTATATGTTGATAAGAGTTTGAAATATCATGATTTGATTCAAGCTTTTTCAAGAACAAACAGAGTTGAAACAGAAACAAAACCGTTTGGTAATATAGT
>CANQZD010000014.1 GCA_947628275.1 uncultured Bacilli bacterium | reverse complement strand
TCGAGAAGACAGGATTTGAACCTGCAACCCCTACATCCCAAATGTAGTGCACTACCAAATTGTGCTACTTCTCGATTTTAATGCTTAAATTAAGTGGTGCACCCAAAGGGAGTCGAACCCCTAACCTTTAGATCCGTAGTCTAACGCTCTATCCAATTGCGCTATGGGTGCATAACTAACTAAATGCAATATGATTATATAATAAAGAAACTTAAAATGCAAGCGTAATATTGCTTTATTTTAAGCATTTAGATGATTTTGAAGTTTTTTTGCTTCCTTTTTTAACTTTTCTAGTGTATACTTATTATTAGGATAGAGGGATTGCAATGCCGGTACTAAATGAAGAAGAATTAAATTTAATTGATGGTTATTTCAGAGCTGCAAATTACATTTCGGCCGCATGTCTTTATTTAAAAGATAATGCCTTATTAAAAAGACCTATTGAATATCGTGATATTAAATCTAAATTGGTTGGTCATTGGGGAAGTGCTCCAGCCCAAAATTTTTGTTATGTTCATTGCAATCGCGTTATTAAAAAATATGATTTAAATATGATATGGCTTAGTGGACCTGGTCATGCTGGTCAAGCAACAATGGTTAATACTTATTTAGAGGGTACCTATAGTGCCGTTTATCCTGAAATAACTTTAGATGAACAAGGTCTTACTAAATTCATGAAAAATTTTAGTTTTCCAGGTGGTACTTCTAGTCATGTTGCACCTGAAGTACCAGGAAGCATAAATGAAGGTGGCGAATTAGGTTACAGTCTTTCTCATGCTTTTGGAGCAGTTTTTGATAATCCAAGCTTAATAGCTACAGTTATTATTGGCGATGGAGAAGCTGAAACTGGTCCTCTTGCTACTAGCTGGCACGGTAATAAATTTTTAAATCCTAAAACAGATGGTGCTGTTCTTCCTATTTTAAATCTTAATGGTTATAAAATTGCTAATCCAACTGTTTTGGCAAGAATTAGTGAAGAGGAGTTAGATGCCTTTTTAAGAGGTTGTGGTTGGGCCCCTTATTATGTCAGTGGTGATGATTCAAAAATTTTACATGAACAAATGGCTAAAACGATGGATGAAGTAATTAATAGAATTTTAAAAATTCAACAATCAGCTCGCCAAGACAATAATCAAGAACGACCATTCTGGCCAATGATTGTTTTAAAAACTCCTAAAGGTTGGTCTGGACCTAAAGAAATTGCTGGTAAAAAAATTGAGGGAAGTTTCAGAGCCCATCAAATTCCTCTTGAAATAACTAAAAACAATCATGAAAGTCTAGAACAGTTAAATGATTGGTTAAAAAGTTATCATCCTGAAGAATTATTTGATGAAAACGGCACATTAAAAGAAAAATATTTGGCTTTAGCCCCAACTGGCTTTTCTAAAATGAGCGCTAATCCTCATGCTAATGGGGGTAAGATTTTAAAAGAATTGCAATTACCAAACATTGAAAAATATGCATTACCAATAGGTTATCCTGGTCAAACAATTAGTGAAGACATGCGAAATCTAGGAAAATATTTAAAAGATGTTATTAAACTTAATCAAGAAACAAAAAATTTTCGAATTTTTGGACCAGATGAAGCCTTATCTAATCGTTTAAATGATGTTTTTGAAATTACCAATCGTCAATGGTGTTTAAAAAAAGAGCCTGATGATGAATTTTTATCTTATGAAGGTCGCATCTTAGATTCCTTTTTATCAGAACATATGTGTGAAGGTTGGTTAGAAGGTTACTTATTAACTGGTCGTCATGGTATATTTCATAGTTATGAGTCTTTTATTAGAATAATTGATTCAATGGTAAGTCAACATGCAAAATGGATAAAAGTTAGCAAAGAACTACCTTGGCGTTCACCAATAGCTTCTTTAAATATTTTACTTTCATCCCACTGTTGGCAACAAGATCACAACGGTTATACTCATCAAGATCCAGGCTTTTTAAATCATATTATGACTAAAAAAGCTAGTATTTCAAGAATTTACTTACCTTGTGATACTAATACTTTACTTTGCACTATGCATCATTGCCTTCAAACTAAAAATTATGTGAATGTTATCGTTGCTAGTAAACATCCAAGACCACAATGGCTAACAATGAAGCAAGCATTAAGACATACAGAAAAAGGAATTGGTATCTGGAGCTTTGCTTCTAATGACTATAATGGCAATCCAGATATAATCTTAGCTTGTGCTGGGGATACGCCAACACTAGAAATTATGGCAGCGTCAAAATTATTAAGAGAGTATATTCCCAATCTTAAAGTTCGGGTGATAAATGTTATCGATCTAATGCGACTTCAACCTAAAGAAGCCCATCCTCATGGTTTAAGTGATGAAGAATATAATTGTTTATTTACTTTAAACAAACCAATTATCTTTGCCTTTCATGGTTATCCAAATTTAATTCATGAACTTACTTATAAAAGGCAAAATCAAAATCTGCATGTAAGAGGCTACATTGAAGAAGGAACAATCACAACACCTTTTGACATGCGAGTTCAAAATAAAATAGACCGTTATCATCTTGTTTTACTTGCTTTAAAACATTTGCCTAATTTTGATGGCATTAAATTAAAAAAACATTGCGAAGACATGTTAATAAAACATACTACCTACATAAAAGAAAATGGTATTGATATGGAAGAAATAACAAATTGGAAATGGAGTTAGTTTATATGAAGAAGTTATTAAAAATTATAAGTATTATTCTTGTAGCCAGTTTTTTAACTACTGGTTGTATGGAAGCAAATATTAAAATGGGTATTAATGCTGATAAAAGTATGGATTTTAGTTCATCTTTAGTTTTAGATTTAGATCAATTCAAGGAATTAGCAGAAAGTTATGGTGCTTCAGATAGTAACACTATGACAGATGAAGAATACTTTGATTGCTTAAAAGAAAATGATGGTGATGAAAGTAAATGTAATTATCAAGATCCTTCAACTTCTTCATCAACAGATTTTAATCCTGAAGATTTTATGGATAATGATACTTATAAAGAAATGGAAGACCTTGGTTTTACTGTTACTCAAAATACTACGGATAGTAAATATGAGTTAACTATATCAAAAAAATATAATAATATTGATGAATTAACAAAAACTGAAAATTTTACTTTAAATTTAAATGATATTACTACTAAAGATTTTGATAACAAATTCTTTACTATAAAAAAAGGATTATTAGAAGATACATATGAATTAAATATGCTTATTGAAACTACAACTACTGATATTAGTGGTAGTAATTCAACTGATACTGAAACTTTAAATATTGACCCAAGCATGTTTAGCGATTTAATAAAATATAATTATCAATTAACTTTACCTAATGTAAGTCTTTCAAATAACGCTACAAGCGTTTCCCAAGACCAAAAAACTTTAACATGGGAATTAAAACCTGAAGGTAATAATGAAATTAAAGTTTCATTTGCTATTCCAAATGAAAACAAAGATTTAATTATTTATGGTGCAGCAGGTTTAGGAGGATTATTAGTATTAATTATTATAATTATTATTATCTCTAAAAGTCGTAAAAAGAAAAAAAATAAACAAGCCAAAGAAGAACCAGTAGTTGAACAACAACCAACTGTTAACCAAAATCCAACTCCAACTATTGACCCTCAATCAAATGGTCCAGTTCCAATGGCAACTCCACAAAATGGTCCGATTTCATTAGAAACAATGGCTCCACAACCACTTCCAATTAATCCTCAACCATTACCAGAAGCAGGAGTAAATCCACTTCCAGTAGAACCAACTACTATTTCAAATCCGGTTCCTGAGGTTCCAGTAAATCCGATACCAGAACCACCAGTTATTCCAAATCCGGTTCCTGAAGCTCCAATAAGTCCAATACCAGAACCACCAGTTATTCCAAATCCGGTTCCTGAAGCTCCAGTAAATCCGATACCAGAACCACCAGTTATTCCAAATCCGGTTCCTGAGGTTCCAGTAAATCCGATACCAGAGCCACCAGTTATTCAAGAACCAGTTCCTGAGGTTCCAGTAAATCCAATACCAGAACCACCAGTTATTCAAGAACCAGTTCCTGAGGCTCCAATAAATCCGATACCAGAGCCACCAATTATTCAACCAATTCCTGAGGTTCCAGTAAATCCGATACCAGAACCACCGGTTATTCCAAATCCGGTTCCTGAGGTTCCAGTAAATCCGATACCAGAGCCACCGGTTATTCCAGAACCAGTTCCTGAGGTTCCAGTAAATCCAATACCAGAGCCACCGGTTATTCAAGAACCAGTTCCTGAGGTTCCAGTAAATCCGATACCAGAGCCACCGGTTATTCCAGAACCAGTTCCTGAGGTTTCAGTAAATCCAATACCAGAGCCACCGGTTATTCCAGAACCAGTTCCTGAAGTTCCAATAAATCCAATACCAGAGCCACCGGTTATTCCAGAACCAGTTCCTGAATCTCCAGTAAATCCAATACCAGAACAAACTCCTACTGAGGAAGTTGCTTCTCCAGAAGTTAACAAAATTAATTCTGATTTACAAAATATGGCTATGGATATTTTAAATAAAAAATAATGCCCCAAAAAGCATTATTTTTATTATACTTTCATATATTGTTCTAGAGAGGATGATTTTTATGAAGAGTGTAATACCGTTTACTAAAGAATTAGAATTTGCTACTAAGGTAAGTGAAATAACTAGTATTTCTTTAGAAAGAGAATTTGCAATTATTAATGATAATATTGAAGGTAATTTATTAATTACTGGTGAATATAAAAGTCATGAAGTAAGTGTTAATGTAATTCCCTTTTCTTTTAAAGTTCCTTTTACTATTGCTATAAGTTCTAAAACTATCATTGACAGTATATCATTAGAAATAAGTGATTTTGCTTATGATACTGTAGATGACAATAAAATTAAAGTTCATATTGAGTTAGAATTATCTTTAGAAGAAGAAGTATCTGATAATTTTGAAGAATTACCATCTCTTTTAGAAAATTCTGATGACCGTAGTCTTGATGATATTAATAATCTTGTTGAAGAAGTAAAAGAAGATGCTATGATAACTTCACCTGAAGAAGTAACTGATGAGCCTATTAAAGAAGAATCAAGTAAACCAAATTTAGAAGAAACGGTTTTAAAAACCGAAACCGAAGATGAATATATGACTTATCATATCCATATTTTAAAAGAAGGTGAGACTTTAGAAACTATTTGTACAACTTATAGTGTAACGGGAAGTTTTTTAGCTGAATATAATGATCTTTCTAATTTAAATCCTGGTGATAAAATTTTGATTCCCGTTGAAAAATGAATAGCCGCAGTATTGAATTAATTAAAGAGGCTTATAAACCCTATAAATATACAATTAAAGGTCATGCTCATATTTTAAATAGTACAAGCGGTGATATTGTTATTAAAGAAAAAAAAGGAAAAACTCAAGAATTATACGATTATTTATATAGTCGTAATTTTTCAAATATTCCTCCTTTAATTGATGATAAAAGAAAAGATGTTGTAATCTATCAATATGTTCCTGATACTTCAATGCCTAAAGAGCAAAAAGCTAGTGATTTAATTAAGGTTTTAGCTAATCTTCATCAAAAAACTACTTATTATAAAGAAGTTAGTACTGATGAATATCAAAAAATATATGAACATTTAAAAGACCAAATAGCCTATTTAAAATACTACTATGATCAAACCTTTACTGATTTTTTTAAAGAAGTGTATCCATCTCCAAGTCATTACTATCTTTTAACAAATATTTCTAAAATTCTAGCGGCCTTTGATTTTGCAGACCATGAATTAGAAAATTGGTATGAAAAAGTAGGAAAATTAAAAAAATATCGAGTTTGTCAAATTCATAATAATGTTAGTCTTGAACATTTTCATAAAAGTGATAAAGAATATTTAATTAGTTGGGATGCTTCAAGAAAAGATACACCCGTTTTAGATTTAATTAAGTTTTACCAAGAAGAATATTTTGATTTGCCTTTTGAAAATCTTTTAAAAACTTATCAAAGTATTAATCCGTTATCTGATGAAGAAAAACAATTATTTTTTATTGTTATATCTATTCCTTATAAAATTGAATTTAAAGGTAATGAATTTAAGATTTGCCAAAATATTCGAAAAGTTTTAGACTATGTATATAAAACTGAAGAATTAATAAGGCCATACTATTCGGTAGAGGAAAAATAATAGTAATATAACTTCCAAAAATAATACAAAAATATTAAAACGTAAAGGTAAAATTAAAGTAATAATAACTTGATAAAATATTAAGCAACATAAAATTAAAATCGCAAAAACATTTATAAAATTGTTTCTTCTTGGATATTTCATACTATCACCTAATATATTTTATGTTTATATGTCAATAAAGTGTTAGAACTCTTGGCAAAGAATTAAAAATTAGTTTATAATATATATGGTGAGAATTATGGCAAAGAAAAAGAAAACTAGCAAGAATGAAAAAAGCCCTACATTAGGATTCAGTGTCGAATTAACTGGTTTAGTTTTAATCTTAATTGGCATTATTGGATTTGGCTTTGGACCTGTAGGAGCTCTATTAAAAAAATTTGCCATGTTTTTATTAGGTGAATGGTGGCCTGTTGTTTTATTATTAGTTTTAACTTTAGGATTTTTAATGTTATTTAAAAGAAAAATGCCTAATTTTATGTCTCAAAGAGCAATTGGCTTATATTTAATTATTATTGTTATTTTAATTATGAGTCATTTAAATTTTATTAAAATGGCTGAAAGCCCAAGTAAAATATTTGCTACAACAATGCACAATTATATGGACCGGATTGCTTCAATTGGCATGAATAATGCTATTTCTAGTTCTGGTCAAACATCTATTACTATTGGTGGTGGTATTTTTGGAGCTGTCTTTAGTTTTGGGTGTGCTTCATTATTTGGTTTAAATGGGACTTATATTGTTTTAGTTTTTCTCTTAATATTTGGAATTGTCTTATTATTTAATGTTAATTTATCAGAAATTTTAAGTAGATTTATTGCTACTTTTAAATGGGCAAAAGATTCAATTAGTGAAGAAGATGATAGTGAAGAACGTTCTAAAGCTTTAGAAAAACGTTTATTAGAGCAAGAACCTGAAATAAAAGAAGATAAAAAATCTTATCTTGTTGAAAGTGTTGAAGAAATTAAAGCTGAGCCTTTAGAAGAAATGGAAAATAGGGAAGAACCTCGTTTAATAATGCCTGATTTACCTAATGCTAATCCTAATGCTCCAACGGTTAATTTAAATTATAAACTTCCTCCAATGAGTATTTTAGATGACCCTGAACGTTCAAAGAAAACTAATTCTAACCAATTTTTAATTAATAATAAACAAAATCTTGAGAGAGTTTTAAATGATTTTCATATTGTTGGTAAAGTTGTAGATGTTCACATGGGACCTAGTGTTACTCAATTTGAACTTACTGTACCTAGTGGAACGAAAGTAAGTCGAATTAGTTCAATTAATAAAGAAATAGCGTTAGCCTTAGCTGCTAAAGATGTGCGGATTGAAGCTCCAATTCCTGGTAAAAATACTATTGGTATTGAAATTCCCAATCAGTCTATCGCACCTGTAAAGATTAAAGAAATTTTAAGTAGTAAACAAATTTTAAATAATAAAAGTGGTATATGGGTAGCTTTAGGTAAAGATATTATGGGAACTCCTATCGGAGCTGATTTAACTAAAATGCCTCATTTATTAGTTGCTGGTTCAACTGGTTCTGGTAAATCAGTATGTATTAATAGCATTATTAACTCTATTTTAATGCGTTATCGTCCTGATGAAGTAAAACTTTTACTAGTTGACCCTAAAAAAGTTGAGTTATCTAATTATAATGGGGTACCTCATTTAATGTGTCCTGTTGTTAATGACCCTAAAAAAGCTAGTCTAGCATTGCAAAAGATTGTTGTCGAAATGGATCGTCGTTATAATGTTTTTGCTGATGCAGGAGTTAAAAAAATTGATGATTATAATGAAATGATTGATAAAAGTAATGATGAAAATCCATCTCTTCATCAACCTAGAATGCCGTATATTATTGCTATTATTGATGAACTTGCTGATCTTATGTTAGTAGCCAGTAAAGAAGTAGAAGAAAGTATCATGCGTATAACTCAATTAGCTCGTGCTGCTGGTATCCATTTAATTGTTGCTACTCAAAGACCATCAACTGATGTTATAACGGGAGTTGTTAAATCAAATATTCCTTCAAGAATCAGTTTTGCAGTTGCTTCAAATATTGATTCTAGAACTATTCTTGATAGTCCTGGAGCTGAAAAACTTTTAGGTAAAGGAGATATGTTATATTTACCAATGGGTGAAAATCATCCTATTAGAATTCAAGGTTGCTTCATTTCTGATGATGAAATAAGACGAGTTATTGATGCCGTTTGTAAAGAACAAGTTGCTCAGTATGATGAAGCTTTAACCAAATTAAATGAAATGCCCATTAGCGAAATTAATAGCAATGATGACTATGATGAACCAATGTATGACGAAATAGTAGAATTTGCGATGCAAACTGGTAAAATAAGTGCATCTTTAATACAAAGGCGTTTCCGTTTTGGCTATAACCGGGCAGCCCGAGTTCTTGATTTATTAGAAAAAAGGGGTATTGTTGGTCCCGCTAATGGGGCAAAACCTCGTGATGTTATTGCAAATAAAGAGGAAGAAAATAACTAGCAAGGTCAAAGTTTAGCTTGCTATCTTTGGCCTTTTAAGTTAAGATAGTAATCTAAAGAAAGAGGGTTTACCATGGATTTAGTAAAAACTACAAAATATAGCATCAAAGAAAATAAATTTGGCTTTATAGATTTATACCAAGATACCACAAAAATTAAACGTTTAGGTCATAAATTATTTTTAAATAAAATCATTTCTTGTGATGAAAATAACTTTATTATTTCTTTTAATAAAATGAGTGCTACTTTTGAACATTATGATGTAAGTCAAAAAAATATGGTAGTAACGGCATTTAAAACTACTTCACCTTCTAAAGCTGCTATTACAACATTAGAATTATCTCAAGATATTTATGGCATTTGTGCTAGTAATAAATATGGTTGTAGTTATGTTTTATATAATTGGCAAACTAAAAAATATTATCAAGGTCATGACCAAGAACTACCAATTATCAATGATTTAGGTGAGATAGTTATTTCTAAAAAAATTAAATATGATAGTGAAGAAGAAGGATTATACTTTGAAGATGATTTAAGTTATAGCTTAAGTCCTGAAACTTTTGAAATTAAAAGTGCCTATAGTGAGCTTCAACAAAGAAATATTAATTTTGAAAATCAAAGTGTTAAAAAAACTTTAAAACAAGAATGTTTAGAAAATATGCGTACTTTAGCTCTTTATCAAAAAGCTAATTTATTAAAAACTCGTGAAGAAATAACTCGTGAATATCAATTAAAACGAATCAATAATTAAAGAATTTGCAAAACAATTCTTTTTTTTATATAATTGATATAGATAGAAATAGAGGTAGAGTATGAAATTAATTACATTTGCAATTCCTTGTTATAATTCGGAAAAATATATGGCAAAATGTATAGAAAGTTTATTAGTATGTAAAGATGATATTGAAATTATTATTGTCGATGATGGAAGTAAAGATAATACAGCTAAAATCGCTGATGAATATCAAAAAAAATATCCTGAAACTATTAAAGCAATTCATAAAGAAAATGGTGGTCATGGTTCTGGGGTAAATGTTGGTCTAGAAAATGCTAAGGGTTTGTATTATAAAGTAGTTGATTCTGATGATTGGGTAGATAAATCATCTTTACTAAAAGTTATTGAAACAATCAAAAAATTACAAAAAGCTAAAAGTTTAGTTGATATGATGATTGTTAATTATGTTTATGAAAAAGTTGGAGCTAAACAAAAAGTTGTCTCATATCAAAAAGTTTTACCAGAAAATAAAGTTTTTACTTGGGATGAAGTAGGTAAGTTTAAACCAGGTTCATACCTATTAATGCACTCTGTTTTATACAATACTAAATTTTTAAAAAGTACGAATATCAAACTTCCTGAACATACTTTTTATGTAGATAATATCTTTGTTTATTATCCTTTACCTAAAATTAAAACTATGTATTATTTAAATGTTAATTTTTATCGTTACTATATTGGCAGGGAAGACCAATCAGTAAATGAACAAGTTATGGTAAAAAGAGTAGACCAACAAATATTTATAACTAAAATGATGATTGACTTTTTTAATCCCTATGATTATTGGAATACGAATACACGCTGTGCCAAATATTTAATACACTATCTTGATATTATGATGAGCGTTTCAACTATTTTACTTCAAATCGGTAATACGAAAGAACATCATCAAAAACAAAAAGAATTATGGGAGTATTTAAAAAATAAAAATCATCGATTATATAAAATATGCAAAATTTCTGTTTCTGGAGCAAGTAATTTGCCAAGATTTATAAGTATTCCTGGTTATAAAATTGCTCGTAAGATTTTTAAATTTAATTAAGGAGGAATAAGTTCATGTCACTAAAAAAAAATAATCTTTTAATAATTATTTTAATAATTTTAAATATTATTGTTTTTAGTTGTGACTTTTATTTTTACTTTTTAAAAAAACCTCAAACCCCTACAATTAATGAACCTAAAAAACCTAAAGAAAATATTTATATTACAACTGATTTTTTTACAGATATTAAACCTCAAGTTTTAGGAATAGGTTATTATCAACAAACAATAGGTAGTTTAATTTTTTATAAATCAAGCTATAATGATAATTTAATTAGAATTATTATTGGTGAACAAGATGAACTTACTGATTTAACTTATAAAAGTATTTTATCAACTATTAATTTTATTGATTCTGATAATTATGAAGAATTTTTAAATACTTATCAAAGTTTACAAAATATTACTTTTAATCGTTTTAAAATAACTGTTAATGCTCCATTAGATGAGATTGAAAAACGTTATTTACAAAGCTATAGTGACTACCAATTTGTTTTAATTGAAATATCTAGGGGAATTACAGAAACCAACTAAAAAAGACTTACGTCTTTTTTTTTAAATAGATAATTCTCCTAATCTAATCAGTTCTATTACCGCACTTGCTCGACCTTTAACTCCTAACTTTTGCATGGCATTAGAAATATGATTTCGAACAGTTTTTTCACTGATTCCTAAAAAAGTGGCAATTTCTTTAGTATTTTTATTATCAATTAATAATTTAAATATCTGATATTCTCGATTAGTTAAAATCCCTTTAACCATTAAAATACTTCCTTTCCAACTAATTATCTATCATATTTTATGAAATAGTAAAAAAAAGGAAACTCCTATTCTTGGAATTTCACTGTAATATACCTTTCTTTATCAGTCATTTGTCTAATCGTTCGAATAATATTATTAGCTAAATTTGCATTATGTTCATTTGTAGAAACTGTAATTGTTATATTATTATCTTTTATTTTAACAAAACTATCTAATTGATATTCTTTTTTTATTGCTTCTTCCATTTCTTGTTCTTGACCTTTTTTAGAATTAAGAGTCATTAAAGAATTATAAGCATCACTTTTTTCTTCACTTGTTTTTGTACTATCTAAAAGAATCTGTTGATAATTTTCCATTTCTTTTAAAACTTCTTCATCTTCTTTAACTCTTAAAGCTACTAATTCACTACTTAAAGTTGTTTCATTAGAAACCAAAGCAGTTTCTTCCAGATTATTACCTAAGATTTTTTCTAAACTATTATCTGAAATAGTTACATAATAAATACTTAAAACTAAAATTAAACTAAATAATGTTACAAACCATAAACTTTGCTTGTTAATCATAAATTCTCTCCCATCATTACTATACTATATGAAGTCATCTAAAAAATATTACATTAATTGTATTAATATATGGTATACTATGAATATAATTAATTGAAAGTGAGTAAAATATGTATCAGATTTCGTTATTATTTATGCAGTTTTTATTATTTAGCATGATTGGTTATGTTGCCGAAATGATAATGTGTTTTATTGTAAATAAAAAACTAACTAATCGGGGGTTTTTATGTGGACCAGTTATTCCTATTTATGGAGTAGGTAGTATAGCTTTATTAACCCTTTTAACCCCATTTAAAGAAAGTCCTATTTTAGTTTTTTTATTAGGAATGATTATAACTACTACAATTGAATATTTTACCAGCTATTTTTTAGAAAAAATTTTTCATAATAAATGGTGGGATTATAGTGATCAAAAATTTAATATTGAAGGACGAATTTGTCTTTTAAATGCTATTTTATTTGGTCTAGGTTCAGTAGTAATTATTTATTTTGTTGGCCCTTGGATAACTAAATTTTTATTTCAAATCAAAGATAAATATTTAATTATTGCTTCTATTATTTGTTTTATTATTTTTATTTTTGATGTTTTATATTCTATTGCGGTTGCTTATTCTCTTCGTAATCGCTTAATTATTGTTGAAAATTTAAAAAATGAAAAACTAGCTAAAATTCCTGGTTTATTAGAAAAAATGCTTGCTAAACAATTAAAAAATATTAAAGGCTTTCACAAATATCCTACACGTTTATTAAAAGCCTTCCCAAATATTTTTAAAAATAATCAAAAAGAATTTACAATTATGAAAAAATTGTCTTTAAAAGAAAAAGAAATTAAGAAAAAATATAAGAACAAGAAAAAAAAGAAAAAGAAGAAAAAATAATGTAATGGTTAATTTCATTACATTTTTTTTTGGAAAAAAAGGAAGCCACTACTTTAATGGGTAATATATGAGTAGAAAGGATGAAATAGATGAATATTATTGTTAGACAACGAGACATCAAAGATTGTGGCGTATGTTGCATCGCATCATTAATTATTTATTATGGTGGTTATGTTCCTCTAGAACGTTTAAGACTTGATACTTATCAAGATACTAAAGGAATAACGGCTTATCATATAGTTGAGACTTTGAAAAAATATCAATTTAATTCTTATGGTGAAAAATTAGATGCTAAAGAATTAAACAAAATAGCTTTACCTTGTATAGTTCATTTTAATTATCCTAATGGTTTAACCCATTTTGTCGTATTATTAAAAGTTAATAAAAATACAGTTTTTTTAATGGACCCGGCATCCGGAGAAGTTACAATGAAGAAAAAAACTTTTTTCTCTTTATGGACTAATGTTGTTATTCATGCCCAGCCAATTGCTAAAATTCCTAAACTTCCTAAAGAAAAAAGTATTATTGCTATTTTCTATGAATATATAACTAAAGAGAAAAAATTAGTTTATCCTATTATTTGGTTTAGTTTCTTATTTACATTATGTACTATTTTCTTAAGCTTTTTTTATAAATTTTGTTTTGAAGAAATTACTAAATCTTATAGTTATCAGCAATTTCTAATATTAATTGGTTTTTATAGTTTCTTTACTATTTTAAAAGTACTTTTAGAAAATATTAAAGAAAATTTTAAAATCTTATTAAATAAAAATATGGAAGGTAAATTTCTATATGCTTTTTTAAAACATTTATTATATTTGCCAGTTAATCAATATAATTCTCATACTAAAGGGGAACTCTTAGCAAGAATTAAAGAAGCTGAGACTATTGAAAATAATTTTATTGAAATAATTATTAGTATTTTTATTAATATTACTTTAGCAATAATGACTTTTATTTTAATATATACTTTAAAACCTGTTTTTGCGTATATTTTATGTTTAGGTATTACTTTATATTTTATTTTAGGTTATTTATTTGGTAAAAGTATATATTTAAAAATTTTAAAACAAATGAGTGAAAATGCTAATTGGAATACTTGTTTAACTGAATGTTTAGAAGTATTTCCTTCAATGAAAAACTTAAATCAAACAACTTTTATTATGGAACGACTTGAACAAAATTTATATCATTATTTAAAATGTGAATATTTAAATAATCAAACATTTAGAAAACAAAACTTTTATAAAAAACTTATTTTAGAAATAACTTTATTAAGTATAAGTATTACTGGTTTTTATTTACTAGGTCAAAATAAATTAACTATTTTTGAATTTATCTTAATTGAATCTTTATTAAATCATTTTATCGAGCCTTTAAAACAAATTATTGATTTAATTCCTAGTTTTTATTATCTAAAAGGTTTATTTAGTAAAATAGGTGATTTTGCTAGTATTAAAGAAGAAGCTTTAGATTATCCAGAAGAATTTTTAAATGGTAGTATCGAATTTCATAATTTAAGCTTTTCTTATGATGGTTACCATCAAAATATCAAAGAATTAAATTTTAAAATAAAAAAAGGTTCACATATTTTATTGTTAGGTGAAAGTGGAAGTGGCAAGAGTACAATTTGTAAACTTTTAGCAAGACAATTAGATAATTATGAAGGTGATATTACTATTAAAAAAATTAATATTTTAGATTATCCTTTAGCAACTATTCGTCATAATATTACTTATTTAAGTCAAAATGAAGCTTTAATTAATGGCACGATTAAAGAAAATATTGTTTTTGGTCGAAATATTAGTGAAAAACATTTTAATGAAGTTTGTAATATTTGTTTAATTGAAGATATTGTCATGAAAAGAACATTTCGTTATAACGATTATATTCGTATTGATGATTGTAATTTATCAGGTGGTGAAAAACAGCGAATTTTATTAGCTAGAGCTTTATTAAATGAAACTCCAATTTATTTATTTGATGAAGCCTTAAGTGAAGTAAATAATGATTTAGAAATTAAAATTATTATTGAACTTTTAGAATATTTAAAAAAGAAAACTGTTATCTATATTACTCATCGTCCTAATAAAACTTATTTTGATGAGGTGATTAATCTTGGAAATTAGAAATTTTTATCAAGAAAACTTACGCATGTTATTAAAAATAAAAGACCATTTTCTTTATTTTAAAAGTTTTATGCTATGTTTAATAATTACTATTATTATTGGCAGTTTATTTTATCTTAAAATTCCTTTAAATATAACTTTAGAAGGAAAAGTTAAATGTAATAAAAAAGAATGTATTTATACTGTAATAGCTACTGATACTTTAGCAAAATATACTGATAATTTAAAAGAAATTACTTTTACTAAAAAAGATACTATTAAAAAGATTAGTTTTGATGAGCCATATCTTTTAAATAATATTTTAGTTAGTAATATGAATATTACAGTTTCTAATCAAGAATTAAAAAATAATCAAGTTATGAAAGGCACGATAAAAATCAAAGAAGATACAATTATTTCATTGTTTTTAAAATCTTTGAAAGGAGGTGATGAAAATGCTTAAAAATGATGAATTACTTCAAATTAATGGCGGTGCCCTTCATTGGGGCGTCATCGCAGCTTCAATTGCGGCGGCAGTATCTTTTGTTGTTGGCTTTTTTGATGGCTTAGTAAGACCGTTTAGTTGTCGTTAATTAAGATTAGAAAGGAGATAATATTATGAAATTAACTTCAAATGAACTTTATGAAATTAATGGGGGAGCCTTTTCAGCGGCTTTAGGTAATTTTATTATCAACGCCTATAATTTTGTCGTTGATTTAGGTCGTTATTTTGGCAGTGCTGTATCCCATTTATTAAGAAAAACTAGATGTTAAAAAAACTTGTCAACACAAGTTTTTTTAATATTTAGCGATATATAAATCATAATATTCATCATAAGTAATATCTAATTCATGAATCTTTTTCGCATCTTCTTGGCCTATATATCTTAAATGCCAAGGCTCTTCCATATAACCAGTAATTTTACTTTTTCCTTTTGGATATCTAATAATAAAACCATATTTATAAGAATTATTAAGTAACCATTCATAATCACTATCTGTAACATTATCAGTTAAACTGCTACTTCTCATATCAGCTGCTAAACCAGTTTGATGTTCAGAATGACCAGCTCTTGCTGAATAAGTATCAACGGTATCTAGAGTATCTTCTGATAAATACTTATTATATAAATCTTTTTGATAATCATAACTACGATAAGTACTAAAAGGAATTAGAAAAACATTTTCTGTTTTACCATAAGCCATTAATTCTTCTAAAGCCTTTGCTGCTTCTTGGCGCATTTGATAATGATATTCTCCAACATTTACTAAATCAGTTGGAACATAATCACTAGGTAAAGCATTAAATTTATTTACTAAAACTGTTATAGAGCTAGGATCAGCAATTGTTTTAATATCAGTATAAAAATCTTGATTTAAATGTAAATTTACCTCTGTTACGGCATCTTCAAAAGATAAATTATTAGCTTGCCTGTATTCGCTATATTCATTAATATTATTAACATCTAAATTTTTAATTTGATAATAATTTTCTAAAGATACATAAGGCATCTTTAATAATTTTTGAATATTATTATCACTAAGATATTCAAAAATATTATTTATTTCATCAGGACGATAATTTTTATCTAATAATTGATTAGTTATTTCTAAAAATTGATTATTGTCAGAATATTTAATTTCTTTATAAGCATCATGGTATTTTTCTTGATAATAAGAACTTTCTTTAAAAACTTTTAAAGTATTGATATCTACCATTCCTTTCTTATAATTCATATAGAGAATAATAATTATAACTAAAATAATAACTTCTAAAATTAAAATTATCATATTTCTTTTAGACTTCATTTTTCTTCTCCTCTTTTATTATATTTAGTATATCACTTCTAAAGAACCTCAGTAATTGTTTTTTATTGAGAAGTGTCAAATATTTTCATAAATACTTTTCATTAACATAAATTTTAAATGAGGTGGGAAATTGAAAAAATTATTATTAATAATACTTACCTTTGGTTCTTTTTTAAAAATATGTCAAGCAGATATTGATTTAGCCCCAAGTAGTAAAAGTGCTATTTTAATTGATGCTAAAACTAAAACAGTTTTATATGAAAAAGACGCTGATAAACCTTATCCACCAGCTAGTATGACTAAGATTATGAGTATGTTATTAATAATGGAAGAAATATCTAAAAACAATTTATCTTTAGACGATATGGTAGTAATTAGTAAGAATGCTGCTAGTATGGGTGGCAGTCAATTATTTTTACAAGAAGGTGAAAGCTATCCAGTTAAAGAACTTTTAAAAGGAATTGCCATTGCTAGTGGTAATGATGCCGTTGTAGCTATGGCTGAAAAAATAGGAGGTACAGTTGAGGGATTTGTTAAATTAATGAATGATAAAGCTCAAGAATTAGGTTTAAAAAATACTAAATTTGTTAATCCCCATGGTTTAGATGCCGAAGGTCATGTATCAACCGCTAAAGATATGGCTATGATGGCCCAAGAACTACTTAAATATGAAAAAATCCTAGAATTTACTAGTATCTATGAAGATTATTTAAAAAAGAATGATGGTTCTAGTATTTGGCTAGTAAATACTAATAAAGTCGTGTATTAAAATTACTATAATTTTTGGAATATTTTTGAATCTCTTTCGTATGATGTGGGAGTAAGTTAAAAGGAGGCACGTTATTATAATTACAATTACGAAAGAATTACAATTAGAGATTATGAAGTTCTTTATGGAAACTTCAGTTCCAAGAATTCTAAATGAAAGGGAAGTCACTTCATAAGGAAAGTGAGGAATAATGCATACAGCAATTTATGCAAGGGTATCTACAGAAGAACAAGCAACAGAAGGATTTAGTATTAATGCTCAAAAAGATAAATTAACAAAATATGCTGAATCTAATGATTGGATAATAACTGATTATTATGTAGATGACGGTATAAGTGGTAAGAATTTAATAGAAAGACCTGAAGTAACAAGATTACTAGAAGATGTTAAATCTGGTAAAATTAACAATATTTTAGTTTATAAACTAGATAGATTAACAAGAAGTGTTAAAGATTTAATTTATTTAATTGAATTATTTGATAAACATAATTGTACTTTTAATTCACAAACAGAAAAAATTGATACATCGAATGCAGTAGGGAGAATGTTTGTTAAAATTATTGGAATATTTGCTGAATTTGAAAGAGAAAATCTGGCTGAAAGAGTTACATTTGGTTATGAACAAAAAACAAAGGAAGGTAATTATACTAATACTAATGGAGTATTTGGTTATAATTATATTATTGGTAAAGGAATACTTGAAGTTAATAAATTAGAAAGTCACTATGTAAAGAAAATATATGAATGGTATTTACAAGGTGACTCGATGTTTAAAATAGCAAATAAATTAAGAAATGAGGACGTTCCAACCAAAAGAGGTGGTCATTGGAATCAATCAACAATAAAGTCTATTTTAACTAATCCACTATATATTGGTAAAGTTAGATATGGAGTAAATAAGCAAAATAAGTTTGAAGTTGATGGTAAAAATATAACCCCACTAATTGAAGAGAAAACCTTTAATAATGTAAATAATTTAATAAAGAAAAGAAAAAAATTTCATAATAAAAGGTTTTCTTCAGATGATACATATTACTTTAGAGTTTTAAGATGTTCTAAATGTGGTAGTAGATATCATGCAAGACAACAGATTCAAAGTGGTAAAAAATATATTACTTATCATTGTAATGGACAACATAATAAAACTTGTGATACTTCGGGATTTTCTCATTTAAAATTAGAAACAGCTTTTCTTAAATATTTAGATAATATTAAACCATTAGAGTTTACTGATGAAATAATTGATAAAAAAGAACTAGATATAGATTTTGAAAGAACTAGAATTACTAATGAGATATCTAAATTAAATGATAAGAGGACAAGTACAATTGAATTATTTACAGAAGATAAAATAAATCTTGAAACCTATAAAGAAATACAAAGTATTATAGAAGAAAAAATTACTAAATTAAATGAAGAATTAAATAACATAAATGTTGAACCTGAAGAAGAGATAAATATAGAAAATATTAAAAAAATAATTACGAATATTAAAAATAATTTTATTCATTTAAATAATCATGAAAGAAAAATATTTTTAGAAAGATTTATTAAAGAAATAAAAGTTATAAAAGAAGATAATATAGTAATAATTAAAGAAGTTATATTTTAAGTTACTAATTCTAATTGGTAATTTTTTTTATCTATAAACAAATACCGGTTTAAATTTATAGAAAAATTTACTAGGAAATTTATTAGGAAAAATACACGGAAATTACTAGGAAAATACTAGGAAATGCGATATGATTATTTTAGCTGATAGTCGGAGGTGCAATATGATTAATACAACTGAAAATTCAAGAACAGAATTTAAAGTAAAATTAGTTGATGATTTAGAAGAAACAGTTATTGGATTTTTAAATAGTAAAGATGGTGGTATCATTTACTTAGGAGTAAATGATAATGGTAAAGTCGTTGGATTAAATAATAATCTAGATTTATTACAAAGAAAAATAAAGGATAGAATTATATCTAATATTGAACCATCAGTTTTAGGCTTATTTGATTTAGAAGTTTTAGAAGAGGATAGTAAGAAGTATTTAAAAGTTACTATAGCTAGAGGTTTAGAAAAACCATATCATTTAAAAGGAATGGGAATGACTCCAGATAGTTGTTTTATAAGAGTCGGTAGTTCCAATGAAAGAATGGATAATCATCTAATAAGTAAAATGTTTAGAGAAAGAACAAGAAATTCATTGAAAAATATTAAATCGCCAAGACAAGAGTTAACATTTAGTGATTTAAAAATCTATTATAAAGAAAAAGGCTTTGATGTTGGTGATAATTTTGAAACTCAATTAGGATTTTTTACTCCTGATGGTAAATATAATTACCTTGCATATTTACTTGCAGATGAAAATACTATATCAGTAAAAGTTGCTAAATATGCTGGTGATGATGTTGATGAATTGATAGAAAATTATGAATTTGGTTATTGTTCTTTAATCAAAGCAACATATCGTGTTTTAGAAAAATTTAGAGTTGAAAATAAAATATTTGCAAAGATTACATACCCAGAAAGAAAAGAACAACCAATGTATGATTATAATGCTGTAAGAGAAGTTATTATAAATGCTCTAGTTCATAATGATTGGGCAACTGAATATCCACCAAAATTTGAATTTTTTAGTGATAAATTAGAAGTATCTTCATTTGGTGGGATACAAAGTGAATTTACTGAAGAAGAATTTTTGGAGGGTTATTCAGCACCTAAAAATCCAGAATTGATGAGGGTATTTAGGGATTTAGAGTTAGTTGAGCATTTAGGAACAGGTATTAGAAAAATACTAAAAAAATATGATAAAAGTATATATCACTTTTTTCCACATTTTATAAGAGTTAGTATTAAATATAATGAAAATAAATTTGAATACAAAAGTATACTTAATAAAAATGAAATCAATTATTCTGATTTAAATTTAACTTCAATACAAGAAGGAATAATAAGATTAATACTTGATAGACCAAATATTACTCAAGATGAAATGTCTAATTTACTCGGAGTTACGTCAAGGACAATAAGAAATCATATAAAATATCTGGTTGACAATGATTATATTAAAAGAATTGGCGCTGATAAAAATGGGAAATGGAAGGTTATTAAAAAAGAAATTGAAAAATAATAATTTAGAACAAAATATTTTTTATTATAGTAATATTCACATACAATTAAATTAGTAAGATTTTATGAAGGTGTTGATGGTTTAAAAACAGGATTTACTAAAGAAGCTGGTTATTGTCTTACCGCTACAGCCCAAAAAAATAATTTAAGATTAATATCAGTTGTAATGGGAGAACCAACTAGTGATGAGCGTAGTAGTGATACTTCTAATATGTTAAATTATGGTTTTAATACTTATGAACTTTATAATGCGTTTTCTAAAGATAATTCCTTAGGAACTAAACGAGTAGAATTTGGTAAAAAAGATCGAGTATCATTAGCCTTAAAAGATGATTATGTCAAACTCTTAAAGAAAAATGAAGAAAAGCCTAATTATTCATTTGAAGTAAGTATCGATAAACTAAAAGCTCCTTTAAAAAAAGGTGATATTATTGGTAAAGCTAAAGTAATTCTTGATAGTAATATTATTGATGAAGTAGATGTAACAGTTTTAGAAGATATTGATAAAGCTAACTTATGGGACTTTTTTAAGAAAAATTTAAAAAGTATTACGGCTGGTAAAGAAAATATTAAGTAAAGCTAATTACCAGCTTTTTTCTTTTGCTTGTTTTAAAAGCTAAAAAAATGTATAATACTGTACGGAAGTGAGAAAGGTTGAAAATAAAAATATAAATTTTAGACACGCAAAAAAGTGTCTTGTCAATGAAGACATTAAAATAAGTTGATC
>CANQZD010000013.1 GCA_947628275.1 uncultured Bacilli bacterium | reverse complement strand
AACATATCTTTTATTTGCTATTGTTACTATTATTCCTATTATCATTATTATACTTAAACTTATTATTATTCCTAATTTATTCTTTTTCATATTTTTTCCTCTTTCTTTAGCTTTCCCTATATATCTTCTTCTATACTACTATCCAAATTATATAACCATATGGTTATATTGTCAAAATAAAAATTTTCAAAAGAAAAAATTGCAATTTCTTGCAACTTTAATATTCATCAATTATATATTAACTATTAAAAAGCTAATACTAACCGGAAGCTGTGATTGCTAATCGCATGACCACTGTCATATCCAAAAGTGAACACACCAGCTCCAGTACCGACGCTGTAAAGACCACCACGTACGACCCACGGATTGCTAGAGTAAACAAACCAAGACTCATCGTCATACCAACTACCTAATTGTCTTGATTGAGTTCCATATTTCATACTTTGGAATGGGCCCATTTCTTTCGTAGCATCTCCAAATATTCCACGATTATATGTTGTACTACTTGTACTATAATCATATTTATCAAAATATCTTTCGTCTGTTGGTAAATCTATCCCGTCAGTAATTTCAATCATTTCATGATTTACTCCACTATCATTGCATTGTGGGCAGGTTAATTTGCCATTGAATCCTGAATTGTATATATTATTACGTCCTGATGATAATTTTCCAGTCTTTCCATCTCCTGTACTATTATTGTCTATTCCAGCCATCATGTATTCCCAGGCTCCTCCTGCCATATCGTAGACTCCAGTGTAATTATTGGTTGTACTGGCTATGACACTTACTTTATTAAAATAATTTGTATTATACGTTCCATCACTTCCTGGGATTGTTCCTCCATATTCATTACAAGCATCAGGTGTATTACTACATAACTCATTTGTTACTGTATAGCCCGTAGTTGGTTCATTTTTTGCTGCATACCCAGTTAAAAAATTTGAATTATTATTGATTCTGACGCTTTGATGGCTACCGTACTCACTTTGTTGTAAATAGGCTACTGCTCCCCATTCTACATTTTTCATCATATGACTATTTAATGTTGCTTCATAATGTCTGCCTACTGTATACGCATTTGCTACTTGAATACTTCTCCATGAATAGGCATTCGGCTTTATGATAACTTTATTTACTGCTTCAATTGCTGCTGCATCAGCTGGATTTACTTCCGCATCACTTTTTGCTTTTGCTCCATCATATCCTGTTTCAAATTTACCTACCCATAGGCCATTTGTATTAAAAGCAGTGAAGGCTGGATGTGTTAACCATTGACCCTTTGCTGTTCCACTTTTAATGTCTTCATCTTTACTTTCAAATTCAACTTTTATTATTTGTTCTTTATTAGATTTTGTTCCTAATCCTTCATAATTTCCTTCATCAAATATTTCATATCTGTATCTTGGTATCCACACAAAATAACTTTCAATATCTGCTTCATCTATTGGCTTGTTTGGTCCTGGGTCAGATTTTCCTTCTCTTAAGATAACCGCATTGGCCCATTTTTGTTCAGCATAACTGTACCACTTCTTTGTTTTATCTGCTCTTGTTACTTTACCATTTTCTTCATTTATTGTGATTGGGATTAATTTTCCATCTAACACTGGGTCTGTTCCATTTAAAATACTTTCTGTATATGCTGGTTGATTAAAATATAAACTACATTTTGTTTTTGATTTTGTTAATCCGATTATTAATGGTGCCCATTTTTCTTCATTCCATTCTACAGTTGCTCCGTTGTCACATATTCCATAAGAAAATGATAACCCCCCCCTCTAGGTCCTTTTCTGGCATACTATCTAATCTTTCATTTCCATCGTAATATCCAAATATTACTTCTTCATTTGGGATAACATATCTTTTATTTGTTACTGTTGCGATTATTCCTATTATTATTACAATTAAACTTATTAACATTCCTAATTTATTCTTTTTCATATTTTTTCCTCTTTCTTTAGCTTTCCCTATATATTTTCTTCTATACTATTAATTAAATTATATAACCATATGGTTATATTGTCAAAATAAAAATTTTCAAAAAAAAATTGCAATTTCTTGCAACTTTTTAATAATCTTGATTTCTTAAGAATGAAGGAATGTCATAATCTGAGTCATCATCAGCAATTCTTCTTTTAGGAAGTGGTTCTTCCTCTTCTTCTGGTAAATTATTTTTATTATCAAAACCTGTAGCTATTACAGTAACAATTACTTCATCAGTTAAATTGCTATTTGGAATAGCTCCAAAGATTATATTGATATCAGAATTTGCAGCTTCTCTAACGGTTTCAACTGCATCTTCTATTTCAAATAAAGTTAAAGAATCTCCACCAGTAATATTAATAATTGCATCAGTTGCTCCATCAATAGTTGTTTCAAGTAAGGCACTTGATACTGCTTGTTTAGCAGCTTCAACTGCTCTATTTTCGCCAATTCCCATTCCAATTCCAATTAAAGCTGTTCCAGATTTTTCCATAACTGTTTTAATATCAGCAAAATCTAAGTTAACAATTCCTGTAACAGCAATTAAATCAGATATAGATTGAACTCCACGATGTAATACATTATCTACTTCTTGGAATGCTTGTTGGAATGTTGTTGTTTTATCAATTATTTCTCTTAATCGATCATTTGGAATAATAATTAAGGTATCAACATGTTTTCTTAATTCTTCTAAGCCAACTAAGGCATGTTCCATTCTTCTTTTTCCTTCAAAGCGAAAAGGTTTGGTAACAATTCCAACTGTTAAAGCTCCAGATTCTTGAGCTATTTCAGCAATGATTGGAGATGCTCCTGTTCCGGTTCCTCCACCAAGACCACAAGCAACAAATACCATATCAGCTCCTTTAACAGCTTCTTCTATTTCTTTTTTACTTTCTAAAGCCGCTTCTCTTCCGACTTCAGGATTAGAACCAGCTCCTCTACCACCAGTAATATTTTTACCAATTTGAATTTTATTTTTAGCTTTTGAAGCATTTAATACTTGTAAATCTGTATTTACAACATAAAATTCAACACCTTGAACGCCTTCTTCAATCATTCGGTTAACAGCATTGTTCCCGCCGCCACCAACACCGAAAACTTTAATTTTAGCAATTGGGTCAATTTTTAAGTTATTATCCATTATTATCCTCCTTAATTATCAAAGAAATATCCAAATATTTTACCTAATATGGAATTTTCATTAATATTTATTTTTCTACCTGTACCACTTAATTCATCTAATTGTTGATAATTAAATATGGTAAATTCTTGATTTCTTAAATTCATTTTATCAAGATAATATTTTATTAAACCAACACTAGTAGAATAAATATTAGAACGTAACCCTAGTTCTTTTGTTACACCTAATCTAGCAAAATGACCAAATACTTCTTCCATAAGATAAGAAAAGTTTGCCATCTCACTTATTCCACCTGTGATTATTATATAATGAATTTCTTTTTTTGTTAAGTGATTTATTTCTTTTTTGGCTAATTTTAGGATTTCTTCAATTCTTGATGAAGCTATTTCTGTAGCTTCATATTCATTAACAGTTATTTTTTCACCATCTTTATTAGTATAATTTTTCTTATTAAATTCACTAACATTTCGTTTATGGGCTAAAGCAAGATTTAATCTAATATCTTTAGCTTCTTTTTTAGGTACCTTAAACATGTAGGCAATATCTTTTTCAATATCAATAGCTCCCATTTGAAGAGTGGTTGTATTAGTAAGAATTCCTTTATTAAAAATAGATATTGTAGTAGTCATATGACCCATATTAATAATGGCTCCTACTTCTGTTTTCATTTCTTTATTTTCAAATTCATAATAATCACCAATAGATGTAAAGGTAGTATCAATAACTTCAACCCCAATTTTATTTAAACATTTAACAATGGGAAGGACATTTTTTTTAGGAACTGTAGTAAAGATAGTTTTAACACTGCATTTTTTACCTTGCTTGCCTATAGGATTTAAAACAATTTCATCATCAACTTTAAAATGGATAGGCATAATAGTCGCTAATTCTTCGGTTTCTTCAATTTGATTATAAGCTGAAGATTGCATTGATCTAATAATATCAATACTTCTTACCATGCCAATATCTTCTTCAATTGTGGTATAACCTTCATTCATATGAAATCTAACTTCATTGGCAGGAATAGTAGCAATTACTTTAGTTATAGGTAGACCTAGCATTTCTTCGCCTTTTTTAAATAATTCTTTTAATTTGCCAATTAATTCTCCAGCATTAGTTACAAATCCAGAATTTAGGCCTTTTGATGGCACTGTAGCTACTGCCAAAATATTAACTTTATTTTTAAAATATTCACCAACAATTAATTTTAAAGTGTCACTGCCAAAATCAACACTAGCTAAAATTTTTCTCATTTAGGCCACCTATTTTCTAATAGACATTATACCTAAAAAGTTCTAAAAATACAATAAGATTTTTGTTAGTATTTAAAAACTCCAGATAAACTGGAGATATGTTATTTACAACTACAACGGTTATAAATATTTTCTACTTCATCAACTTCATTATATGAGTAAATTGGGGTATAAGTATGGTTATAAACATGATGGTTAACAACTGTAGTATTCATTGGCATTAAATGAGGAACCTCATAATTAATAACTCGATGACAAACTTGGTTTTGAGGGCATTCGGTTATAGGTGAGCAGCAACAAGTTTGTGATGGTGGACATGATGGCATTGGACATGGATTATAATTCATAGCTTTATTACAACCACATCCTTCACTATAATTTACTTGACTAGTTTGGCTATAATCCATTTGCATAGTATCCCTAGTATTGGCATTATTTTTTAACATACTCTTCATTCCTTTCTAACTTAGTGTATGTTAAATTATTATTTTAGTTTAGGCAAAAACATAGAAAAAAAAGCCCCTAAGGACTTTTCACATTAAAATGGCATTTTCATTTCACCATTTTTCATCATTTTCATCATTTTTTTCATTTCTTCAAATTGTTTTAAAAGCCGATTTACTTCTTCAACACTTCTTCCTGAACCTTTAGCTATTCTTTGCTTTCTTGAAGCTTTTAATACTTCTGGATGACGTCTTTCATAAGGAGTCATTGATAAAATAATAGCTTCGACGTGAGCCATTTGTTTAGGGTCAATTTGAATATTGTTTAAACCCATTTTTCGGGCTTGAGGCAATAATTTAAGAATATTTTCTAATGGTCCAAGTTTTTTTATTTGTTTAAAGGTTTGTAAAAAATCTTCTAAATCAAATTTACCATTTTGCATTCTTTTAGCTTGTTTTATTGCTTCATCTTCTGAAATAACATCTTCAACTTTTTCAGCAATAGACATAATATCGCCCATATCCAAGATTCGTTTAGCCATTGCTTCAGGATAAAAGGCTCTTAAACCATCTAATTTTTCACTATCACCAACAAACTTAATCGGAATATTAGTTAAATGTCTAACTGATAAGGCTACTCCACCTTTAGTATTACCATCTAATTTAGTTAAAATACAACCAGTTAAAGCTAATTCTTCATTAAAACCATTGATAACATTGATTGCATCTTGACCCATCATCGCGTCAATTACTAAAATAATTTCATCAGGTTTAGCAACATCAATAATATCTTTTAATTCTTGCATTAATGGTTCATCAATATGTAAACGACCAGCTGTATCAATTAAAATAGTATCATATTTTTTTTCTTCGGCATAAGAAAGAGCTTCTTTAACAATCTCAACCGGTTTAAGTTTTTCTTTACTAAATACTTCAATATTTAAAGATTTACCTAATTGTTGTAATTGATCAATAGCTGCTGGACGATAAATATCACAAGCCACCATTAAAGATTGTTTATTTTCTTTTTTTCTTAAATGATTAGCTAATTTAGCAATCGTAGTTGTTTTACCACTACCTTGTAAACCTACCAACATAATTATGGCTGGTTTATGGTCTAGCTTTAATGGAACATATTCTTTACCTAATAAATCGACTAATTCATCTTTAACTAATTTAATAAATAATTCATCAGGTTTTAAACTTTTACCTACATCCATACCTAAAGCTTTTTCTTTAACATTACTAATAAACTCTTTAACAACTTGATAGTTAACATCTGCTTCTAATAAAGCCATTCTAATTTCTCGCATAGCTTCAGTAATATTTTCTTCAGTAATTCTGCCCATACCTCTGATATTTTTAATAGCTTTTTCTATACGATCTCCCATATATTCAAACATAGCATCAGCTCCTTAAATTAATATTATACACGAAAAAAGAAAATTTTTATTTTATTTTCTCAATTATTTTTATTTTTTTAAGATAAATAGCAATACCTATTAATCCTAATAGACTTAAAACAATTAATAATAAAGGATTAGACTTACCGGTCTCAGGATTAAGAATTGTTTTCTGACAATTAAGGTTAAAGACATCAGCACTTACTATATTACCTGCATCATCAAAATAAGTATTACCTATTTGTTCACAAAAATGTTTAACACAATAAAGATTATAATTTTCTTCAGTACTTACTAGTCCATCTACACCATAAATTGTATTATCACTTAAAATTTCACAGTAGTGATGCTCGCAAGACTTAGAGTATGAAAGATCATCAACAATATTGCCTTCTTCATCATACTTAGTGCCATCACTTAAAATAATACATTGATTTACTACACACTTTTTTTGATAATCAAGTTCTTTAACAACTTTTCCTTGGTCATCATAGTAAATATCATTAACCTTAACACATTTTGGATTACAAGAAGTCTCATAAGTTTCTTTGGTTACTTCATGACCATTTGGGTCATAATAAGTATTATTAGCAAATGAGCAATGAACATTACACAAAAAATCAAAATCATCTTTAGAAACAACATTGCCATCAGGATCATAATATTTACTATCTACCATTTTACAATGTGGATTACAAGCTTTTTTATATTCACTTTCACTTACGGGATGACCATTTTCATCAAAATAAGTCTCATTTTCATACTGACAATGAGGATTACATGATGTTTCATAATTTTCTTTACTAACAATATTACCTTCTTCATCATAGTAATTATTATTTTTAAATTCGCATTTAATAAGACATAAACTTTCATATGTTTCTTTATTTACTTCATGACCTTGGTTATCATAGTAAACGTTATCATCGATAGTACACTTAGGATTACAAGCTTCTTCAAATTCAGTTTTAGTTACGGGATGACCTGTTTCATTATAATAAGTGTTATCTTCATATTGACATTTAGGATTACATTCATTTTCATAAGTTTCAACATCAGTTATGATATCTCCTGCTTGATTAAACATAGTTCCATCTAATAAGGTTTCACAATAATGATCTTCACATGATTTGGTATAACCTACATCATCAGTAACTTGACCAGTTTTATCATATTTAGTATTGTCATCTAAAATTTCACAATAATGTTTTTTACATAATTTTTCATAATTTAAATCAGTAGTAGGTTGTCCTTCATTATCATATTTAGTTCCATCAGACAAGATTTTACATCTAATATCAGTACATGCTCTTTCATAATCAGCTTTAGATACGGGATGACCATTATTATCGTACCACTGACTTTCTTTTTCTTCACAATGTGGATTACAAGAACTTTCATAAGCAGTAAGTTCTTGAACTTCTTCTCCTTCTTTATTATACATAGTTCCATCATCTAAGATTTCACAATAATGTTCTTCGCAAGATTTAGTATATCCTAAATCATTAGTTAAGTTTCCGGTTTTATCATATTTGGTTCCATCAGATAAGATTTGACATCTAATATCAGTACATGCTCTTTCATAGTCTGCTTTAGATACGGGATGACCATTATTATCATACCACTGCCCATCTTTTTCATTACAATGAGGGTTACATGATGTTTCATATTCAGTCTGACTTACAATATGACCAACATTATTATAATAATTATTATTTTTAAACTCACAATGTGGATTACAAGAATTTTCAAAACCCGCTAAATCAGTTAAATCACCATTTATATCATAATAATGTTCATCTTTTTGAATACAACTTCTTTTTTCACTTGAAAAACCTAAGTCGACATCAATATTACAATTTTCTTTACTATCAATTTTTTCAAAAATAATTGTTCCTATTTGATATGTACCTTTAGTAAAAGAGTTTTGATAAGATTGAACTGTATAATTATTACTACTTTGTTCTTTTAAATACCAGTCACTAGAATAAGTGAAACTATTAATTTTAATATTTTGTAAAGTAAACGATACATTAACAGTATTAAAATGACCTGTATCAGTTAATTCAAGTTGCAAAGTACATCTTTTAGTTACCTTACCATCACTAGATGTTACTTCTTCTTCACAAACTAAACCTGTTGACTCACCAATTATATTATTAGCTGTAGCTTGATGAAAATTATTGACAATTAAAGCCCCAATCATGATTATAAAACATAATAAAATAACTAGTTTCTTTTTCATATTGCACCTTCTATTTTAATCTAACACAACATTGGGCTTAATTCAATAAGTTTTATTTTTACTCGTCAAGAATTTTTAATAATTCTTTTTTTAAATATTCATCAGAAGTTTTCATAATAAGATTATTAAGTTTTGTAAATATAGCTCTTTTTTTTAAAATTTGTTCATAATTTTCTAATTTAGTTTCAACTTTTTTTATTTTAAAACCTACTGCACTTCGCGAAATATTTTTTAATTGGGCAATTTCACTCATAGTAAGATTTTCTTCATAATAAAGGGCAAAAACATCTTGTTCTTTTGGGGTTAATAATTCTTTATAATAAGAAAATAATTCATTATAATATAATACTTTATTCATGATTTATCATATCCTTAAATAAGCCATAAATATAATTTTCGATATCAAATGGTTTTAAATCTTCCATTTTTTCACCAAAGCCAACAAATTTAACTGGAATATTAGTTTCTTCTTTAATAGCTAGAACAATTCCCCCTTTTGCTGTTCCATCAAGTTTAGTTAAAACAATACCTGTAATGTTAGTAATTTGAGCAAAACTTTGAGCTTGTAAGATACCGTTTTGACCTGTAGTAGCGTCAATTACTAAAAGGGTTTCATGAGGAGCATTAGGAATAAAATTAGTGATAACTTTATTCATTTTTTCTAATTCTTTCATTAAATTAACTTTATTTTGAAGACGTCCAGCTGTATCAACAAAAACATAATCAACATGGTTTTCTAAAGCAACTTTTAAACCATCATAAATAACACTTGATGGATCAGTATTTTCTTTACCATAAAATAAGCAATCGAGTTTTAAAGCCCAGCTTTGAAGTTGTGGAGTAGCTCCAGCCCTGAAAGTATCAGCCCCAATCATCATGACTTTTTTGCCTTCTTTTTGATATTTATAAGCTAATTTAGCAATGGTAGTTGTTTTACCTACCCCATTAACACCCACCATTAAAATGACAGTTGGTCCATCACTAGCTTCATTAATTTTGTCACTTAAAGACTCATTTTCAACATAAATAATAAATAATTCATCAATAATAACTTCATTTAAATATTTTGTATCAGTGATATTTTCTTTTTTAACACGAGCTTTAAGACGTTCCAAAAATTTAAAAACAGTATTTACACCAATATCAGCCATAATCAAAATATCTTCTAATTCTTCAAAATATTCTTCATTTACTTTAGTATATTTAATGCCTAATAAATTTAATTTTGAAACAAAATCTTCACGAGTCTTTTGTAAACCTTTATCATAAGTAGCTAATTCAGTTTCTTCTTCCTTTTCTTCTTTTTTAATAACAATATTTTTTAATTTAGCAAATAATCCCATTTTTCTTTCGTCTCCTTGCTTGAGGAAAATTACTTTTGATATCAAATAATTTTCTTAATCCTTGATTATGAGCATATCTTAAATATTCCCGATCAATTAATAACCCTATTTTCTTTATTATACCATCTTCTAATTCATTTGCTTCACTAGCTTTAATATATTCAGCAAAGCTTTCAGCTAGGGTTTCATAATAATTAATAGTTGCATATAAAGATATCTCCCTTTCAATATTAACATTAATTAACATTTTTTGAAATTCTTCAAGATAAGATATGTGTAAAATACTATCTAATAAATGACCAATTTCATGCCAAACAATACTATCAAAATAACGACAATGTTTAGTTTTTAAGCCATTTAAACAATCTTCTACACACATTGACTGTAATTTTAAATAATCTAAATTTAAAAAACCATCACCAATAATTATTCCTAAGTTATCAACTATTTTAGTTTGATGATCCACTTTAACAAAAGTTGATAATTTAGTTTCATTAGATTGTTGATAATAATGAATGATATTATCATAGTCTTTAGTAAATTCTTGCCAACGATGCCATTCTTCTTTAACTGAACAATGCATTAAATTTTCATAATTATTAAAATCTTCACCTTGATAAATAGCCACAAGACAATTAGTTAATAAAGGATATCTTTTATAAGCTTTTTTTAAGGTAACTAAAATATCATTTATTACTCTAACATCGATTCCTTTAAAATTAACAAAAGGAATATTCATTTCTTTTATGGCATAGTTTTCTAATTCGGTAGTTGTCAACATTAAATCACCTTCTAAAGTATAACATTTATAATTATTAAGTTCAAATATGCCGATAGTATTTTTGAACATCAAATTTAGATTTTAAAAGAATATTTTTAGAATATTTTAAATATTCTTTATCAATTAATAAACCAATTTCCGTTGCTAAAGGATTTTTAGCATTTAGGGCATACATTGAAAAACTTTCAGCTAGTAATTCTTGCTTATCTTTAGTAGCATATTGGGAAATTTCTTGTTCAATGTTATGATGCTTAATTAACTTACTAAAAGCGATAGAATCACTTATATGCATAATAAAATCTAACATGTGCCCGATTTCATGCCAAATTGCTGGTTGTAAAAAAGAATTTTTGACAGCAACATGACCATTAGGGTTAATTTTTTTGTAATTTTCAAAATCTAAATAACTTAATTGTTCTAATATAGGACATAAACAAAGACCTAAATAATAACATCTATCCTCACGTTGTAAACTAGTGATGACAAAAGTAGAAGTTTTAATATCACCAATAAAATCACTAATAGGCTTTTTTTGCCATTTTAACCAACTAAGTTTATCAGAACAATAAGTTAAAAGAAGTTGATTATTAATATACTCCTTATTTCCAATTGCAATTAAAGAATTACTAAGTAATGGGTATCTTTTAATAGCTTCATCTAAAGCTTTGGTAATTATTTGTTTAGTTGTTTCATCAATATTGACTAAATTTACATATGGAACATGTAAAGTATTCTGTAAATATTCTTCATAATTAAGACTCATTTTAATACTCCCTTTCTTTTAAGTGCATATTTATCTTTGGCAAGAAAGCTTTTACGCAAATAAATATTTCGGGCAAATTTTAAATAAGTTTTATCTATTAAAGTACCAATATCTTTAATCAGACCTGGTTTTAATTGATTTAATTTTAGTTCAATAATATATTCAGCAAAACTTTCAGCAACAAGTTCTTGATTATCTTTTGTAGCATAAAGTGAAACTTCAGTTGCAATATCATGTCCAAAAATTAAATTGGCTAATTTTGGTGAACTACTAATTTCCATAGTAAAATCAAGCATATGCCCAACTTCATGCCAAACAATATTTTCTGGGACTTCAGTATGTTTAATTGAACCATAGTCATTTTTAATTAATTCTTGTAATTCTTCAAAGTTATATTTTTCTAAAAATGGTGAAAGTCCTAAACCCATAAAATAATTCCCATTTTTATAATCAAAAACTCGAGTAGTAACCAAACTAGAATTTTGAATATTTTTAATCGTATTTGGTTTATTATTTAAAAGCCAGTTATACCAATAATTTTTATCTGAACAAGATGATAAATTTAAATAGTCATTTAGATAATCTAATTTTCCAATAACTAATAAAGTATGATAAAGAAGTGGATAACGTTCATAGGCTTCTTTTAAAACTTTTAAAATCATTTTTGTTGTTCTTAAGTCAATTCCATTAAAGTCAACATAAGGAACATTTAAATACTTTTTAGCATAATTTTCTAAATTAGTTGTAGTTAATAACATACAAATCCCCCTTAAGTAAAGTATAGCATTAAATATGGACAAGTGCAATTTTTTGCGTTATAATTTAGACAAGAAGCAAAACTTTATTTTTTTATTTTTAGGAGGATGATGATATGCAAAATAAAAAAGATGTAACTGCCATTGTGGCTTTAGGTGGCCTTGGTGAAGTCGGAAAAAATATGTATGTAATAACTCATGATGATGAAATTTTAATTATTGATGCTGGAGTTATGTTTCCCGAAGATGAATTAATGGGTATTGATTATGTTATTCAAGATGTCACTTATTTAAAGAAAAATGAAGATAAAATTAAGGGTTTAATTATTACTCATGGTCATGAAGATCATATTGGTGGAATTGCCTTTTTACTTCAAAAAGTTAAAATTCCGGTAATATATTCACCAAAAATTGCCATTAGTTTAATAACTAGAAAATTAGTTGATAATAATATAAAATATGAACAAATTGAAGAAATTAATCAATTTTCACATATTAAAACTAAGCATTTTAATGTAGAATTTATTAATACTACCCACTCAATTCCTGATTCTTTTGCTGTGGTAGTTCATACTCCTCAAGGAACTATTTTTGAAACTGGAGATTTTAAGTTTGATTTAACCCCTATTGGACCAATGGCTGATTTACATAAAATGGCTAAAATTGGTAAAGAAGGAGTAAAAATATTACTAAGTGATAGTACTAATGCTTTATCAGAGGGATTTTCTAAAAGTGAATCTTGTGTAGATGAAACTTTAAGTGATATTATTTCAAGACATCATGGAAGGATTATTATTGCAACTTTTGCTTCTAATATTTACCGTATTAAACATATTGTAGAAACTTGCCGAAAAAATAATCGTCAAATTATAACTTTTGGTCGGTCAATGGAATCTAGTATTGAAATAGCTTTAAATAATGGTTTAATTAAAGATAAAAGTATTTTTATTGACGCTAATAAAGCTAAAGGTTTAAAAAGAAATCAAGTTTGTATTTTATGTACAGGAAGCCAAGGTGAACCACTTGCTGCTTTGACAAGAATTGCGAATGGGGTTCATAAACAAATTAGTTTATTACCTGATGATTTGGTGGTATTTTCAGCTAAACCAATTCCGGGTAATGCCGAAAGTGTTAATCGAGTTATAAATAAATTATATTTAAAAGGGGTTAAAGTATATACTAATGAAGAGTTTAGTGATATTCATACTTCAGGACATGCTAAACAAGAAGAATTAAAACTAATGTTAAGATTAGTTAATCCTGAATATTTTATGCCAATGCATGGGGAATATCGGATGTTAATGGCTCATAAAAAAATTGCAATAGATTGTGGTATTCCAAGCGAAAATATTTTCATTTGTAAAAATGGTGATGTCATTTTACTTACTAATGATGGAGTCGAACGTGGTAATCCTGTAGAAGCTGGCGATGTTTATGTTGATGGTTCTAGAATTGGTGATGTTGGCGGTGCAGTAATAAAAGACCGAAAAGTAATGAGTAAAGATGGAATTTTATTAGCTATTATTAATATTAACCCAATGACTAGACAGTTACTTATTAAACCAAATGTTACAACTAGAGGTTTTGTAATGGTTAATGAAAATGCTGATTTAATTGAAAAAATTGAAAAGAAAATTACGAGCATTGTTAAAGAAGCTTTACAAAAAAGTACTTATACTTATACTGATTTAAAAAATCAAATTATTTTAGACTTATATCCTTATATTAATTCTTTAACAGGTCGACATCCAATGATATTGCCAGTTATCATGGAAGTAAGACAAGGACATTAAAAATCTACCCCTAAAAGAGGTAGATTTGCTCATCGACCTATAAGGTCAATTACTGGCAGCCACCATTTGGTGGCTCTTTTAGTCTGCCAATTGCCTTTGTCACTCTTACTTACCCGTAAACGGGTCTTTATATTCCTTTAAACTTCTTTTATCTTTTAATCTGTCTTCTTCTTCCTGTTCTCTTATATATTTTTTTATTGTTGCTTTATTCAAGCCTACTGTACTTACATAATATCCTTCTGACCAAAAATGTCTATTTCCATAGTTGTATTTTAAATTTGCATGTTCATCAAATATCATCAAACTACTTTTTCCCTTTAAATAACCCATGAATGATGATACACTTATTTTAGGTGGAATTTTTACAAGCATATGTATATGATCTGAACAAGCATTAGCTTCAACTATTTCTACTCCTTTATATTCACATAATCTTCTCAAATATCTTCCAATATCTCTTCTTAATTTTCCATATATAGCTTTTCTTCTATATTTTGGCGAAAATACTATATGATATGAACAATTCCATTTTGTATGAGACAAAGTACTTTCTTCATCATTTTTCTTTTTCATTAAAATATCACTCCTTCTGATTTTTAGACATTGGTTGGCAGACCAAGTTTATTATATCAGAAGGAGTGATATTTTTTTCTAACGCTATCGCTTTTTCAAGTCTCACTCGCATAGCGAGTGGATTTATCCACGACCTTATGGTCGTGGCAATTCTGATGAATTGCATATTAAAAAAGATAGCTTTAGGAAAGCTACTTTTTTATTTCTTTTTGACATTTTTCACAATAGTACGTACTTCGTCCATTTATTTTAGCTTTTTTAATAATTGTTTGACAAACCTGACATTCTTTACCTTCTTGTTTATGGACTTTTAAATATTGTTGAAATCTTCCAGTGACTCCTAGGCTTGAAGTATAGCTTCTAATTGTTGTTCCCCCTTCTTTAATAGCATGAGTAATTATTGTCTTAGCAGCTTGTTTTATTCTTTCACATTCATCTAAAGTAATATCTTTTCCTAACTTAAAGGGATTAACTTGAGATTCAAATAAAACTTCATCAGCATAAATGTTTCCTAATCCACTAATAATTGTTTGATCAAGCAAAAGGGTTTTCATCGGTAGCATTTTCTTTTTAAATTTATGGTATAAATACTCTTTACTTAATTTATCATCAATTGGTTCAATACCTTGTTTTTTAATTCCCTCATAATCATAAAGATGCTCTTTTAAAACTAAAGCCATTCTCCCAAATTTTCTCGTGTCGTGATATCTTAAGTCAGTATTATCCGTAAAAGTAAAAATTATGTGTTCATGTTTAGTTATTGGTTCTTCACTATTCTTTAGAAAATACTTTCCTTCCATTCTTAAATGACTGATTAAATAGTGTTTATCTAATTCAAATATTAAATATTTACCAATTCTTTTAATATCCGAAAAAGTATTACCAATTAAAATATTTTTAAATTCTTCTAAATCAGTTTCAATTATTTTAGCATAAATAATATTGACATCTTTAATCTTTTTTCCTAATATTCTTTTTTTTAACGTATTTCTTACTGTTTCTACTTCAGCTATTTCGGGCATAATATCATTCCTTTTTTAAATCATTTATAAATCCTTTAATAATTGGATCATCTATTGAAAGTTCGGGATGAAACTCTACTCCTATTAAAAGCCAATCATCATCAATACTTTCAACTGATTCAAGTATACCATCTTTAGCAAAAGAAGTCACTTTTAAAATATTATCAATATGCGTTACTTGATCATTATGAAAACATTTAACTGTTGCAATTTGCTTATTAAAATATTTAAAAATTCTTGATGTTGGTTCAATAAAAATATCAGTATTAGCTTTATCTAAATTGCCAATTTTGTCAATAATTTGATGATGAGAGTTATTACCTATTGGTTTAACTACAAAATCTTCTATTTCTTTAATTTTAGTTAAATCCCAATCTTTATAATTTCTTAATTTAGAATAAATACAGATAGCTTGCATTCCCATACAAATTCCTAAAACTGGTAATTTATGTTGATAAGCATATTCTAAGGCATCATAAATTAAAGGATTAATTACATCTCCACCAGGAATAAGTAAGGCATCACATCCTTTTAAACTATTAATTAAATAATCTTTTTCTAAGGCAATTAAAAAAATTGGTTTTACATTTTCTTTAATTAAAGGAGTTAAATATCTTTCTAAATATTCATAAGATTTTAGATAAGAATTATAAACATCTTTAATTGTTGGAAAAATACCAATTTTTATTTTCTTCACAAATATCACCAATAAATTTTATTATCTTTTATTTAGTTTCATACCAATCAGTACCATAATCAGCACTTACTTTTAAAGGAACATCTAAATGAATGGTATTAATCATAATATCTTTAACAATTTTTTCAACTTTTTCTTTTTCTTCTGATATTACATCAAATATTAATTCATCATGAACTTGTAAAACCATTTTTGTTTTAATATTTTCTTCTTTAAATTTTCTAGCTATTTCAACCATTGCTTTTTTAATAATATCTGCACTTGTTCCTTGAATAGGTGTATTAAGTGCGATTCTTTCGCCAGAATTTCTAACCATAAAATTAGTAGAAGTAAGTTCAGGTATTACTCTTTTACGATTAAATAAAGTTCTAACATAGCCTTTAGAATAAGCTTCTTCAATAATACTATCCATATATTTTTTTACTCCAGGATATAATTCATAATATTTATTAATAAATTGTTTAGCTTCTTTACTACTAATTTCAAGGTTTTCACCTAAGCCAAAACCACTGATACCATAAACAATTCCAAAAATAACTGCTTTAGCCGTACTTCGCATTGTTTTAGATACTTCATTTTCACTAACACCATACATATCAGCCGCAACTTTAGTATGAATATCTTGGTCATTTCTAAAAGCATCTTGTAATTCTTTTGAACCAGAAATATGGGCTAAGATTCGTAATTCAATTTGCGAATAATCAACACTTAAAAATTCATCATTAGCTGGGACAAAAGCTTTTCTAATTTTTTTACCTTCACTGTTTCGCACAGGAATATTTTGTAAATTAGGTTCAGTAGAAGAAAGTCTTCCCGTTCGAGCATAATTTTGTTTAAAAATAGTATGAACTTTACCATCAGAGAAAATATAATTTTCCATTCCTTCAATATAAGTTGAAAATAATTTTGTAACATTACGATACTCTAAAACTTTAGCAATTATTGGATGTTTACCTACTAATTTATTTAAAACTTTAACATCAGTTTTAAAACCTTTAGTTGTTTTTTTAGCACCTGGTAAACCTAATTTAAAAAATAAAATTTCTCCTAATTGTTTAGGACTAGCAATATTAAATTCTTCTCCTGCTAAATGATATATCTCTTGAGTTAAACTATCAATTTGATTTTTAATTTCAATTTTCATTTCATCTAAAATATCTTTTTTAACTAAAACTCCTGTCATTTCCATATCCGCTAATACGGGAGCTAATGGTAATTCAATGTTTTGATATAATTCAAGCATTTCTTCTTTTACTAATTTTTCTTTAGCTTCATTAATTTTTTCATATAAAAATCGTGATTTTAAACTTATTTCTTTTGACAATTTATCAGTTAAACCTAGATTTTTTTTATAAACGTCATCTAAAAAAGAAACTTCATAACCACTAGGTACCATATAATAAGCAATATCATCTTTAGAACTATCACTTAATAAAGCTTCAATAATCATATAATCATCATTTACTAAAACATCAGGCAAATCATATTTTTTTAAAGCAACAATTAATTTTTTATAATCATAAGTTACTATTTCCTTATCTTTAATTTTTTCTAAAACATCTTTTATTAATTCATTTTTAACAAAGAAAGAACCATTTTTAGAAGTTATACCAAGTCCTAAAATATTAGCCAAAAAATAATTTGGTTCACTAAGTTCTAAATAAAGTCCATATAGAGAATCATCTGGTAAATCATTAATATTTTCTAAAACTTTATAGGTATGAGAAACTTCTGTTTTTTCATTACTAATATTTTTTAAAAAAGAATAAAATTCTAATTCTTCATAAAGTTCAATTAATTCTTCTCCACTTTGAGGAATATATTTAATATCTTCTAAATCTTTTATTTCAAGAGGAACATCTCGATAAATTGTAGCAATTTCTTTACTCATAAAGGCATTTTCACGATCATTTTCTAATTTTTCTTGGGTTTTACCTTTAATTTTATCAAGATTTTCATAAATTCCTTCTAATGAACCATATTTTTGTAATAAATCTAAAGCTGTTTTTTCACCGATTCCTTTAACTCCAGGAATATTATCAGATGAATCACCAGCCAAAGCTTTCATGTCAATTATTTTAAGCGGTTCAATTCCATAATCAGCCATAAAACTAAGAGGATTATAACGAATATAATCTTTTTGTTTTAATAATTTCATTTCTAATTGAGGACTTACTAATTGTAATAAGTCACGATCAGAAGATATAATCGTACCAACAAAATCTGGGTCTTCTTCAACCATTTTGGCAAATGTTCCAATAATATCATCAGCTTCATAAGGGGCAAGTTCAAAATAAGGAATGCCCATGGCTTTTAGAATTTTTCTTGCATAAGGTTCTTGTAAACGCAACTCATCGGGAGTGTGTTTTCTTCCCTCTTTATAAAAATCATATTTTTCTTTCCGAAAATTTTTTCCTATATCAAACGCAACAGCTATATATGTTGGTTTTTCTTCACTTATAATTTTATTTATCATATTAATAAAACCATATAAAGCATTGGTAGGAAAACCACGACTATTTTTTAATAGATTGCCATTATAAGCAGTTGCATAATAACTTCTAAATAATAAATTGTTACCATCTACTAAAATTATATTTTTCATTAATTACCACTTTCCTTTAAAAGATTATATCATTTATTTCTTCAACGGTGTAACCCTTATTAAGTAATTTCATTTTAATTTGAAAATCGAGATTACTTTCAGAATATTTTTTACTAAGCTTTTGTTTTTGCTTATCATATTCTTTTTTTAAGTTGGTGAGATTAGATGATATGTCTATTTTACTTAAAGATTGGGTGATATATTTTTGTTCATAACCATTGTGTAATAAATATTGGGTAACTTTTTGGATAATAATTTGCCTGCTATCTTTATGATTAGATGCAACTTTTTTCTGCGCTAATTTATCACATTTTTCTTGCCAAACTTCATTTTCTATTTCATTTAATTTAGTAGTAACTAGTTCTTTATCTAAACCTAGTAAAAAAAGTTTTTGTTTAATTTTTTGTGGACCATCAGTTGTAAATCTAAGAGCATCATTTAGATAAGCCATTAAATATTTTTCTTCATCTAAATATTTTTCACTAACTAATTTTTCAATAGTTATATTAATTTGTTCTTTATTAAAATCTTTTTTTTCTAAATAATTTCTAATTTCTTTTTTGGTTCGCATTTTTTTACTTAAATATTGTAAAGCTTGATAATAACATTTTCTTTGATTATTGGCGTTTATAATATCCGTTAATTCTTCTTTGGTAATATCTTTTTTTAAAAGTAAAGAGTATTTGACAATAATATCATCATATAATTGATATGGTTCGTTATCAATAGTTACTATATAAGTATTGTTTTTACTTTTTTGATATTTTGTTATTCTCATATTGTTCACCTAATTAAATAATAACACACAAATGTTTGATGGTCAAATTCAAAAAAGATATGCTAAAATTTTTGGTTAAAAAGCTAACACAAGACGGAAACTTACAATGTCATACGCATTACCACTCGTATAATTGAAATCAAACACACCAGCTCCTGTACCGTAGCTGCAATGCCCACTACGTGAAAACCACGGATCAACAGAATCGACAAACCAAGACTCATCGTTGTACCAACTTCCTACTTGTCTTGTTTGGGTTCCATATTTCATAGTTTGGAATGGACCCATTTCTTTTGTTGCATCTCCTAACATTCCTCTATTATATGTTGTACTACTTATACTATAATCATATTTATCATAATATCTTTCATCTGTTGGTAAGTCTATTCCATTTGTTATTTCGGTTATTTCGTGATTTACTTCTACTCCATTATCATTACACTCCGGACATGTTAATTTGCCATTGAAACCAGAGTTCCATACATTATGTCGGCCAACTGATAACTTTCCGGTTTTTCCATCACCAGTGGAATTGTCATCAATACCAGTCATCATGTATTCCCAAGCTCCACCAGACATATCGTACACTCCAGTATAATTATTGGTTGTACTTGCTACCACACTTAATTTATTAAAATAATTAATATTATAAGCTCCATCTGCTCCTTGTTCTGAACCTCCATACTCATTACAGGCATCTGGATTTTCACTACATAACTCATTTGTTCCTGTATATCCTGTGGTTGGTTCTTGCTTAGCTGCATATCCAGTTAGATAGCTTGAATTATTATTAATTCTGACACTTTGGTGACTTCCATATTGACTATGTTGTAAATATGCTACTGCTCCCCACTCTGTATTTTTCATCATATGACTATTTAACATAGCTTTATAATGTCTTCCTATTGTATAGGCTTTTGCTACTTGAATATTTCTCCATGAATACACATTTGGTTTGATAATAACTTTGTTTGCAGCTTCGATTGCAGCTGCTTCATTAGCTGGATTTACCATCGCTGCTCCGGTATTTCCTGCTCCATCATAGCCTGTTTCAAATTTGCCGACCCATAGGCCATTTGTATTAAATGAGGTAAAGGCTGGATGTGTTAACCATTGGCCTACTGAAGAACCACTTTTAATTTCTTCATCATTATTTTCAAATTAGATATTAATTATTTGTTCTTTATTTGACTTTGCTGTTAATGAGTTATAATTTGCTTCATCAAATATTTCATATCGATATCTTGGTATCCATACAAAATAACTTTCGATATCACTTTCTTCTATTGGTTCGTTTGGTCCTGGGTCTTCTACACCATTCCTTAAAATAACTGCATTTGCCCATTTTTGTTCAGCATAACTGTACCACTTCTTTGTTTCATCTGCTCTTGTTACTTTACCATTTTCTTCATTTATTGTGATTGGTATTAAATCACCATCTAATACTGGGTCTGTTCCATTTAAGATACTTTCTGTATATGGCTTTTCTCCTAATTCACTTTCTACTACTATCTTGGATTGGTATGTTTTATTCATTACATCATCTTCTATTGTTACATCTTCATCTATCCATATTCGGAGTTCATATTCTTTTTCTTCATTTGGTTTTAACTTACTTGTTTTTAGAGTTCTTCCTTCTTTGGTTCCACTTATTTTTAAGTTAGTATATTTTTTATATTCACTAAGATTGGTTGGTACTCCTTTATCTCCTTTTTCATTTAAAGCTATTTTTATAAACTCACTATCTAAATTTGTTTCACTTAACATCTCTAAACTTATTTCATAATCTGCATAATCATCACAATTATTCTTTATAGTAAAAGTAAATGGTTTTAATTTTAATCCTTCTTCATCTAATATTGGAAATGTATTACCAAGTGATATATCATTTAATTCATTTTTC
>CANQZD010000012.1 GCA_947628275.1 uncultured Bacilli bacterium | reverse complement strand
TTATAACCATGTTTCTTTTTTAAAGTTTCAAATTTAGCTTTAATATAAGGACAATGTTTATCTTTGATAGCACAATGAGCACATTCAACAAGTAAGGGCTTAATATATTGACCGGCATGAGTAATCTTAGTAGATTGCTTTTTACCACCAGATTCTTTACATCTAGGAGTAAGGCCAGCCCAAGAAGCAAGATGTTTATCATCAACAAAAGCATTCATATTTACACCAATTTCTGATATAATAGTAATCGCTGTGATTTCACTAACACCAGGAACAGTTAAAAGTAGTTTAACTTGGTTAGTGTATTTCATAGCAAGTTTAAGAACAGATTCTTCAAGCGTATCAATGCAATCATTTAAAGAATCAAAGTGACTTAAACAAATAGACATTTTTGATGACTGAGCATCATCAAAAGTACCATTAATAGATTTCAAAATATCTTCTGGGGAAGACTTCAAATTTTTCTTGAGTAAAGGTGTAATATCATCTAAAGTTAAATTGGGATTAGAAAGCATTAATTTAAGAATAGATTGAGCAGTAACACCAAAAACATCAGAAACAACACTAGAGATTTGAATGTTAGAAACAGTAAGAGAATTTTGAAATCTATTTTTTTCTCCAGTTCGATTGTTAACTAATTTTTTACGATACCGTAATAAATCTCGCATATCTCTGATATCTTTTGGTGGCATAAAGGAAGGCTCAACTAATCCATATTTAAATATATCAGCAATCCATTTAGAATCTTTCTTGTCAGTTTTTTTACCAGGAATACTTCTAACGTATTTAGGATGAGAAATAACACAATTGCAATCTGTTTCTAAAACATTGAAAACAGGTATCCAATATTTACCAGTAGACTCCATACAAATATCAAAAGTATCGTTATCAACAAGCCATTCACGACATTTAATTAAATCATCAGTAAAGGTTTTAAAAGTTTTGGTTTCATACTCAGTAACATTTTCTTTATTAGTTTTAGCAATGGTAACAACAATAGTCTTTTTATGAACATCAATACCAGCACAATTATGATAAATTGTTTTTAACATAAATAATTCCTTTCTAAAATATTTTTGTTAAAAGGCATTGACTGATAATCTCTGTTTAAATATATCGGAATATTGATAAACAAGGATAAGGTTTCGTGCTCTATAAACATAAGATATAAAAACTTAAAGGCACACTCATTTGTACTTTAGAGAAAATCTACACATATAAAAATACGGGTTTAAGAAATAAAAATCTTAACACCACTCACCTCCGCGTGATTTGTAGTATACCTAATAACAGTTTACTATTATAACAAAGAACAAAAATTTATTGAAGATTTTATTTTCATTGTCGTTTGTTTCTTGAAGACGAACACAGTGAGACGGAAAGGAATGTTTAGAAAAATGAAAAAAATTAAGGATATGTGGAATCGAAATCGGGTTTTGATTGTTTTAATCACAATTGTTCTCGTTTGTTTTTGTATAATGGGAGTAGTAATTGTTAAGTATTTTTTTGGTGGTAATGTTTCTAGTTATGGTGATAGACTTGATGATATTAAAGATTTTCCTTTTAAAGAAGAGGACCAATTAGCTTTGATAAATAAGATTAAAGAAAATGAGATTGTAAGTGATGTTGCTGTAAATGTTCATGGAAAGATTATATATATTAGAATTTTATTTAATGATAAGGCTAGTTTAGATGCAGCAAAAGCTGTGGCTAGTAAGAGTTTAGAAGTTATTTCTAGTGAATATCAAAGTAAGTATGATTTAGAATATACAATTGTTCAAGAGTCAACTGAGAGTGTGGGAGGTTTTACCTTAATGGGGGCAAAGAATATTAATCGTGGTGCTCTTATATGGAATAATAATACCCCTATTAAAGATAAGGAGTAAGTTGTTATGAAAAAGAAGATTATTATTATAAGTGTTGTTCTGTTGTTAGGTGTTGGTGGTGTTTGTTGGTATTTTTTCCGAGATAGTAATCGATTAAATCAATATGAAAAAGAGTGGATAACTGATTCAGTTAATAAGGTTACAAATATTAATGTTGTTAATGATGAGAATATTTTTGGGAAGAATGGGAAAGGTATTTTTTATTCTTTTGTAAATGATTTAGGAGAAAAGTATAATTTAAAGTTTAATAATATTACTTATAAAAATGGTGAAGATGTTACGGGAGCCATGTTTGGGGTTTCTAATATTTTACCTAGTGGTGCTTTAGAGTTTTATGCTGATCATTATGTTTATGTTAGTAAAGAAAAAACTGTGATGCCTAGTTATGTAAGTTTAAGTGGAAAAACGGTTGGTATTTTAAGTTCAAATAATTCTTATTTAAAAAAATATTTTGAAAATCTTAATGTTTTAAGTAAGACTTATGATAGTCGTGATGATTTAATTAATGCTTTGGATAATGGTGAGGTAGAGGCTTTTGTTGTACCAAGAATGGAGTATATTGATACTATTTTAGAAAAAAATTATAATATTAATTATCATTTTAGTGATGTTAAATATTATTATTATATGAATGATGTTAGTGATTCAAGATTAATGAGTGTCATGAAGAAGTATTTTGTTAAATGGCAAGCTAAGTTAAAAGAAAATATTGCTTTAGAAGAACGTAATGAGTTTATAAAAGATTTAAAGATTTCTGATAAAGATTTAGTTGATATGCAAAGTCGAGATATTCATTATGGTTTAGTAAATAATAGCCCTTATGAAACTTTAAGTAGTGGAAATGTTGGGGGTATAGTTACTGATTATTTAAAGAGTTTTAATTTATTTTCTGGTATTGATATTAAGTATTCTAAACATAAAAATCTTAAGAAATTAATTAAGAAGATTGATAGTAATGATGTTAGTTTGTTTATGAATTATTATAGTAGAGATTATAATGCTAGTTATATTCCAACAAATATTAATTTAGGATATCAGGTTTTTGTTTATGAAAATAGTGATATGTATATTAGTTCTTTAGATAGTTTAGCTGGTAAAAAGGTTTATGTTGAGGATAATACTTTATTATTAAGTGAGTTAAGTGATAGTAATTTAGATATTATTAAGTATGACCGAGAAAAAGATTGGAAAAAGATTATTAAGAATAAAGATAGTATTATTATTATTGATGAGAATTTAGGTAATTATCATAGTAAAGGTGATTTAAGAAAGTTTAAAAAGATTTATGAAAATAAGACTAATGTTAATTATTCTTTGGTATCTTTAAATAGTGATGGTTTTAATCGATTATTAAGTAAATATATTAATTATTTAGATAATAATACGCTTAAGGAAAGTGGTTTTTATCATAATAAGTTAACGGAAAAAGAGGGTAATGTTATTTCAACGTTAGCTGAGTATTCTTTCTATTTTATTTTGATTATTGGATTAATATTGTTATTAATTTTCCATAATACTAAAAAAGTGAGAATTGCCAAGAAGATTAAAAAAGATGATAAGTTAAAATATATTGATCAGTTAACTTCTTTAAAGAATCGAAATTATTTAAATGAAAATTTAGAAGCGTGGAATAAGAATACTATTTATCCACAATGTGTAATTATGTTGGATTTAAATAAGTTACAAGAAATTAATGATACACTTGGTTATGAAGAGGGCGATAAGCAAATTCAAGGTGTAGCTAATGTTTTAATTAGAAATCAATTAGATAATACTGATATTATTAGAACTGATGGTACAGAATTTATGATATATACTGTTGGTTATAATCAAAAACAGATTACTAGTTATATTCATAAGTTAAATAAGGAATTTAAGAGTTTACCTTATGATTATGGAATATTTATTGGTTATAGTATGATTTTAGATGATTTAAAAGATATTAGTGATGCGATTAATGAGTGTGCAATTGATATTAAAAGCCAAAAGAATGAACAGAAAGAAGAAAAGTAATGAATAAATTAATAAAGAAAGTAAAAAATGTTGTTAAAAGATTAGGAAAGATTATGCTTAAGCCTGAGATGTTGGTTTTACCAGGACAACTTGCTTTCTTTTTTTTGTTAGCAATTGTGCCAACGATTACTCTTATTGCTTATGGAGCATCTTTATTTAATGTTTCGTATGATTTTATTACTAATTTTATTAGTAAGGCTTTTGGTCAGGAAATTGCTCTTTTAATTATGCCGATGGTTCAAGAAATAAGTATGACACCAGCATTTATGATAACTTTGTTAATTTCGTTTTATACGGCTTCAACGGGAGCTAGTTCAATTATTATTACAAGTAATCAGTTATATCATGTTAAAAATACTAGTTTTATTAAAAGAAAAGTTAAATCAATATTTATGATATTTATATTAGTTATTTTGTTGATTTTCTTATTATTGATTCCTGGTTTTGGTAATAAGATTATTGAATTGGTTAAGTATGTTAATATGAATAGTAAGGTTACGAATGCTATTATTTTGGTTATTATGATTGGTGAGGGTCCAGTTTCTTGGTTTTTAACTTTTTTCTTGATTAAGATTATTTATTCTATGGCTCCTGATCAATATATACCATCATCTTATACAACTAAGGGAGCTTTGTTTACGACAATTGGTTTTGGACTAGCTACATGGTTATATTCTTTTTTTGTTAATAATTTTGCTCATTATGATATTTTATATGGTGGGCTTGCACATTTTGTGGTGTTAATGATTTGGCTTTATTTATTAGCTAATGTGGTGGCAATTAGTTTGGCTATTAATTGTGAAGAGTTAGAACGTTACCAAAAAAAGGAACAATAATTGATTTGTTTTTGGTCATAATAATAATGTGCACTCGGGTATTATTCGTGCACATTTTAGATTTTGATCTGATTTAGTATAGATGGTATTAATAAGATTGAAAAATAATATCCAAAAGAAAGTTTTTTAGGCTTTCTTTTTTAAGTTTGGTTTATTAAATATTTTGGCTAATTCGCCTTTTTTTCTTAGTTTTTGGTAAGTTCTTGGTTTAATTGGTAAGTCAAATTCTCCAATAAATTCATACATTTTAGGATTGAAACCTAGTTTAAATTCATTTAGGCCATGGTAAGGGTTTGTTTTATCAAAGTCGCCAGTCATGCCATTTAAATCTAAGTAGTCATAGTTATTTTGATAATATTTAATAATAGCGTAGTGTAAAAAATAGTTTGGATTAAATGATTTGTATTTTTTATCATAGCCACTTATGAGGATATTAACTCGGTTTTGGTATTTAATTATTAGAGCGCCAGCTATATATTTTTTTTCGCCTTTTTTGTTTAGTTCAGTAGCTAGGAAAACGTCATTTTTATAGGCTAGGATTTTTTTGTCAGACATCATTTTTTTATTGATGTTTTTCTTGGTATTATTTTTGATTAATTCTTCGTTATAGTGATTATTTTTTTCTAATTCTTCTTCATAGATTTTTCTAGCATTTAAAAGGTATTCTTGGGCATCAATTGATACGAGTAAAAGGTCAATCATGTCGTTTTGTTTAAATGCGTTATAGTAGTCTTTATAGTAAAATTCATCACAGGCTTTTTTTCTTCTAATAAATGGTTCTAGGATATCTAAGCCTTGGCGTTCTTGAAGTTCTAGTTTTAAACCTTTAGTTAGGGAACGGTTGATTTTGTTGCGGGTATTTTTAGAAGTCTTTTTTAAGTCAAATTCTTTTAAATTGATGATAGCATTGTAACGAGGAATTAGTGATTCAAAATAAAGGTTATCTTTTAGTTTTTGATAGTTATTGTTAATTAATATTTGTTTTACTTGAAGATTTTGAAGGTTAATTGTTTTGTTTTTGGTTATTTCTTTGGTAGCTATTTCTGGGTTTATTTTAATAAAGATAACGTGTTTTTTCTTGTAGTAGTTAATAAGGGCTTTGGTAAATGCTCTTACTAGTTGTTCGTTAAAGTAGTCAATAATAAAACCTTTGGGAGCATAGCCATATTTTTGGTTTTTATTGATGTTTTTAAATAAAATTAGGGAAACGGCATAGATGTGGTTTAATTCATCAACGTAACCAATAATATCATGTTCATAGCCTTGTTCACTCATTAGTAAGGCATAGTTAATGGTTTGATAATGGCTTGCTAATGGATGGTCTTTAATAAAGTTATAAAAATCTTGTAATGATATGTCTTTGATTTTCATTATTATCCCCCTTATTTGGTTGTATATTATAGAATAAAATGCTTGATTTGTCAATTTTAGTATTTTATAATTTATATTAGGAGTGGTAATATGTATAATGATAAGGAAAAAGTAAGAAAAAGTAAGAGTTCTAAGAAGAAACAAAGAAGATTTTTCTTTTTACCTTTAAAGGATAATGAAAGAGTTTTGTCAGCTAGTGAAAAAAAGTATTTTAAGATATTGAATGGAAATCTTATTATTAATTGTTTATTAATTGTTTTAGGCGTTTTGTTATGTTTTTTAGCTTTTAAGGCTAATATTTGGTTAGGATTAATCTTTATTTTATATGGAATAGTTAAATTTTTGGCATTTTTACTTAAGGATGATATTAGTTTATTCGACTTTAATATTTTGTATGCTATTGGAAGTATTATTATAGGTATTATTACAATGTTTAGTAGTGTTAATGTGATGTTAGGGGTATGGTTTATTTTAATTTGTGCGGAAGATTTAGAGTTAATGTTTAGGTTAAAACGAGTTGAAGAAAAAAGTTGGAATTTTTCTTTAATGGTTAGTGTAATGGTTTTATTTATTGGTATTTTATTGATGGTAAATCCTTTTGTTAATTTAAGTCTTTATCAAGTTGTTGGGGTCTTTTTGATATTATATGGCGTTTTAAGTAGTACATTATGCTTTTTGTTAAAGAGTAGATCATATAGTTTTATATAGTAAAGGAAGTGTAAGTTACTTCTTTTTTTTCTTGTATGAAGTTCTTTTTTTGTTTTATACTAATAATAAGAAAAAAGGTGGTATTAGTGATTCAAATTAAAGATATTCGAGCAAGAGAGATATTAGATTCACGAGGTAATCCAACAGTAGAGGCAAGGATGGTTTGTTCTAATGGTGTGGTAAGTGTTGCTAGTGTACCATCAGGGGCTTCAACGGGAATGAAAGAAGCTTTAGAATTACGGGATAATGATCCGAAAAGATATAATGGTTTAGGGGTTTTAAAAGCCGTCAATAATATTAATACGGTTATTAGAGATAAGATTATGGGTTGTGAGTTGAACCAATTAAAAATTGATAAGATGTTAATAGAATTAGATGGTACAGAAAATAAAAGTAAGTTAGGGGCTAATGCGCTTTTAGCTGTTTCGTTATGTACGATTAAAGCTTTGGCTAAAAGTGAAGGTTTAGAGTTATATGAGTATTTATCTAGTGGTCGGGTAGTAATGCCAATTATTTGTGTAAATGTTTTAAATGGGGGAATGCACGCGGATAATAACTTAGATATTCAGGAGTTTATGATTGTTCCTGTTGTTCCTAAGGTTAGTGAAAAAATCAGGGTGGCTTCAGAAGTTTTTCATACTTTAAAGAAAATTTTAAAGGAACAAGGGTTAGCTACAGGAGTTGGTGATGAGGGTGGTTTTGCCCCTTTACTTGCTTATAATAGTTTAGCGCTTGATTTGCTTTGTAAGGCAATTAGTGACAGTGGTTATATTCCTGGCAAAGATGTTTATATTGCTTTAGATGTTGCGGCTAATAGTTTGTATGATCGGACTAAGAAAATTTATCGGCTTGATAATAAAGAAATGAGTAAAGAAGATTTATTAAAATATTATGAAATGTTGGTAGATAAGTATCCAATTATTAGTATTGAAGATCCTTTTGAGGAAAATGATTTGACCTCTTTTGCTAAGTTAACTAGTCTTCTTGGTAATAAGATTATGGTAATTGGTGATGATGCTTTTGTAACTAATCCTAAGTATTTAAAAGAAGGTATTGAGTTAAATGCTGGGAATGCGATTTTGATTAAGGCTAATCAAATTGGAACTGTAACGGAAATGACAAAGACAGTTTTGATGGCTAAGAAAGGCAATTTTAAAACGATGATTTCTCATCGAAGTGGGGAAACCCTTGATACTTTTATTGCGGATTTTGCTGTTGGTTTAAGTATTCCTTTTATAAAGACTGGTTCTATGTCAAGGGGTGAACGTATTGCTAAATATAATCGATTAATGGAAATTGAAGATAAACTCTCTAAAAAAAGCTAGTTGCTATTTTCCTTTATTTATGGTAAATTATTAACTGTATTGGAGGCAGAGTATGTTAGAGACTATTTTACTTATTGTATCAATTTTATTAATTGCCATTGTTTTATTACAGAGTAATAAGGCTAGTGATGCTGGTCAAATTATTGGTGGAAGTAATGAAAGATTATTTGGAAATGTTAAGGAAAGAGGTTTAGAGTTATTTATATCTAGACTGACTATGTTATTAGGAATTTTGTTTTTACTTATTTCTTTAGCGTTGTTCTTAATTTAAGGTTTTGCAGTTGCAAAATTTTTTTTTAAATGTTTTTTTTTATTTATAAATAGGTTATAATAGACTAGAGGTGTTGGCTATGAAAGAGGCTGTTGTAGAAAAATTAGATGATATTCATGAAGCTAAAACATTAATTGAGATAAATGATTTATTAGGTTTAAAAAGTCCTGAAGAATTAAAGGATTTACAAACATGTTTAGAAGAGTTAGTTAATTCATATGTTATTTTTAAAACGAAGAAAGATAAATATTTATTGTTAAAGAATTGTCCAAATTTAAAAATTGGTCGTTATTCTGCCAATAAAAAAGGTTTTGGTTTTGTTATTTTAGATAAAGAAGAAGATTTATATATTAATGATAAAGATTGTAATGGGGCGATTCATGATGATATCGTTTTAGCAGAGATTGTTAGACAAGGTCTTAAAAGAGAAGGAAGAATTATTCGGGTTTTAAAAAGAGAATCTAAAAATTTGATTGGTGAAGTTGTTAATAATGGTGCTGGTTTAAGTGTTATTTTAGATGATGATAAGATTAAAATTAATTTAGTTATTGATGAAGAGTCTTTAAAACCTTGTGTTGTTGGTTCTAAGGTTGTTATTGAACTGGTTAAGGAATTAGGAAAAAATAAGTTTTTAGGGAAAGTTAAGAAGGTAATTGGGCATAAAGATGATCCTGGTATTGATATTTTATCGATAGCGTATAAGTATAATATTGAAACTGAGTTTAGTAGTGAGGTCGAAGAAGAGTTAAAAAAGATTCCAACGGAAGTAAATGAAAGTGATTTAAAAGGTCGTACTGATTTAACTAATGAATTAATTTTTACAATTGATGGAGATCATACTAAAGATATTGATGATGCGATTAGTTTAAAAATGGTTGATGATTTATATGAGTTAGGGGTTCATATTGCTGATGTATCAAATTATGTTAAAGAAAATACAGCTTTGGGTGATGCTGCTTATGAAAGAGCAACATCTAATTATTTAGCTGATACGGTTATTCCGATGCTTCCTCATCAAATATCTAATGGTATATGTTCTTTAAATGAAGGGGTTATAAGACTTACAATGTCTTGTGTTATGAAAATTGATAAATTAGGTAAGATTGTTAGTTATGATATTTTTCCAAGTTATATTAAAAGTGCTAAGAAAATGACTTATACTAAAGTAAATGATATTTTAATGCGAGATAAATATGATGAAGAGTATGCTCCTTTTGTTGCTACTTTAAAAAAGATGAATGAATTAGCGCATATCTTACGTAAAGAAAAAATTGGTCGGGGCTATATTGATTTTGAATTAGATGAAGCTGAAGTTGTAGTAGATGATAAAGGAGTACCGATTGACATTGTTAAAGTTGTAAGAGAAGATGGAGAGAAGTTAATTGAAGATTTTATGATTGCGGCTAATGAAACGGTTGCTACTCATATTAGTAATATGGATTTACCATTTATATATCGGGTTCATGGGGAACCAAATAGTGAAAAAATTGATGATTTTGTTAATATGGTTAAGTTACTAGGATATCATTTAAAAACTAGAATTGTGGATATGAGTCCTAAAACTATGCAGAAAATATTATTAGAATTAAAAGATAAACCGGAATTTGAGCTTTTATCAACATTGTTACTTAGAAGTATGAAAAAAGCTGTTTATCAAAAAGAAAATATTGGTCATTTTGGTTTAGCTAGTAAAAATTATACTCATTTTACTAGTCCAATTAGAAGATTTCCGGATTTGACTGTTCATCGGTTATTAAAAAAGTATTTAATTGAAAAAGATTTTTCGATGAGTACTATTAATTATTTAGAGAGTAATTTAGTAACGATTGCTGAACATTCTAGTGAAAAAGAAGTTAATGCCCAGAATGCTGAGAGAGATGTTATGGATATGAAGATGGCAGAATATATGGAAAATCATATTGGTGAAGAGTTTGATGGAATAATAAGTGGGGTAACTAACTTTGGCTTTTTTGTGGAATTGCCTAATCTTATTGAAGGTTTAGTGCATGTTAGTAGTTTAAAGGGTGATTATTTTAATTATGTATCAGATTTATTAGCGCTTGTTGGTAAAAGTACTAAAAAGACTTATCGATTGGGGGATAAGGTACATGTTAAATGTGTTAGTAGTTCAAAGGCTACGGCAATGATTGATTTTGAATTAGTAGAGGGTCGTGATTAAATGGAAGTTAAGAATAAAAAAGCTTATTTTGATTATACAATTTTAAAAGAAGTAGAAGCAGGTATTAGTTTAGTTGGTAGTGAAATTAAAAGTGTAAGAAATGGTTCAATTGATTTAAAAGATAGTTATGTGGTTTTTAAGGATAATGAAGTGTATGCTTTAAATATTTATATTGCTAAGTATGAAGAGGCTAATAGTTTTAATCATGATGAGAGAAGAAGTAGAAAGTTATTGTTACATAAAAGTGAAATTAAAAAATTAAGGGAAATGAGAGAACTTGATGGTATTAGTCTTATTCCTTTGAAGGCTTATTTTAAAAATAGTCATTTAAAAATATTAATTGGAGTATGTAAGGGTAAAAAACTTTATGATAAAAGAGAAAGTATTAAGAAACGAGATTTAGAAAGAGAAGTAAGAAATATTAAGTAAAACTTTTCTTTTTTAGAAAAATATTATATACTTAAAGTAGTTTTAGATGGGAAATGGTAGTATGAAGTTAAAGCAATGCTTATCATTATTAGTGGTTTGTTTAGTAATAATTGTTGGTTTATTTGCGGTTAGGTCTTTTGCTTTATGGCTTATTGTTGAAGAACAAGCTGGAATTAATGAAGTAAATGTTGGTTGTTTTAGTATTGATTATCATGAAGATACAGCAAGTATTAATTTAAATAATACATATCCTACTACTGATAGGGTTGGTTTAAGTGGTAATCCGTATACTTTTACTATAACTAACACTTGCACGATTAAAAGTCAATATACTTTAACATTAAATACATTAAAAACTAATACACTAGGTGTAGGTAATATTAAATATGCTTTATATAAAACAGGTGAAGAAAAACCAACGGTTGGTCAAGAGCTAAAAGTTATAAATTCTGAAACTAAGAATTTAAATATTACCAATTTAGGGACATCTTATATTTTAGATACTGGGGTTCTTAGTGGTGGTACCAAAGTTGGTGAAAAGGTAACTAATGGGGGGCAAACAACTTATAATTTATATTTATGGATATCTGATGCAGCTGGTAATGAAGTTGAAGGTCAAAATTTTGAAGCAAGTATAAATGTTGTAGGTTCAGCTATATAGTAGCTTAACTTTTTTTTTAATTAGTCTTGAACTTAAGTAGATAACTTGTTACAATAAGGCTGTTTTAAAAGGAGTTTTTTGCTCATGTTAGATGTAATTAATGATAATGATAAAATTATTGTAGCGACTTCAGGCGGGCCGGATTCTATGTATCTTTTAAATGAGTTAGTAAAGTTAAAAGATAAGATGAAGTTGGCTTTAGTAGTAGCGCATGTTAATCATCAAACCCGAGTTGAATGTGATTTAGAAGAGGCTTTTGTAGAACATTTTTGTGGGACTCATGGTTTGGTTTTTGAATGTGTCAAGATTAATTCCTACGATAAGGGGCATTTTACGGAAGAAGAGGCGCGGGAGAAGCGTATTGCTTTTTTTACGATGCTTATTAAAAAGTATAATTATGATTATGTTGTTACGGCTCATCATGCTAATGATTTAATGGAAACTATTTTAATGAAGTTGATGAGGGGAAGTACGCTTGATGCTATTGTAGGGATTAAGCCGATTGAAACTATTGGTGGTGTTGTTTTTAAAAGACCTTTATTAAATTTAACTAAACAACAAATTTTAGAAGAATTAGAGAAAAATAATTGGGATTATAAGATTGATTATACTAATTATCATGAAGAACATTTAAGAAATCGATTAAGAAAAAATGTTGTACCTCTTATGGAAAAAGAAGTTGGTAATGTTGAATCTAAATTTTTTAAGTTTAGTAGAGAATTAAATGCTTTGGTGGAATACTTAAATGATAAGTTGGATATAATAGATAAGGAACTTAAAAATGGTGAAGACTATGATTTAGAAAAGTTTAATAAGCTTGATGATTTTTTAAAAAAAGAATATTTGAAAAAGATTTTGAAACAGATTATGCAAAATGATGTTAAAAAGTTAAATGTTAAAAGTTATGATAGAATAATTAATTTTTTATTAAAACGGAAGAAAAATCGGTTAGAATTAACAAAAGAGTATAATCTCGAGGTTGGTAAAAATTGTTTTAGAATAGTTAAGGCTTTGCCGATTAGTAAAGATGATAAGCAGCTAGTTTGTACTGATTTAGTTAAGTTAAATGATGGTATTTTAGTAAAAACTGATTGTTTTGGTAGTAAGAGTAATTATGAAATTCATTTAAGTAGTAAAGATGTTGTGTTACCGTTATATATTATTCATCGAAAACTGGGAATGGTGATGGAAGTTAAGAATTTAGGTCATAAGAAAGTAAAGGATATTTTGATTGATGAGCATGTTTTGCCTAGTAAAAAAGATGAGGTTTTAATTATGATTGATAGTGCTGGTAAAGTCTTATGGCTATTGGGGCTTAAAAAATCTAAATATGATTTAGACAATTATGAAAAGTGTGATATAATATATAAATACGAAAGAAAGGAATTATGAAATGAAAAAAACAAATAATACAAATACAATTAAAAATTTGTTTCCATATTTGATTTTAATATTAGTAATATTTGTTATATTAAATGTTTTAAATATGGGAAGAACGATAACTAGAGAGATAACAACTGGAGAGTTAATGACCGAAATAGCTAATAAAACAGTTACCGAGATTTCAATTACTCCTAGTTCTGAGGAAAGTATATATTATGTTGAAGGAAAGTTAGCTAGTTATAGTGAGAATGAAAAGTTTAAAGCTAAAGTAGTTGATGCTGAATTAAATAGTATTGTTAAGTATACTGAAGCTAATAATTTAAAAGTATATGAGACTAATGCTGATCCTGGTAAAGTATCTTGGTTATATATTATTATTAATATTTTACCATTGGTTATTTTAGTTGGGGCAACCTATTTTATCTTTATTAAGATGGCTAATACTAATAAAGGGTCAATGGATTTTGGTAAAAGTCGGGCTAAGTTAAGTGAAAATGGTGGTAAAGTTAGATTTAGTGATGTTGCTGGTTTAAAAGAAGAAAAAGAAGAAGTAGCAGAGTTGATTGATTTTTTAAAAAGTCCAAAGAAATTTCAAAAACTTGGAGCTCGAATTCCTAAAGGTGTCTTATTAGTAGGTCCTCCAGGAACTGGTAAAACTTTGCTTGCTAAAGCTGTTGCTGGGGAAGCTAATGTGCCATTTTATTTTATAAGTGGTTCTGATTTTGTTGAATTGTTTGTTGGTGTTGGAGCGTCTCGTGTTCGTGATATGTTTAAGGAAGCTAAAAGAAATGCACCATGTTTAATATTTATTGATGAAATTGATGCTGTGGGACGTCAAAGAGGTTCTGGTATTGGTGGAGGTCATGATGAACGGGAACAAACTCTTAACCAATTATTAACTGAAATGGATGGTTTTGGAGCTAATGAAGGAATTATTATTATTGCAGCTACCAATCGTCCAGATGTTTTAGATCCAGCTTTATTGCGACCTGGAAGATTTGACCGTCAAGTAACGGTTAGTTTACCTGATACTTTAGAAAGAGAAGCTATTTTAAAAGTTCATGCTAAAGATAAAGTTTTGGCTAGTGATGTTGATTTAAAAAGTATTAGTCGAAGAACTTCTGGCTTTAGTGGGGCAGATTTAGAGAATTTACTTAATGAAGCTGCTTTATTAGCGGTTAGAAAAGATCAGACGAGTATTACAATTAAAGATATTGATGAGGCTACTGACCGAGTTTTAATGGGACCAGCTAAGGTTTCACGAAAAGTTAGTGATAATATTAAGTGGTTAACTGCGGTTCATGAGTCTGGTCATGCTGTTATTGGCTTGAAATTAGAAGATGCAATGGAAGTACAAAAGATTACTATTATTCCACGTGGTATGGCTGGTGGATATACAGCGTATACACCAAAGGAAGACAATATATCTCGATATACTAAAAGAGAAATGTTAGCAATGATTACTAGTACTTTAGCGGGAAGAGCTAGTGAAGAGTTATTTTTAGATGATATTACAACTGGGGCTAGTGACGATTTTAAACGGGCAACTGAATTAGCTAGAAGTATGGTTACAGAATACGGAATGTCTGATTTAGGGCCAATGCGTTATGAAGTATCTAGTGAGAATGTTTTCTTAGGTAGAGATTATAATAAGACTAAGAATTATTCTGATCAAGTTGCTTTGGAAATTGACCAAGCATCAAGAAAGATTATTAATGAGTGTTATGCTAATGCTAAAAAAATTCTTAAGGAAAATAAAAAATTAGTCATGCAATTAGCTAATACTTTAATTGAAAGAGAGACTATTACTAAAGAAGAAATTGATGAAGTTGTTAAATATGGTAAAGTCCAAGATAAAGAAGAAATAGAAAAAGAAGAAGAACATAATTAAGAGGTTTGCAACCCTTCTTTTTTTATTGTATAATGATGGCGGTGGTTATATGCTTTCTTATGGTAAAAATGTTTTATTTAGTACAAATCCTAAAATTATTAAAAAAGTATATATTAGTCAAACTTTAAAGGATAAGAAGGTGATAGATTATTTAAGGGAAAATCATCTTCATTATGATTGTTTACCGGTTGAAGCTTTAAATCAGAAATGTAAAGGTAATCATCAAGGGGTAGTTATTTTAAGTGATGATTATGAATATGCCGGTTTTGATGATTTGCTTAAGGAAGATTTTATTGTTATTCTTGATCATTTAGAGGATCCTCATAATTTTGGAGCTATTGCGCGGACTTGTGAGGCTGCTGGAGTAAAAGGTATTATTATTCCTAAAGATCGAAGTGTAATGGTTAATGATGTGGTAATTAAGACAAGTGTTGGAACAACTTCTTATGTGAAGATTGTTAAGGTTACTAATTTAGTGGAGATAATTAAAAAACTTAAAAATAATGGTTATTTTGTTTATGGTTCGATTATGTCGGGAAAGGATTATCGTTGTGTAAGTTATGCACCTAAAAAGGTTTTGGTTATTGGTAATGAAGGAAAGGGTATCAGTCCTTTGGTTTTAAAAAATTGCGATGAGTTGGTTAAAATACCGATGAGGGGTGAGGTAAATAGTTTGAATGCTTCGGTTGCTAGTGCTTTATTAATATATAAGATGGGGGATTTATGAAATATAATAATGTAGAAGAAAATGAGTTATATAATATGGTTTGTGAGAGTAATGAAGATGTTCAAAGTCGGTTATATGATTATTGTGAACCACATATTAAATTTATGATAAAAAAATATTTAAATGGGGCAATAAAGTGTGGTATTGATCCGAAGGATTTTGAACAAGAAGCATTGCTTGCTTATTCTAATGCTTTAGCGGCATATGATGAAAAAAAAGATGCAGGGTTAAAAACTTTTGTTAGTTTATGTGTCGAAAGACGTTTATTAAAAGTTATTAAACAAGCTAATACTTATAAAAATAAAATTAATAATGATAATTTATCGTTGGATTATGAATTTTATGATTCAGGGGTTTTGTTAAAGGATATTATTGCGGATGAAAATTCTGACCCTTTAATTAAATTTAGTGAAGAGGATTATTTAGAGAGAATTAAAAGTAAGTTAAATTATACTTTATCGGGGTTTGAACTTATGGTTTTTGAAGAATTACTTGATGGTCTTAATTATCAAGAAATTGCTAAAAAGCTTGACAAAAGTGCTAAACAAATTGATAATACAATACAAAGGATAAAGAAAAAAATTAAAGTGATAGTAAAGGAAGATGAAAATGAAAGCTAAGTTAAAAAAATTGGTACCATATATTTTAATTATTTTAGCCGTTATATTATTAGGGATTGTTGTGGCTGTAGTGTTACAGTTTAATAAGAAGGGTGAAAATATTGATTTAAGAGATCCGGTTAAGCCGGTTGAGGAAAAGACTTATAATTTTGTTAATAATTCTTCACTTGATGAAATTGAAATTATGAATATTATTGAGAGTAGAAGGGATGATATTATTGGGTATTTTGATCCAATTAAGTATTATAAGTTAACTGATGTTGAACCTTCTTTTACTGAGGATGATAATGAAAAGTATATGGTTTTAACTAATGATTTTACGGATAGTTTGAAATTTATGGTTACTTCTACATTATATGATAAATTAACTGCTAATTTTGAGATTTTAAAAGAAGATAATGGAGTAACTTATTATAAAGTTTTAAAAGATGAATTTACGCCTTTACATACTTATAGTGCAATTGCGATGTTTAATTTTTTAGAAAAAGAGATTCATCCTATTTATGCTACTGAAGATCGAATTGAAAGTGTAGTTAGATTAAAGATATGTGATGATGCGTTGTATGAAAATGTTTGTAGAAGAGATGATGATTATAAGTTTGTATTAGTAAATAAAGATAATAGTTGGTTAATTGATGATATAGGGTATGATTTTAATGAACAAAATTAGTTTAGATTCTTTATTAGATATTGATATATGGTTAGATATTGCTTATTGTAGTCAAAAATTTAGTATATTAATGGAAACTGATAAAGAAAAAATGCGTAATTTAGTGGTTTTAAAAAAATATATGAAACATCGAGGCTATGTATTAGATAAAGAAGATGGTTTGAATTTAATTTTGGCTATTTATAATCTTTTGGGTGAGAAAAATTATCGGAAAGCATACTTTTATGAACAGATATGTGCTTTAAAGGATATTGGGGTTAAAAAATTAGCTTTTATGCCTATGGGGTTTCCTAAGAATATTATTGGTTTAACCGATTTGAAAAAAAATTGTAATTCTATAATTGTTAAGGGTGCTTATACTAATGGTGTATTTAATGTACGAGAATGGGGTAGCGATGGTTATCAGAAATATTCAATGATTAATTTAGAAGATGCCAATTATGTAATTGTAAAAACAATGGATAGAGAAGCTAATTGTGTGGTTGATGTTGTCGCGTATGTTAAAGATTTTAATGGGAAGTATCCTTCTTTTAGATGGCTTAAAAAGTTTAAACAAGCTAATTTATGTTTAAATAGTGATGAGTTATATTATCAAAAATATGGTTTTGTAAATAAAAATATGATTAGTTGTAAGAAACAATTAGTTTTAAAAAGAGGTAAACAGAAAAAAAGTAATCAATATTATTATGATTGCTGTAAATGATTATTATTAGATATAATCTTTTTTTTTGTGGTTTAATTTGCTATAATAAGAATACTGATTGAAGGTGAATATTGATGAAAGTTATTCTATTAAAAGATGTAAAAAAACAGGGGAAGAAAGATCAGATTATTGAAGTTAGTGATGGTTATGCTAAAAATTATTTAATTAAGAATAATCTTGCTGTACCAGTTACTAAAAGAAGTAAAGAAGTGTTAGATTTTGCAATTGAAAAAAGAGAGTTAGAAGAAGAAAAATTAGTTAATAGTTTAAATGAAATTAAGAAAAAGTTAGAAAATAAAGAAATGGTTTTTAAAGTTAAGACTGGTAAGGATGATAAAGTTTTTGGAGTTGTATCAACTAAACAAATAAGTGATGAATTTAAAAAATGGGGTTATGATATTGATAAAAAAATGATTAAAACTGATGAGGCTTTAGCTAGTTTAGGTACTTATGAGGTTCAAGTTGTTCTTCATAAAAAAGTTTCATTTAAGATTAAAGTTGTTTTAAGAAAGTAGGTGGTATTCTTGGCAAATCGAGTTATGCCGAATAATTTAGAAGCAGAAATGTCGGTTTTAGGGGTTGCTTTTTTAAATACTGTTGCTATGGAAAAAATTATTGAAAATATTACAGAAGATATGTTTTTTAGTGAAGCAAATAGAAAGATTTTTAATGCTTTAGTAGCTTTGTATAAAAATAATACACCTATTGATATTACAACAGTTAAAAATGAATTGGATAAACAAAAAAATCTTAATAGTATTGGGGGAGTTGATTATTTAACTGAGGTTATTGATTCCGTTGTTACTAGTGCAAATTTAGATTATTATATGGATATTGTTAAAGAAAAAGCAACTAGAAGAAAGTTAATTGATACAGCAACTAATATTATTACTAATACTTATAATGAAGAAGATGATTTAAATAAATTATTAGATAATAGTGAAAGAAAGTTTTTAGATGTAATTAGGACAAGAGAAGTTTCAGAGTTTAAAACAATTGGGGAGGCTTTAAGATTAGCTCAGGAAAATTTGGAATTAATGGCTCAGAATAAAAATGCTATTACGGGTTTAGCAACTGGTTTTATTGATTTAGATAAAGCTACGGCTGGACTTCATGAAGGTGAATTAATTATTATTGCGGCTCGTCCAGGAATGGGTAAAACGGCTTTTGCTCTTAATTTAGCTTGTAATGCTGCTGCTACTACTAAAAAAGCTGTTGCTATCTTTAATTTAGAGATGAGTGCTGAACAATTGGTTAATCGAATGATTGCTTCTGTTGGACAAATTGAAGGGGATAAGTTAAAAACAGGAATGTTAAATCATAATGATTGGAAACGTTATAATGAAGCAATGAGTGAGTTGTCTGAAACTAATATTTATATTGAAGATAATGCTTCAATTACTGCTTCTGAAATTAAAGCTAAATGTCGAAGATTGGCTACTAAACCAGAGGGCTTAGGCTTAGTTGTTATTGATTATTTACAGCTTGTTACTACAGGAGGGCGAGTTGAGTCACGACAAGTTGAGGTATCAGAAATATCAAGAGCTTTTAAAACTATGGCTATGGAACTTAAAGTTCCGGTTATAGCTTTAGCTCAGTTATCACGTAATGCTGAAAGACGAGAAAGTAATCAACCACGACTTGCTGATTTAAGAGAATCTGGTTCTATTGAACAAGATGCTGATTTAGTTTTATTTATAAATCGCCAAGATTATTTTGAAAATAAAACAGCTGATAATAAACAGACGATTGTACCAACTGATTTAATTATTGCTAAACATCGACGTGGTAATACGGGATTGTTTCAGTTATTGTTTGAATTAGATAAGAGTTGTTTTAAAAATTATACAAAAGTTGAAGAAACTTTTTAGAAAGGCTATAGTATGAAGTTAAAGGAAAAACTGGTTGTAGCTATTATTGGAATAGTTATATTAATATTGGGGGTTTTTTCAATTAAAGATAAGCCAAATTATTATCCTAAACAAGTTTATCAAGTATATTTAGATGGACAGAAGATGGGGTTAATTGCTAATAAAGATGAATTGTTGGCTTTGATTGATGATGAACAACAAGATATAAAAGATAAGTATAAGGTTCAAAATGTTTTCCCACCAACTGGATTTGATATTCAAGAATATATTACATATGATGAAAAAATTAGTACAGCGAGTGAAATATATAAAAAGATTCAAGATGCTAGTGATTTTACAATTGAAGGATATATTGTAACGATTACTAAACCAAGTACTGATGAAAATACTCCAGAAGTTAAAACTAAAATTCAAGTTTTAGATGAACAAGTTTTTAAAGATGCTTTAGAGAATTTAGTTAAAACTTTTGTTGATGAAGATGATTATAAAAATTATATAAATAATACTCAAGAAGAAATTAAAGATGTAGGTTCTATTATTAAACATATGTATTTTGAAGAATCAGTATCAATTAAAAAAGCTTATATTTCTGTTAAAGATAAAATATATACTGATAAAGCTGAATTAAGTCAATATTTATTATATGGAACAACAGAGAAAAAGAATGGGTATAAAGTTCAAGTAGGAGATACACTTGAAAGTATTGCTGAAGCTAGTAAATTAAATGTTAGAGAATTATTGATTGCTAATCCGACTTTAAGAGGGGAAAATACGGTTTTAAATATTGGAGAAGAAATTCATAATAGTATTATTAATCCAATTATGAATTTAGTTGAAGAAGTAAGAGTTACTGAAGATGTTGATATTGCTTATGAAAAGAAAACAGAAGTAGATGATAATTTAAATTATGGTGAAAGCGTTGTAGCTCAAGCAGGAGTAACAGGAAAAGCTAGAACTACTCAAGAGATGCGAGTAATAAATGGTGAACGAAGTCAAGAAACAACCATGATTAGTTATGTTACTTTAAGAGAAAAAGTTGATGAAATTACTAAAGTTGGACCTAAGTCTTATGTTTATGGTCAATATATTGATACGGGTCTTGACTGGGCATGGCCAACTAATCAACCATATGTTATTACTACTGATTATGAAAACCGTTGGGGTTCACATCATGATGCCTTAGATATATCTGGTACTGGTTTTGGTTCACCAATATATGCCGCGAGAGAAGGAACTGTTATAAGTGTTAATACCGGTTGTCCTAAGAATGGTTATTTAGGTAGTTCTTGTGGTAGTGGGTATGGTAATTATATAATTATTAATCATGGTAATGGTTATGATATTATTTATGCCCATTTAGCTAGTGTTAATGTTGGAGTAGGAAGTAAAGTTAAGCGTGGTCAGGTTATTGGAGCAATGGGAAACTCTGGTTCATCAACAGGAACACACTTACATTTTGGAACTTATAAAGGTGAACCAATGAGGGGTGGAGTACCATTTAATCCATGGAGTTTGTACCGATGAAAGTAGTTGTTTTAGCTAGTGGTAGTGAGGGTAATTCAACTTTTATTGCTAGTGAAAATCATAAGATATTATTAGATTTAGGAAAAAATGCTAAATATATTAAAGAACATTTAAAAATGATTGATGAGGATGCAAGTAATATTGAAGCAATTGTTATTAGTCATACTCATAAAGATCATACTAGTGCTTTAAAAGTTTTTTTACATCAATATCATCCGTTTATTTATTTAACTGAAAAACAATATTATGATTTAGAATTTTTAAAAGATTATGATAAAGTTGTTATTTATGATGAAGAGTTTTATATAGGCGACATAAAGGTTTCTTCTTTTCATACGTCTCATGATGTATCTGATTCAAGAAATTTTATTATTACTATAGATAAACAAAAAATTGTATCATTGACTGATACAGGCTATTTAAATCAGAAGTATTTTAAACTCTTGACTAATTGTGATTATTATTTGTTTGAGAGTAATCATGATGTGGAAATGCTTCTTAATGGTAGTTATCCGGTATGGCTTAAACAAAGAATTGTTGGGACTTTAGGACATTTGTCTAATAAAGATAGTAGTTTTTATTTAGCTAAATTAATTGGGGATAAAACGAAAAAGATTGTTTTAATGCATTTGTCACATGAAAATAATACTGAAGAAAAAGCCCTTGAAACTTTGTTTGAAACTTTTAGGGAATATGAGATAGATTTTGAAAATGTTTTTTGTGCTAAACAAGATGAAGTAACAGGAGTTTGTGATGATAAGATTGTTATGCGTGGGTAAGTTAAAAGAAGAATACTTAAAATCTTTAGTTATGGATTATAATAAACGAATTAATAAGTATCATTCTTTGGAAATAGTGGAAGTTAAAGATGAAGATTCCCTTTTAAAAGAACGGGATTTATTAAAAAAACATTTTAAAAATAATGAGTTTCGAATAGCGTTATGTATTGAAGGACAGAGCTTTGATAGTGTGACGTTTGCTAAAATGCTTGATGAAAGTTTTATTAAGTATCCGTGTATAACATTTGTTATTGGGAGTAGCTTGGGGCTTCATGATGAAATTAAAAATGCTTGTAATTTAAAAATTTCTTTTTCTAAAATGACTTTTCCCTATGGTTTGTTTAGGGCACTTTTGTTAGAACAAATATATAGGGGTTTTAAAATTAATAATAATGAGACATATCATAAGTAGGAGGTTTTTATGATAGGGAATGATTGGGATGAAAAATTAAATATTATCTGGAATAGTGATGGCTTTAAAAAATTTATGCAGGTTGTGGATAATGAGTATAATAGTAAAACAATTTTTCCACCTAAGAATTATATTTTTAATGCTTTAAAATTAACTCCTTATAGTAATGTTAAAGTTGTTATTGTTGGTCAAGATCCATATCATGGAGTAGGAGAAGCTCATGGTCTTTCTTTTTCGGTTCAAAAAGGAATTAAAGTGCCGCCATCTTTACAAAATATTTATAAGGAATTATACGATGATTTAAATATTCCTATTAGAAATGATGGAGATTTAACAGGGTGGGCTAAAGAAGGGGTATTGTTGTTAAATGCAGTTTTAACAGTTGTCAAGGATACTCCAGCTTCTCATCGTAATTTAGGTTGGGAAAGATTAACTGATTATATTATTAAAGTTTTAAATGAAAAAGAAGAACCAATTGTATTTATTCTATGGGGTAATTTTGCTAAAGAAAAAGCTAAATATATTACTAATTCTCGTCATTTAGTTCTTACTAGTCCTCATCCTTCACCTTTTTCAGCAAGATATGGTTTTTTTGGAAGTAAACCTTTTTCAAAAACAAATGATTTTTTAGAAAAAAATAATCGTGGTAAGATTGATTGGGGACGTTGTTAATATTTAGTTAAAAATAAAACAAAAGAAAAACATCTGAAATGTTGATTTCAGGTGTTTTTTGTAAGAATAGAAGTATAAATCAACTTCAGGTGGTCCGTCTTGTTCTTGCATTTTAAAAATATTGCGGAAATTGCAATGTTTTTATGTTGATAAAATTTGACTCAATAAGCAACGTTTGCTATAATGATATTGGATACAAACTGAAATAAATCAGGTGTTTTCCCTTTCTATTATCAACAGATAAAAGAAAGGTGGTGGTAAATTATGACAAAGAGAGAATTATCTCAATTTATTATAATACTACTATTATTTTTTATAATAATTACATTATTATATAAATGACAAAAACATCTGATTTCAACAAAAGTTGATTTCAGATGTTTCACAAAATATATTGGGAATACATCTGATAATAGCGATTTCAGAATGTATCCTTTTTTATTGTATGAAGTTTCCTTCATCTGTATACATGGTAACATAAAAATAGAAAAAAAGCAAATCAACTTGACATCGGGGGGGGGGGTCTTATGATAAAATTGAGTATAGTAGAAA
>CANQZD010000011.1 GCA_947628275.1 uncultured Bacilli bacterium | reverse complement strand
CCTAGTGTATCAGCAACTTCACGCATCAATGCCGTCATACAAATTCAATTCTACTATAAATATTTATGAAATGCAACCATTTTTTTGCAGTTTTTAGGCAAATTTTCAAGCATGAAATAAAGATTTTTAAATTCAAAAAAATTGTAAGTTTTTATGCTTACAATTTTTATAGATTAATCTATTCATCAATTTCAATATACTTTTTATCTGTTTTAGGATTCTCTGTTATTTTTGGAACATTAATTTTTAAAATACCATTTTTAAATGAAGCTTTTATTTCATCTTCGGTAACATTATCTCCAACATAAAAACTTCTTTTATATTCACCTACAAAACGTTCCCTTCGAAGATATTTTCCTTTTTCATTTTCTTCTTTATCTGTTGTTGTCTTAGCACTTATCTCCAAATAACCATTTTCAATTGATATATTAATATTATCTTTATTAAAACCAGGTAAATCAACAATCAATTCATAATTATTCTCATGCTCCTTAATATCTGTTTTCATACATTTGCTTTCTACTACCGGAAAATCTTCAAAAAAGTCATCAAACAAATCCCAGCTTTTTCTTCTTGGTACTAACATCATATTTCATCGTCTTCCTTTCCTTATGTGTTGGCCCATAACAGGTAGCACATTAATATAATTTAATACCTAAGGCTTTCACCTTACATAAATCATTTTAAAACAAAAATTAGCACTTGTCAATACTAAGTGCTAATTTTTGACATTATTTTTAAATTTTTTTAAAATAATTTTTATTTCTAAGTAATAAATGCCCACCCAAAATAATAGAACAAATTAAAATAGCTAAAGGAATTTCTAATCCAGTTTGTGGATTTTCTACTACTCCACAACTTTCAAAATAAGCTTCTTTACTTACACTATTACCATTCTTATCATAATAATTACCATCTTTTTCACTACATTTTTCTGCTATAACAGATTCTTCATTTTTAGTTTCTTCAATTAAATTATCTAAATTAAACTTAGTTAAATCTATTTTTATATTAGATATTCCACTTACATCTCCTACAACAGATACAACTCCATCATTATCCTCAGTATGAATATTTTTTTCTGTAAATTCTATTCCATTATTTTCTAAAGTAACTTTTTTAGTATAAATATCTGTTAAAGCTTGCACTATTTCTTGATCACTATACTTATTTAAAGTAGCAATCGATTTTAATAACAATTGAGCATACAAATTTGAAACAATCATTTCGGTCATTTGACTTCCTGGATCTTCATCCAAATTCAAATCATAAGTTAATAAATTATTACTATATTTAAACACTACTTTAGTAGAAGTTTCATTCTTTGAACAACTTATATCTATTTCATTTTCTGTATTACTTAATTCACACTCTAACTCAAGAGCAAGTTCATAATTAGCAAAATCTTTTTTAAATTGAGCAACTACTTCACTAAATTCTAAATATACAGCATGATCTCTTTTTTCACCTATATTAAATTTATTTATATCAAGATTAAAAGATTTAGTAAAGAAAGCAGTAAAACTTCCACTTCCTGATTCTTGATCAGTTTTAGTATATTTTAATAAATTAAATTCTATTCCATTTTTATCTAATGTAAATGATTTTGTCTTTTCTTCAGTTAAAGTATCTTGAATTTGTTTTTCACTATAACCATTTAAATCACCAATAGTTATATACATTAAATCAGCAAGCATAGAATTAAGTAAATACTTTGATTCATCTATTTCATTATTTAATTCATCATTATTTTCATATGTTAATTTTCCATCTTTATAGTTAAAAATAACATTTAATTCAGTTAAATCTTCAACTTCTAAATAAGTTAAATCAATATGAGTAGTAACACTATTATCAGTATTCGTTATTGTTAATTTTTCAGAACTATCTTTAAACATTTCGCTAAAAATTTCATTACTTAAAACTTTTTCTTTATAGCTTTCAACAACTTTATCAAAAGTTAAAGCCTTAACATTGCCTATAAATAGTAAACAAACCACCATACCAAATAATAATTTTTTCATTTTTCTACACTCCTCACTACTCTACTATCAATTAGTATAATAGTAACATATTTACTAATTTATTTAAAATTACTGATAACCAAATGATTATAATAATATTTGAAAATAAAAAAAGTAGGTTTGGTATTTTACCTTGCCTACTTTTATCAAATCAATTTAATATTTTTTTATCTTTTTGGATTTCTTAAACTTTCTAATTCCATTTTAATATCTAAAGGAAGATCACCTCTTAAAGCAATAATTTGCTCCGCAATATCTTCTTTAACACTTAAATCATCACTCATTTCAAAAGAATTAATTAAATTAAGTAACTCATTTTTATATTCACTTTCTCTATAATCACGATTAATTCCCATTTCTTCTTTTTGTTTTTGTAATTTATCCCTTTCTATTTCTAATTTTTTTCGATCAAACATAAATTCATCTCCTATTAAAATAATACCATAAGAATTTAATTAGCTATTCTTTTTTTTAATTACTTTACATTCATTTTACGATACTGAATTTTATAAGTAATTTTAAGTAATAAATTCCAAGGTACAAAGTGACTAAAAAATAAACCAATTTTCATCATAAGACCTGGCACAATAATCATCTTATGTTTAAAAGTTTTATCAATAGCATATTTAGCAACTTGAAAACTATTAAGACCTTTAAGAGCAAATTTTCCATGAGCAACTTGATTAAATTCAGTATCCACTGGTCCAGGACATAAAGCACTTATCACAACTTTGGACTTTTCTTTTTTCAGTTCCTCATGAATAGCTAATGTTAACTTAGTAACATAATTTTTACTAGCATAATAAGTTGCCATATTAGGTCCAGCTAAAAAGCCAGCACTACTACAAACATTTAAAATCATTCCCTGATTTTTTTTAATAAAGTCTCTTAAAAATAACTTAGTTAAAATATGATAAGTCTTAACATTTAAATCAATCATTTCTAATTCTCGTTCTAAACTAGTTTCCCAAAATTTTCCGAATAACCCAAAACCAGCATTATTAATTAATAAATCAATATTATCATCCTTAACTTCTTCATACAACTTCAAAACATTATCCTCTACTAATAAATCCATTTCAATAATCTTAACCTTTACTTTTAATTCTCTAGCTAAGTCTTCTAATCTATCTTTTCTTCTTGCTACTAAAATTAAATCCCAATTCAAAGATGATAAATAACGAGCCATATCTCTTCCCATCCCACTAGAAGCTCCAGTTATTAATGCTTTCATTTCTCACCTCTTTTTTTAATATACCCTTTAATTTGTAATTAATTCCTGATCTTCATTATTCACAAATTCAACTTTATTTATTGAATCAAAACGCTTTGTAATCTTTTCCGTTGTATTATGAATATCTTTAACATCTCTACTAACTGTATCAATACTTTTAGTAAGTTTATCCCATCTTTCTTTATAACGCCCAAATTCAATTGCCAACTTATTTAACTCAAGTTGCATTATTTTAGCATACTTATTACGTTCAAGATTTTTAATAATCATATATACAGTTGTTAAAGTACTCATTAAAGTAGTTGGTGAAGTAATCCATACTCTTTTATTATAAGCTTCTTTTAATAAATCAGGATGATAAGCATTTATTTCAGCAAAAATTGCTTCTGCTGGCAAAAACATAATTGCTTGATTTGTTGTCTCACCATTAATAATATACTTACTTGATATAGCTTCAATATGTTTTTTTACATCAATTTTAAATAATTTAGTTGCCATATCTCTTTCTTCTTTACTTAAACTTTTATTAGTCATTCGCTCATAATTTTCCAAAGGAAACTTAGAATCAATACAAATACTTCCTAAAGGCTCTGGAGCATGAACAATACTATCCGCTATAGCACCATTACTTAACTTATATTGAAGACTATATATTTTATCATTTTTCTCACCAAAAACACTTTTTAAAATATAATTTAAATTAACTTCCCCAAAAATCCCTCTTGTTTTTTTATCAGTCAAAACACTTTGTAATGATACAATTTCCGTTGATAAACTATCTATTTTTTTCTGAGCTTCATCAATTTTAGTTAATCTTTCTAAAACATTTGTAAATGTTTTATTAGTTTTTTCAAAATTTTCATCAAGTCTACTATTTACTTTTTCATTCATTAACACCAATTTTTTTTCAATCCGATCATTTAAATTTTCAAAATCTTTATTTAAATTATTAGCAAAATCATATTTAAAATTACCTAATTCCTTTGTCAAATTAGTTTCAAAACTACCTAACTTTTCTGTAATATTAAGATTATTATTTTTATTTTTACTTATTTTAATTAAACCAATAATTCCTACAATTAAAATACAAACTAATAAGCCAATAATAATATATTCCATATCCTAACCTCATTTCTTACTATATTATAAATTAAAAAAACACCTATGAAAAGTGTTTCATTTTAATTCTTGATTTTTCTTTTGAGCCATATTTTCTAAAACAATATTATAAAACTTATCCATCATCAATAAATAATCATATCCTAAAATATTACCAATATCTTGTAAAGCTTTTTTGCAATTAGTTAATCTTAATGCTACATAATTAGCAAATTCTTCTTCAAAAGACCTATCATTACTTTTCTTATAATAATCAGGCTTATGACAAAAACTAAACTCATAATACTTTCCTTCATGAATAGCTGATAACAAATCAATAAGCATTGATATACCTTTAGGTTCCTCATTATTTAACCGAATCATTGCTTTTTTATTAGCTAGAATAATTCCATAATTATCCAATATATATTTAACAACAACTTCAAGCGAATTATTATTTAAAATCATTAATAGCTTTTGTTCTAATTCTTCGCTATCATCTATATTTACCTGATAATCATTTCTAATTGTCTTTTTTAATAATTCAAAAATTACATTATAATCTTCATTTACAACTGCATCATTTAATAACTTCTTAAAATTATTAATTTCCAAAATAATATATTGTTCCATCTTTTGCTTAGCTCTTCTTTCATAAAAATCAATTAAGTCGCCATTAATATATTGTTCAGTAAACTTTTTTTGAGCTTCACTAATATTATGGTTTATTAAATCCTCAAAATCATTATAAGGAAAAAACTCATACATAAAGTGCCCAAATTCATGAGCTAAAACAATCTTATCAAACATATCTTCATCAAGATATATTTTCTTATATTTATTTGAATAATTAGATAAACAATTACTTTTCAAAATAGTTAAATCAGCTATATTAGCCTCAATTAAATCATATTTATCACTTAAATCAGATTCAGCTAAAATAGACGCTAACATTTCTACAACATCACTATCACTATTTACTAACAATTTTTGTAATTTTTCCTGCATAAAAACCTCATATATTAAAAAAACAATAAATTATATTTTTTTAATTATTGTTTTTCTCTTACTAATAACGATTATACTTATTCCTAATAATAAAATAATAAACTTGGAACTACAATCCATGTAATAATAGCGCCAGTTTTGGGATTTTCTACTACTCCACAACTTTCAAAATAAGCTTCTTTACTTACACTATTACCATTTTTATCATAATACTTACCATCTTTTTCACTACATTTATTTATAGTTCTTATTAAAGTAAATTCTTTATAATCAAAATTATTATAGGATACAACTAATTTATCACCAGTAATTTTATAAATTGTACCATCCCATGTTGTCTTTAAATTTTCTAAAATTTCTTCATCACTATCAGAACCAACATTAATAGTGCCTTCTTCTTCATCAACATTATATTTATCACTAGTTGTTTTATTATATCTTTGTTCATAATATCCTGAAAAACTATAACTAACATTATCATTAACTTTTATATTACTTTCAATATTACCACTATACAATTTTAATAGACTATAATTATTAATATTTGCATTAATATATTCCTCAGTATATCTGTTTGCAACACTTCCATAATTAACAATATTAACTTCATAAAATTGATAATCATTAGCTTTTATTTCACTAGGAACATAATTTAATAAATCAGCAACTTTAAAAACATTTCCATATACAGGTATAATTTTATAATCAACTAATTCTATTTTATTTAAAGCTTTTAACTGTGTAAAATCACCGTTTAAAGCCCCATTATAACTTAAAGTTATTATTTGTAAATTATTATTATTTGAAAAATCAAATATATCTTTTTTATTCAAAGCTACATCTATTTCCTTTAAAGCAACATTTTTCGATAAATCTAAATCCTCCAAATTATTACCTGAAATATATAACTTTTCTAACAAAGTATTACTTTTTAAATCAATAGCACTTATACTATTTGTAGAAAGATTTAAAGTTGTTAATTGATTGAGATTAGTAACTGAAATATTTGAAATTTCATTGTTCCATAAATTTAAAACTTGTAAAAGATTATTATTAGATAAATCAATACTTTTTAAATTATTATTTGAAGCATTAAGTTCCTTCAAAACAGTATTTTTACTTAAATTTAATTCATCTAAAAGATTAAATGATATTTGAATATTATCGAGTAAAGTATTACTTTCTAAATTAATTGTTTTAATATCATTATTATCTAAATTTAATTTTACTAATTTAGTTAATTTTTCAAGTCCTGCTACATCCTTAATACCTTTATTTTCACAATTTAATTCAGTAATTCCTTGTAATTGTTCACTAGTTAAATTATCACTACTAGACTGCCCTGCTGCTGATGCAACACAAGCATGAAAATTCACATCATTAAAACCTTCAGTTAAAGCCTTAACATTAGGCATTAAAAAACTACTCAGTAAAATTGCTACAATAAATTTCTTTTTCATCTTTCTACCTCTCCTATCATACCTATTCTGATTATATAACAATTTAGTTACAAAGTCAAAATAAAATTGCTAGCTTAATATAAAACCTGTGTAACATCATAACCTAAATATTCCAACATCATAACAGCTTTACCGCTATGCATTCCCTTAGTACAGATTAAAAAATAAGGCAAATCTTTCTTTAAATATCTATCATAATTCATCATAAACTTTTGATAAGGAATATTTACTGCCCTAGCATCATGTTTTTCTAAATAATCTAACGGACTTGATAAATCAATTAACTGTCCTAATGTAACATCATAGTTTTTAAGAAGCATTCTTTTCATACCATCACCTAGCATATTTTATGAAGAAAAGAAAAAAGTAAAAATGATATACAACTAAAAAGCCAGTGAGCGTAACCCCCTTAGAAACACTCACTGGCAATTTTTTAACTATTTCTTATTTTTTCTATATAATTATTAATCTTAGATGCCCATGTATCACTCATAGCATAACGAGGTCCAATAGCTTCTGGAGTTGTTAAGCCTTTTGATACATAATTTCTGGATAAGTTGCTAATCATGGCTTCAATTCCTGCATCTAAGGAATCAAATCTTCCGTATGCGCCACAACCGCTTCCTTTCATACCCCCAACATTATTACATTCTTTTACTAATGTACTACAATTCCAAGTACATCCTGTTTCATGAAGTGTAATTGCTAAAGCTAAATAAGGATCAACACCATATGCTATAGCATAATTAGCAAAAGATTCACCATACCCAGTTAAATCACTTGTTAAATTTCGATTTAACTTTGCAATAAGTTCTTCTCTTGTTAATCCATCATATACAACAACTGGTGATGAAGTTGCTAGCTTAACAATTTCAATTTCTTGTTTTAATGAACTTAAGTCATTAACCGCCAATACATCAACATTTTCCCGCTCTAAGTTAGTTTTTACCACAATAGACTCCAGTAAAGTATTACCTAAAGTAGTAAATGCTGCTGTTGGCTGCAATACAGTAATATCTGTAATTCTATTGGCTGTAAATTGGATACAGCTAATGACGATAATGGCTAAAATCATAGCCTTTATCGACGGCAATTTTTTCATTTTATTTCCCATCCTTTTTCTTACGGAAGTGATTTAATTATACTATAGTATATTCATCTTGTCAAATTTCATCAAAAAAAGGTAACTTTCATTACCTTAATTATAATTTATAAATCTTCTTACGATAAGTTATGAAATAAATTATTCCACCACCAATACCACCAATTCCTAAAATAATTAACGGTATTAGTAATCCTGTCTGAGGATTTTCAACAATTCTACATTTTTCATCCCATTGTTCCTTAGTTACCTCATGACCATTTTTATCGTAATATTTATCATCTTTGAATTCACATCTTGGATTACACTCACTATCAAATGTGTCTTTATCGACTTCTCCACCATTTTTACCATAGTATTTACCATCTTTAAATTCACATTTTGAACCACATAATTGATCATAAATGTCTTTTTCTACTTCATGACCATTTGGGTCATAATATTTATCATCCTTGAATTCACACTTTGGATTACATTCACTATCAAATGTGTCTTTATCAACTTCTCCACCATTTTTACCATAGTATTTACCGTCTTTAAATTCACATTTTGGTCCACATTTTTGATCATAAACTTCTTTTTCTACTTCATGACCATCAGGATCATAATACTTATCATTTTTGAATTCGCATTTTGGATTACATTCTTTGTCAAAAGTATCTTTATCTACTTCATGACCATTTGAATCGTAATATTTATCATTTTTAAATTCACATTTTGGATTACATGCTTTATCATAAGTATCTTTATCTACTTCATGACCATTTGGGTCGTAATACTTATTATTTTTAAATTCGCATTTTGGATTACATTGTTCATCAAAAGTATTTTTATCAGTTTCATGACCATTTTTATCATAGTATTTATTATTTTTAAATTCACATTTTGGATTACATTCTTCTTCATAACGATTTTTGTCTACTTCACTACCATCTATTCCATAATATTTATTATCAATAATTTCACATTTTGGTAAACGTTGAGTTAAAGTAGGTTCAAATTCAGCATGACAATTTTCTTCATGAATATCAACAGATAAAACAAATTTCATTACTTCAATTTTCTCGCCTTTTTTTAAGTTATATTTACCACTTGGCGGTGTAATATGATAAGTACCATTAGTATTATCACCATCTAAAGTATAACTCCAACCATTTAATGCTGTTGAACTATAATAAGTAACATGAACTAAATTTTTTAAACGTCCAACTAATTCAGTTATTTCTACTAAATCAGCAACAGGTTGATCAGTTCCAGCATCATCTTGTAAAACAATAGTTACCACACAATCTTCTAAAGCTAATAAAGTTCCACCTGGTGTATAAGTTTGACCAGCATTACCCTTATCATCAGTACAAGTCCATTTAGCAGTTACTCCATTATAGGTTCCAAAAGTAACCGTTGCCATATCCTTTCCTTCAGCTTTAGCAGTTAAACTAAAACCAAATAAAGAAACAAGCAATACCCCTAAAAATTTCTTCATATAAATTCCAACTCCTTTAAACAATGTGTTATTATAGCGATTTTTTTCCACATGTCAAGTATAAATTAAAAAAGGCAGTCGTAACTACCTTAAACTTGATACATTTTATTATTCTTCTTAGTTACGTAATATAACCAACCAGCTAATGCAAGTCCGATAATTATAAGTGAATAAGGTAAGAAACTACCAGTTTGAGGATTTTCAGCAGTTGTACAAGCTTCATTATAAGCTTCTTCACTTACTTCATTACCATTTGCATCATAATAAACGCCATCTACTATTTGACATTTAGGACTTTCAGGAGTCTCAGGTGTATCAGCTGTTTCTAATGTAATTAAGCAAGTATCTGTTGAAGGTGCTGAACTAGCAACATCTAATGTAATAGAAGCTACTATTTTACGATTACCAGCAGTAATTCCTGTACTATTAGTTAAATCAATATCAATTCCATTTCCTGTAGAACTTTTAGAAATAGTACCAGTCCAACCAGATTGTAAACTGTAATCAGAACGTGTACCACCAAAAGTAAAACTAGAATTTGCTAACTCAATATGAGCACTATAATCATTCAAAGTTCCTTCAGTAACATTTACTCCGATATATAACTTGGTACTTGTACCTTCATTTTTAATAGCAAATGTTTTACCACCCTCAGTTGTCTCAGTCATACTCATTCCACTTGAAGCAAAAATTTCTGCTTTCAAAGCTTTCGCGTTAACTGGCATAAATAAACTAATCAAAAATGCTGTTACACATAGTCCTAAAAATTTCTTCATAATTACCTCTTCTTTCTCTACTATTATGACCTAATTATATCATAAAAATACTATAATTCTACATCTTTTTCATTTTTTTTAAACAAAATGTAAAATTTTGACAAGAATATTTAGATGCAAAATATGACAAAATATGATAAGATAATAAAAGAATAGAAATGTGGTGAAAAAAATGAAGAAAATAATTATCAGATTACAAGCAAACACTTTATTTTTTTCATACCAAAAAAGTAAAACTGTTCGAGAAGATTTAATGAATACTAATATCATAAGTGACAGCGAACTAGTTTTCTCTGACGATTACTTACTAGATAATGACAAAATAGTCATGCCTTTTTTCAAAGAACTATGTGAAATGAATAAAATTAATACCTTAACATTTCAAAATAATGAACTTGCTATATTTATGTTAAAATATTTTAAAGGCATTAAATTAATTGAAAAAATTAAAATAAAAAAAGAAGAAAATGTCAGCTATGCTCTTTGCGAAGAATTAATATCATTTAAAACCGCAAAATTCTTAGAATGTTATTCTATTCCTAATTTTATGTTAGAACTACTAGATAAACATCACATTACAGTCTCTACCCGTAATGAAGTATTTTACATTTCCCCATTCATGCAAAGAAATCATATTAATGACTACACTACAATCTTTTATAAAAAAGAAATTGAAATTTATAGTCCTATGACTGAAGAAGATCAAAATGATTTAAAAACATTTTTAGCAATCAATCATTACTTAAAAGTAATTAAATTTAAAATTTTACATAGACAAGATTTAGAATTTATCATCGCATCATTAAAAGAATATCGTTATAAAAATATCTATATTGAACTTTATCAAGATATTTTAGAGCCTAAAGATATTTTATACCTTCGTGAATTAAATCGTAAAAATAAAAAAAATAAAATTATTATTGAATTAAATTACTCAGAAGAATATTTAAATCGCAATTTATTCAAACAAATAAGTTTAAACACTCTTAAAGTCTGTGGTTTAATTTTAATTAGTATTGTTGTAGGTTCCTTTGGTTATGTTTTTATTAGAAACTATACCTCAATGCAAGAAGTTAGCCAAATTCAAGAAGTAATTAATGACACAATTAGTAAAGCAGATGATTTAGAACTTGAAGAACCACAAGAAGAATTACCAGAATCAGGTTTACAAATCAAAAACCGCTATATTGATGCTTTAACTAGCATTAATCCAGATGTAGTTGGTTATTTAAAAGTTAAAGATACCAATGTTGATTACCCTGTAGTCTTAGCAAATGATAACGTATTTTACCTTGAACATAATTTATATAAACAATATGACCAAAATGGTTGGATTTATATGGATTTTCGTAACTCAGTTACTTCATTAAATGATAATACCATTATTTATGGTCATAACATGTACTACAGTGGTGTAATGTTTGGAACCCTTCACCGTGTTCTAAACTCTAGTTGGCAAGAAAATCCTGATAATCTAGTTATTTCCTTTAATACAGCTTATGAAACCATGAATTGGCAAATATTTTCTATCTATACCATTCCTAAAACTAGTGATTACTTACGAGTTTCCTTTGACGATGATGAAGATAAAATGAATTATATTAACATGGTTAAATCACGTAGCAAAAAAGATTTTAATCAAAATGTCACTGCCGATGATAAAATTCTAACACTTTCAACTTGTACTGGCAACAATGCTCGTTTAGTTATTCATGCCAAGCTTCTGCCGCTTTCTTCATAATTAACCAATTATCCCGATATCGTTTCTCACTGGGATTAATTCTAATTGCTTCCTCAAGATACTTTAAAGCTTTTCGATACCGTTTAGTATAAAAACAAGCAATACTTCCTAAATCATATATAACATCATTAAAAGCAAATTCTTCATTAATATAAGAATTGCTTTTTTCTTTTATCTGCAAAGCTTTTATAATACAATCATAAGCTTTATCATAATAATCAAGATTTTCATATAAACTAGCTAACTCCACATAACTTTCTCGTAAATAAGGAGCTTCACTAATTGCTTGTTGATACCAAAAAATTGCTTCTTCATAAAAGCCTTTATTAATATAACAACGAGCCATAAAACGCATCGAAGCACATCTTTCATCTTTCCAAGTTGCCTTAGGACAACTTAAATGCTTATGTAAAAGCAAAATACTTTCATCATACCTTTTTCTAAACATATATTCCCGACCTAAATAATGTAAATTCCGGTCATCAAACGGATTTTCCTTAACACTAAGTTCCAACAAAGGTAAATAACTTGCCCTAGATTTCTTCTCATCTGGATAATGATTTAAAACAACATCAGTTTCAATATATTTTTCTTCTTCATCAGTAACTAAAACTTCATGAACTGGATATTTAAAAGAATATGACTCTAAAGAATGAATCTTATCATTTCTAAAACTTACCAAAGGATTGCCAAACTCATCTAATTTCCAATTATAATTATAACGATATCTAATATTTTTACCTTCACAATACTTTTGCTCTAATTTAGCTCGCCATCCCTTTAAAAATACTTCATCTAAATCAACACAAGCACAGATATCAGCATCTTTAGCAATCATTTTTAAAGCCTCATTACGAGCAACATCAAACCGCCACGGGACAATTTTCTTTTGCTTAACCAAAACATTTCTTTCTCTTAATAATTGAACTGTCTTATCTGTAGATCCAGTATCCAAAACATAAATTTCATCAGCTTCTTGCATCGAATCAACCCAACGATTAACAAACTTTTCTTCATTTTTACTTATTGCATAAACAACAATTTTAATTTTTTTCATTATAACCCCCACTATAAATTATGCCAAAAAAAATTTGCCAATTAAGGCAAACTACATAAGTCTCCAGCACCTTCATGATAAAAGACAACATCATCATAAGTTTTTAAATCACTATCAACTTTTAAAGCATCTTTTAAATCACTTGGATCAACATCAACTCGATAATTAACTTTTAAATTATCATCATCAAAAGTAGCTATTCCCGCTAAATTATCTATTTTAGAACTAGTTTCATAAGCACTCTTAACTTGTTCATAATCTTCTTGATTATCAAAAAGATAATTAATATCTCTAGTTACAATTACAACTTCATTATTATCATTTAATGAATACTCATAAACCTCTTGTACCCGAGCTTTAGTTTCAGTTTCTAATGGATTAGCTACCTCACAATTTAAAAATTGTGAAGGAGCATTCTCATCAACTTTCAACGTTGCTTCAACTTTAGTTTTATTATCATACTTATCAGCAATAACTAAAGGTATTTTATATGTTCCAGTCTTATTTATTAATTCCTCTAATTTAATGGTATCATCATCAAGAGCAACATCACATTCATCATCAAGTGAAACATCTTCACATTTTGAAATAAAATCTAATAATGAAACCTCAGTTCCCGGTTTTACAATAACATCTTTTAAAGTAACCATTGGACCTTCTTCATCTAAAACTTCCACACCAGAAGTTACAGCGTCAGCTCCCGGACAAGTAACTGTATACTCATAACTGCCAGCTTTTTTAATATTCATTTTACTAGTATCTACAGTACAAGAACTAGCATCAATACCAGTTATATCAGCATAATCACTAGGATTAGTAGAAAGTTTCTTACCTAATTGCCAGTTAGTAATTTTAGGACTTATCGTTACACTAACAACTGGATTATTAGCAACATTTAAAAAGTAATATACGCCCCCGCCAATTCCAACAATTAAAAGAGCAACTAAAACAATAACTAAAACTTTCTTACCGCCCTTTTTCTTAGTAGGTCTACTTGGTAAAGCACTATCATCCATAACAGGTGAATTAGTTGGCGTTGGCACTCCCCCAAACATACTAGGATTTTCTGAAATAGTATTATTAGCATTAAGACTAGGATTATTTATTGGTTCATTTGGCATCGGTTGATCACCATTTAAAGGAGTATTTGGTGTTAAAGTTGCTCCCATCAAAGGACTTGGTGGTTCAACAACCGGTGTAGTATCAACAATACCCTCAGGCGCTAAATTAATTGAATTCATTGGTTGGGCTACTGGTGTTGCAACAGGTTCAGAACCCAAAGCAGACCCCGAATCACCACCTGGACCAGGATTAGATACCGGTGGCACCCCAAAATTTGGTTCAACAGGTGCAATATTTGGCTCTATTCCACCTTGTAAATTATTCTGATTATTATTATTCAAATTATCAATATTCATAACCATTACCCCAATCTATTTCTATAAAATCAATTATACACGTTTTCAAATTAAATATCAACCACCATTTTTAGCCGAAAAAAAGAAAAGTAATAACAAAGGCCATAATAATTCCTACCATATCTGCAAATAAACCAGCAACCAAAGCATGACGTGTTTTAGTTACTTTAATTGAACCAAAATAAAGAGCTAACACATAAATAGTCGTATCAGTACAACCTTGCAAAGTCGAAGCAAGACGACCAACAAACGAATCTGGTCCATAAATACTAAAAATATTATTCATAATTGCTAAAGTTGCTGTTCCAGATATTGGTCTTATAAAAGCCATTGGCAAAATACTAATTGGTACCCCAATTTTATTAAAAAACGGATTTAAAAAAGCAAAAATAAACTCTAAAAAATGGGAATTTAAAAACAAATTAATTGCAAAAACCATTGCTATAACTGCTGGAGCAATATGAAAAGTTGTTAATATCCCATCTTTAGCCCCTTGCAAAAAAGCATCATAAATATTAATCTTCTTTTTAATAGCATAAATTAAAATCACTAAAACAAAAGTCGGAACAATATAAGTTGAAAATTCTCTCATTTTATTTTTCTCCTTTTAAAATAATCAAAAGAAAGACCAGCAAAACTGGAACAAAAAGTTGCTAAAAGACTCGTAATAATTATTTCAGAAGGATTAACACTATGATACATTAAACGCATCGCAATAACCGTAGTTGGAATAATCGTCACCCCAGCTGTATTTAAAATTAAAAACGTAACCATCGCCGAAGTTGCTGTATCTTTTTCTTTATTATCCTTTTGTAAACATTCCATTGCTTTTAAACCAAAAGGAGTCGCAGCACTCCCTAATCCCAAAGCATTAGCCGCAATATTAGAAGCAATATAACCTAAAGCCGGATGATTATCAGGTAAAGAAGGAAACAATTTAACTAATAAAGGCTTAACTAAAGCAGCAAATCGATTAAGCAATCCTGATTCCTCAGCAATTTGCATAATACCTGACCATAAAACTAATAATGGAACCATATCCATTAAAAGATTTATTCCATCAAGTCCTCCTTTTAATATTTGATCATTTAAACTAGCTGAATTACCAGTAAAAATCATATAAAACGAACCAATTAAAATAAAACCAATCCAAATAACATTTACCATTTAAACAACCACCTTATAAATCTAATCAAAAAATTTTCTTTCTTTTCTTCTTTTAACTCCATCTTTTCTTGATATATTTTAAGACTACCTAATAAATCCCCATTTAAATAAACCTTAGCAACCCCAACTTCCGAATTACTAAAATTATTTATTTCATAATTTATAGTGATATTTTTTTGTTCTTCTTCTGTTAAAAGAGCATAAAAGTCTTCTTGCAAATAATATTTATCTTCTATTTTTTGATTTTTATCTAATAATAATACCCGTTCATATTTACCAAATACTTTTTCATGTAATTCTTTATGGTCTGCAAAATCATTACCATCATTTAAAGTAACCACAATACTCGTCCGGCCATTATCAGTTGCCCCAGTAACTAAAGTTCTTCGAGCCTTTTTCGTAAAACCCGTTTTTCCACCAATTAACTTATCATAAGAAAATAATAATTTATTTTTATTTTTCCAAACATAACTTTTTCCTTCCGTTTTAGTTGTATAATTTTTAGTTCCAATAATTTCTTTAAACGTATCATTTAAAAGAGCATAACGCATTAACAAAGCCATATCATAGGCTGTAGATGTATTTCCTACTCCTTCATCATTTTCTAAACCATGATTATTAATAAATTTTGTATTAGTCATTTTAAGTTCATAAGCTTTTTCATTCATTTTCTGAACAAAATTATCCATATTACCACTTACTGCATATGCAATTTCTATCGCAGCATCATTTCCACTTCTAAGCATTAAACCATATAGCAAATCCTTTAAGGACATAACTTCACCCATACTAATATAAATGGCACTTCCATAAGCTTTTAATACTTCATCACCTACTTTAACCATTTTATTTAAATCACTATTTTCAATAGCAATAAGACAAGTCATAATTTTAGTCGTACTAGCAATTAACTTTTCTTCACTAATATTCTTACCCTCAATTATCCTTCCTGAATCAGCATCCATAACAATATAACTTTCAGCACTTATCGCCTTAACTTTAAATGGCATCAATAATAAAATAAAGATAAATAAATATTTCATCTTCTCACCTAAAAAAGTCTATGAAAAAAAGAACTAATTTAGTCCTTAAAGTTTCATTACTTCTTTATTATCTTCTAAATTGTTAATCTTGCGCAACTCTTCTTGTAACTGTTCCTGACCACTTTCTAAAGCATAAGCATATCGATTATTATTTTCATCATACGCAATATACCAATCATTACCCATATTAATATTAATTAAATTTTCATTAATACTAATTTTTAATTTTTCATTAATTCTTTTAATAGTATTTAACGCTTCAATATATTCCTGATATAAATCTCTTCCATGTCGCCATTTTAATATTTCTTGATACAAATTTAAATACTCTTTTTTCTTCTCGCTAACTTTATAAAGTAATTCATAAGCTAATTTTTCATCATTATTTTTTAAAGCTTGATATCTTTCATTTGCTAAAACAGTACTTTCTTTATAAATGTTATATAATTTAATAATTTTTAAAAGTTCTTCCTTAGTTAAAGAAATATTTACATAAACTTTTTGTTCAGGATAAATATAAGATTTAACATCTTCATTATATTTAATATCTTTAAAATATTTACCATCTTTTCTTGCTAATAAAAATTGTTCCCATTCTAAATTATGATACATATTTGGATTTCCATTACATATTCTAAATTTTTTATCAGATGGCATAGAACCAATTGTATATGAAGTATCCAAATTATGTAAATTTGTAATTGTAACAAAAGAAAGATCATCATTATTTTTTTGACATTCTTCTATACATTTATTTCCAAATTCTACTAATAATTCATGAACTAGATTAGAATAACTACCTAATCCTTTAGTTTCAATACTATGAATCATCAAGACATTACCATTACGAAGAATAGGTGAGAACATAATAGTTTCCCCTTCTAAATTTTTAATCTCTAAGCCGCCTCCATATTCATTAGTAGCACAGTAAAATAATAATGAATAATCTTGTCCATGATTATCAGCCATTCCATTTGGTCTAAAACAACTTTTTGAACGATACCCAGCACTTAATATTCTTCTATCTTGAGGATTATATACTAGTAATATTAAATCATCTTTTTGAAGCATAATATTAGGAAACTTTTTTTGATAATTATTCATTTTTCTAGAAATATAAACTGCTCTTTTAGGAGCATTTTCAGGATTAACCGTATATTGATTATCATATCCCACATAATTAAAAACATCACTATTAAGTAATAACTCATCTTGAAGTTCTAATTCTGGTAAATTTCTTTTATTACTAACTAATTTCAATATTTCATTTACTTTAGCAATATTTAATTTAGTTTTTAATTTTGATTTATTAGAACTCTTAAAATACTCTTCTAAAATAATATCCCAATCATTAAAACTACTTGAACATAAATCGATAAAAGTCTTCAATTCATCTATATACTTATTATACTGTTTATCTAAATTGTTTTTTTTCTCTTGTTTTTCAGTTATATTTAAGCTTAAATCATCATCAACCTTAGCTTTTAATCTATCAATTTCTTCTTCTTTATCTTGAAAAATATTTAAATAATTTCTAATAGGTGTATTTTTAACTTTATAACTTTCTCCAAATATTAATTTAATCCATTCTTCATTTAAAACTGGAACATATCCATTTCCCTCTTTTTTAAACATAACATCAACAACTTTAATATTTAAAAATATTTTTGATAAATTAGAATTATTTACTGAACCATAATTTTTATTTGGATTAGGATTTAATAAATCTTTAGCTCTTGCATAACCAATAGAAAGATAAATATTATAAGCTAAAAGAATTTTTATTTTTTCATTTATATGATAATTTTCTAATAAATTAATAATCTCTCTAATATGCTTTTTATTAGCTTTTTCCATTGCTGTTAAAGGCAGACTTAAAACATTTTCTAAAGCTCCAATAGAATCAATATTAGCAATATAAGTTGCACAATAAAGAGCTTTATAATCTTTTAAATATTCTAAATTAATTGCATTTTTCTTACCATTTAAAATATCTTCTAATAAAGTATTAACAGTATTAAAATCATTAAATTTTAAATTTAATTTATTAGTAATTTTATTTAGAAAATAATCTCTTATTTCATTTATTTTTGAAATATTTAATTTACTATCATTATATCTTCTAATCAAATCAATAATTAAAGAATCATTATTAATTTGATATAAATTTTCAAATATTTTTAAATAATCTTCTTCACTATTAAGATTTATTTTTTTAAATACTGAAAACATATTATTAGAAACATGATTTAATTTAATAAAATCATTAAAAGAAAACTTTTTAAATAACGAATTTAAATGTTCATCAGTAAAAGTTAATAAATTCATTTGATTTATTAATTCAATATCATTTAAAGATATTAAAATTTTTAATAAAAAAGATGAATAGGTTTGTGGTTCAAATAATTGCAAATCTTTTTCTTTTAAATAATTTAAACCATCGATTAAATATTGTTCATTTTTATTCTTAATAGCTAAATCAATATATATTTTTAAAATTTTTTCTTTTTCAAAATCCTCTAAATTACTATTTAAGATTTTCTTTAAAGTTTCCATAAAATAAGAAGAATAAAAATATTTTAAATTATCATAATCGACTAAATTAATTAAACTATTTTCTTTAAATAAATAATCACTAAAAATTTTAATATTTTCTTCATTAAAAGCTTCTTTTTTAAAAATATTAATCGCATTAAAATGATTTAAATAAAGCATTTCTTTTAAAATTATGGAGTTTTTTAATAAATTATTAGATATAAAAGCAAATGTAAATGGATCATTAATAAAATTATAATAAATCAATTCTGTAAGACTTATTAGTTCACTTTCATTTAAATTATTAATATCTATCTCAAAATCATTTAAGATATCAGTCATTTTGAAAACATTTGGAGACTTTAAAATTGCTTTAATGATTTCAGGTTCTTTTAATAAAAGATTATTATTACTATTTAAAATCAAATTATTATTGATTATTTCATTAGCAATAGCAGGTATAAACATTTTAATATTAGCTGGTAAATTAAAAAGAATTTTATTACCATAAATTTTTAACATTCTTTTAAAAATAGTTTCACTTTTATAAAAATTTTCTGAAATAAAGCCATTAAATAATTTTCTTTCTTCACCAATTGTTATAGCTTCTAGTATAAATTTTTCATTATTAACATTATTTAAAAAAAATTCTAAATCTTTAGACGAATTAATTTTAGAAAGAACAACTTTAACAACTTCTTCATATTGAAATAATTTTTTATTTAAAGAGGCAATATCTATTTGATAGGTTTGTAAATATTTAGCATAAGAAACTATATGTTCTTTTTTAAGCATTTTATCAGGAATAAAAGAAATACATTCAATATGATGATTTAAAATATAATCAACAAATAAAGGATATTCTAATAAAGAAAGTAAACTTATACGATTTAAATTATTTATAGTAAGAAAAATTTTTTCTTCTTCTAAAATATTTATTATTTTAGGACTGTATATTAACGTTAATAAAGATTCAAGTTTTCCTTCATGATAAAGTTTTTTAATCTCTTTTTTAAATAAAGAAGGATTACTTTTTACTAATTTAACTTGAAGTTTATTCACTTTCATCACCCACTTTTATAACTCCATGAGCAACATTAAATTCTCCATACTGTGGAATAAACATGACTTCATCATTTGGCATAAAAGAAACGTTTTCTTGAACACAATCAATTAACTCAAAAAAATAGCTTTCATTATCAAAGCCAATAATATAACCATAACCTTTACTTTTTTTAAACCATTTTATTTTGCCAAAGATTTTTGAAGACACGTCAACCACATCCTAAAATAATCTTAACACAGTTTTACATTCTGTTCAATTTTGAAATGTAAAGTTTTTGTAAAAAATAGTCAATCTCCTTCATAATCATATATTCCATGAATTTTTTCCAAAACAACTTTGTCAGGTTTTTCTAACACCCATTTATCATCTTGATAATTAACTTTAAAATCTAAAGTATATTCTACTCTTTTATCTTCTTCATCCATCTTTTTTAAAACCAAATTAATTTCATCACGATTGCCTATTTCCATTAAAGCATCATTTTTACTCTTAACATAATCATATACTTCAATTAAAACTGTAATATAAGCCTCATCTCCATTATATCTTTCTTCCTTTATCTGATACTTTAAATCTGTATATTGCCTTTTCATAACTAATTTATATAATTCTTTATCTTCACTATCTAAATCAGTATTAACCAAAAGCTCATCTAAAGAAGCTATAACTTCTTCATCATGATTTTTAAACTTATTTAAATAACTTTCAACTTCAAACCTAGCATCAGTCTTTGTACAACCACAAAAAACTAAGAGCAGGAAAAAAAGAACAATTTTTTTCATAATCGCTCCTGATAAGCTAAATTTAATAACTTAGCTAACTTGTGAACCTTTAACACATCACCTTTATAAATATATCTTTGCATTTTAACAATAGCCTTATCATAATCTACAACTAACTCATGAAATAATTCATAATATAAATAATTACACTTATCAACATCTTTATTTTTCATCAAATCATTTAAAATAGCCATAATAAGCTTTTGCTCCCTAATTGTTCTTCTTAAAGTATTACTCTTTAACCATTTATTACCAACTTTATATCCTAAATCAGTTTCCTTTAAAGCATTCACAATCTCATTAACATCATTTTCATCACTAACAAGTAACTTACTTTTAAAAATTACTTTCCCATCATCATTTATTTCAACAAAAAGACTAGTTTTAGTATCACTAACTAAAAAACCATTTAATTTTTCTTTATGATTTTTACATATCGTCTTTGCTAAAACACTTTTACTAACATCATCACTAATTTGAATATCATAAGTTAAAAAATCTAATATTACTTGATGATTAACTCTAAATAATGGAGTCTTTTTAATAGCTAAAATAATATCATCTTTTTCCCACTCATAAAACTCATAAAATTCTTCTTGTAAATTAACTAAAATATCATAATAAAAATTCATGAGACGCGTCCTTTCTTTTTTATAACTAAAAGTAAAAGTATAATTCCTATAATTAAACAATTACACTCCAACCTTCTAATAATAAAATAAACAAAATCGCCTAAAGTATACCCAATTGTCAATAAATTTAAATATAAACAATCAAAAAAAAGCCCAATACTACTTAACAAAATTGCTAAAAGATAAATTAATAAATATGTCATCTTCTACCCCTTTAAAAATATTTTATTTCTTATTTAAAAAAATTATTATATAATATATTATGATGGAGTTGATTATATGGAATTTATTAAATATATTATTTTAGGAATTATTCAAGGAATTACTGAACCATTACCTATTTCTTCAAGTGGCCATTTAGTATTAATAAAAAATTTATTCAATACTAATATGCTAAATGATGTCAACTTTGAAATTTTTGTTAATTTTGGTTCATTTCTAGCCATTTTCTATATTTTTCGCAAAGATATTTGCAAATTATTAAAAAGTTTCTTTGGTCTAATATTTACCAAAGATCAAAAAAAGAAAAAAGAATTAGCACCTGACTTTAAATACTGTCTTTTAATTATTATTGGAAGTATTCCGGCTGGAATAGCTGGCATTTTATTCAAAGACAAAATAGATACTTTCTCTGAAAACTTAAAAATATTAGGTACAGCTTTTCTAATTACTGCTTTAGCCTTATTTTTAGTTCGCAAATGTCAAGGTAAAAAAGATGACTATGATATAACTTATAAAGATGCCATTATAATTGGTTTAATGCAAATGATAGCTTTAATTCCAGGAATAAGTCGTAGTGGAGCAGTTTTAGTTGGATGTCTTTTATGTGGTTTAAACAAAAATGCTTCTTTAAAATATACTTTTATGTTATACTTCCCTGTCAGTGTTGCTTCCATGGGTTTAGGTCTTCTTGATTTAATAGATGCTGGTAATATTGGTTCCTTACTATTCCCTTATTTTATAGGCTTATTATTCTCTTTAATAGTTACTTATTTTTCTTATCAATGGCTAAGTAATTGGGTAAAAAAAGGAAAACTATGGAAGTTTTCAATTTATTGCCTATGTCTAGGACTATTTGTCTTATTCTACTTTCGCTAATAACCATAATGGTTATTTTTTTTTAAATAAATTTGATATCAGTTAACTTATACCAACCTTCTACGACATCCATACACAAAGCTTTAAAACCAATAATTTGATAATTTTCTAACTGAGCTAATTCTTCTTCATTATTAATAATTCTATTCTTACTACCATCATTTACTAAAATCGCACTAATCTTTCTTGGTAAACTCGGATTATAATAACAACAAGACGCTAACTGTAAATCTTCATCAACATATAATTTTGTTGTTAAATCAACCGTAAAACTATCTTTAAAATAATTATGATTATCAAAATTCTTTACTTCATAAGTAAAATAAGGCACAATTTTAGTAACAATATCTTTACTCTTAATTAATTTTTTATCAGTCTTAAAAATATTTTGAAACAAATTATTAATTTGCATTTCAATTTTCTCTTTTATATCTTCATCAGTATTTTCTTGACAAATATAATTATATTTAGTTAAAAATTGAATTAAATTTTTTAAACTATTATTTTCACTATCAGTTAAAATAGTACCTTGTTTTTTTAAATTAGCAATATACTTTCCTAATCTAATTAGCCAAAAAATTAAATTTAATTTTTCTTTTTTCCATTTATCATATTCATTTTTAATAGAACTATCTAATTCACTTTTAGTTTCAATTTTAAGTTGTAAAAAATGAATTTCCTCAATCTTCATAATAATTTTAGTATATTCACTAACAACATTACCCAATCCTAAAACTAAATCTTCTAATTCTTTGGTTTTATCAAATAGTTCTTGCATCTTTCCACCTTTATTCTTTCTATTTAAAGTATAGCACAAAAAAACAAATGAAAAAAGATTTTAAAAATTGATTACATCAATTTTATAAAATCATTAGCCTCTTCGAGGCTTTTTTGTTATACT
>CANQZD010000010.1 GCA_947628275.1 uncultured Bacilli bacterium | reverse complement strand
AACAGAGATAAATGGAATATTTCTTCTATAAAGAAAATTTTATCTAACAGAATTTATACTGGAGATATGATTCAACATACTCAAACTAAAGTAAACTATAAATCAAAGAAAAAAATTACTTTAGATGAGAGTATGTGGATGATTGTAGAAAATACACATGAGCCATTAGTTGATAAAGATACATTTTTCTATATATCGAAGTTAATAAAGCAAAATACAAAAGATGTTCAACCTAAGAACAGAAAAGAAAAAAGATTATTAGAAGGTAAATTATTTTGCAAAGAATGTGGCAATAGATTAAGTGTTTTATATAGAAAAAATCATGATTATTGGACAGTTAACTGTAATAGATATGCTAGAGATCCTATTAGAGGACAATGTTCATCTCATTTTTTCCCATATAATTATTTAGAAGATAAAATAATGGCAAAATTTATAGAAGATGTTAAAAAGCAAATAGAAGAATTAGATATTGAAGAATTAAATAAAAAGGTTCAAATAGAAGTTCAAAAGCAAACAAAAAGTTTGAATAGTAATATCAATGATTTATTAATAGAGAAAGAAAGTATAACAAAAAGACTTACTACTTTATATGAAGATAGATATAACAATATAATAACTGCAGACACTTACAAAGAATTAGCTAAACCTTTTGAAGAAAAATTAAAAATTATAAATCAAAGTATAGATGAAAATCAAATGAAAAAATATGAAGTTAAGTCAAAGTTAAATGAATTACCTACCTATACTAAAAAGATTAAAAAACTATTAGATTTAAATAAACCTAAGAAAGAATTAATAAATACATTAATAGATAGAATAGTGATAAATGAAAATAGAGTAATAACAATAAAGTATAAATATGGAGTTATACCAGATAATACTTTTAAATATCAAAATTTAAATATTGCTCGTAATCCTTATGGAAGAAAAGGAAAAAATTAGTGTTGCAAATAAGCTCAAACATAACCTTTATTTATTTTTAATTAAAGTATATAATAGTAAGCTAAGAAGGCGATGAATGTGAAAGAAATAATTTTAAATATTTTAAAAGACACTAAAAATTATAAAAAAATTGCGTGGTTATTTATTATTACAATATTAATAATTATAGTTTTATATCCAATAATCGATGCAAATTTTCTTTATTATAAAAGAGTATCTAATAGAATAGATATTTTAGAGAAAATAAGCAAAATTGATAAAAAAGAAATAAATAAAAATGATAACTTAGAGAAAGAATATAATTCTATAATTAAAGAAATATCTGAAAAAGAAGATAATTATTTAAATAATATTTTCATAAATGAAAAAACATTTAAAAATAAAGCAATTAAATTTTTTTCTGCAGCATGGTTATTTATTATTGTGGGTTTAATATTACCATTTACAAAAGATAAAAATAAAGGAAAAAGAACTTGGACAAATTTATTGAGTGGAATTTTATGTATTGTAATTGCATGTTTATTTGGATATTTTGGTTATATAATTCCTACAATAATAAATATTGTAGTAAATGTAATTTTATATCAAATTATTATGATTTATCTAGCTTATACAATTGCTACTCTAGGTAATAGATTAAACTAAATATATTAATCTATGAGAGAGCTAACCTTGTGGTGGCGATGGCGCTGAGATAATTTATGCTCTTCGTAATAGTGATGCTCTATCCAAAAGCATTGCCAATGAGTTTATCAAATCAGGACAAAATGTTCGTAAATATTACCAACGAAGATTACCATCTGATTCATCAAAAGACTATTATTATATTTTGCGAGATACTCCTAATAATGAATCAATTATTATTGAGTATGGTTTTGCTGATAGTACTGGTGATGATGTGTCACTAATCAAAAATAATTGGGAAGATTTAGCTGAGGCTGTTGTGCGTGGAGTAGCTAATTATTTAGGTGTACCTTACATTCCAGTTTTGGGTAGCAACATTTATGTTGTTAAAAAGGGTGATACCTTATGGAACATAGCCAAAACCTTTGGCATTAGTGTCACCGATTTAAAAGAAACTAATAACCTAACAAGTAACAGCTTATCGATTGGTCAAACATTAGTTATCCCGAATGCTGAAAGCGAATCTGATTATTATATTGTTGTTAAAGGTGATACGTTATATAAAATTGCTAATCAATTTGGCTTAAGTGTTGATGAGTTAAAAAAATTAAATAATTTAAATAGTGATACTTTATCAATAGGCCAAAAGCTTTTGCTAAAGCCATCTGCAGGTAAGGATATAACGGATACATATACAGTTAAAGCTGGCGATAGCCTATATCAAATTGCTCGAAAATATAATACAACAGTGGATGAACTAAAACGTTTAAATAATCTAACAAGCAATTTATTGTCAATAGGTCAAGTTTTAAAAATTCCAAGTGAGCCAATTAGCGATGAAGAAAATATTATTTATACGGTAGTTGCAGGAGATAATTTATATCAAATAGCCCGACGTTATAATACTAGTGTAAACGCTATTAAAGAAGCTAATAATTTAATAAGCGATTCGCTATCGATAGGTCAGAAACTTATTATTCCAAGATAGATTTATTTCTATCTTTTTTGATAAAAACAAAATATAATGATATAAAGAAGATTTTCAGAAAAACAATTTGGAAAAAGAGAAAGATTATATAAAATGAATTCGTTAGTTACGTTTTGACACATGCGAAGTGATAATAAGAAGAACATAAAAATAATTACATTACTTTTATATCGACATTATGTTATGATATATAATAAAAAGAAAGGAGTTACATTCTATGATAGAAGAATTACCTAAAAATCTTATTGAGTTTATTGACGCTGGGGAAGGTACAACAATTGAATTTAAAGAAGCAAAAAAGAGTCTGCCAAGTTCTTTGTTTGAATCTATTTGTTCAATGTTGAATAGAAATGGGGGACATATATTTTTAGGTATTAATGATGATTCTAAAGTAATTGGTGTATATAAAGACTACACTAAAGCAATGAAGAAAGAATTTGCAGATTTATGCAATAATCCTGAGAAAATATTTCCAACTGTTCATCTTGATATAAAAGAATATATTTATGAAGATAAGCACATTTTGTATATTTATGTTCACGAAAGTTCAGATGTTCATAAAACAGCAAATAAAATTTATGATAGAAACGAAGATGGAGATTTTGAAATAACAAATAATACAACTCAAATATCTAATTTGTATATTAGGAAAAGGGGTACTTATATAGAAAATAAAATATATCCTTTTGCAACAATGGATGATTTAAGAGTGGATTTAATTGAAGAGGCAAGAAGAATGGCTTCAAATAGAACTTCAAATCATCCATGGTCAAAAATGAGTAATGAAGAAATGCTAAGAAGCGCTGGATTATATGAAAGAAATTTAGAAACTGGTAAAGAAGGATTTAACTTAGCTTGTCTATTATTGTTTGGAAAAGATGATATAATAGCTTCCGTGTTATCGTATTATAAAACGGATGCAATTTTAAAGGTTAAAGATACAGAAAGATATGATGATCGTGATGACATTAGAACTAATTTACTGGAAGCATATGATCGTCTAACAGATTTTATTAAAAAACATTTAAATGATAAATTTTATATTGAAGATGATCAAAGGATAAATGTTAGAGACGTAATTGCAAGAGAATTGTGTGCAAATTTGTTAATTCATAGAGAATACTCAAATCCGTACCCAGCTAGATTATTAATTACAAAAGATAATATTATTACAGAAAATGCAAATAAACCTAGAACAATCGGCTTTATAGATTTAAACAATTATTCCCCATATCCTAAAAATCCAAAAATTGCAGGTTTTTTTAAAGAAATAGGTCTTGCTGATGAATTGGGTTCCGGTATTAAGAAAATTGCAAAATATACTAAAATATATAGTGGTGGTGGAGAACCTTTATTTAAAGATGATGAAATCTTTATTGCAACTGTTCCGCTAACTAATAAAAACAATCATTCAGGTTTTATTAATAATAATGAATTAAAAGAACGAATTCTTAATTTTATTAAAGAATCTTCAAATGGTAGAACTAGACAAGAAATTAATGATTATATTTATCCGCAAATGAATGAGGATTTAGAAACAAAAAATAGTAGAGTGAGAACATCGTTAACTTATTTAAGGAAAAAAGAATTAATTGAAAATGTAGGTTCAGACACAAAATCTGTTTGGGTTGCTAAATAAAACTCTGCAGAGAATTCTGCAGAGCTCTGCAGAGAATTCTGCAGAAATATATAAAATATATTGAGAAAGAAAGTTTAATAATATTTATTACTTTATGCAGTAATAAAGCTAAAACATTTGAAGTTATTACGGTTGATAGTAATAACTTTTTGGATTTAATATGTATAAAAATCAGTTGGTTATAATTTGTAGCCAATTTAAATATTAATTTGGTGAAAAATTTGTCACAAGTTGAAATTGAATTAAAAATACTACACATTGACTATCGTCAGCTGGCGATGGTGCTGAATTAATCTGTGTCTGTACAATAGTAACTATTAATTATCCAAAAGATTTTATGAACTAAATCATAACATTATTTTAATTGCCATTCATCTCATCCTCTTAACGTGACATTTTAATTAATGAATTATGGTGATATTTCTACTAATAATTACCAATCATTCCCACATTTCTTGAAAAGCTGAAGTAAAAATGGTATAATAACGGGCAATAAGGAGGCTTAAACTTATGTCTAAAAGAAATATATTTATCGGTGGAGCTTGGCCATATGCCAATTATTACTTACATGTTGGCCATTTAGCTGCTTTACTACCTGGTGATATTTTGGCAAAATATTTCCGTGGTAAAGGCGATAACGTCATTTATGTTTCTGGTTCTGATTGCCATGGAACCCCTATAACTGAACGAGCAAGAAAAGATGGCGTAACTCCAGAAAGCATCGCCACATTTTATCACAATGAATTTACTAAAACCTTCGCCAAAATTGGCTTTGAATATGATGAGTATTCCTCAACAATGACCGAACATCACCAAAAGTATGTTATGGCCCAATTCCAGAAAATGCTTGATAATGGCTACATTTATGAAAAAGAACAAATGCAAGATTACTGTGATAACTGTCAAACATACCTATCTGACCGTGAAATTACTGGAACTTGCCCTCGTTGCCAAGGACCTAGCACAGGGGACCAATGCGAAAATTGTGGTGCATCCCTAGATAGCAGCGAAGTTTTAGATAAACATTGCCAAAAATGTGGTAATAAAACAATTATGAAAACCAATAAACATCTTTATTTCAATTTGCCAGAATTTAAAAATCAACTTCAAGAACTTATTGATAAAAACAAAAATACTTGGCGTAAAAATGCTGTTGGGGAAGCCCAAAAATATATTGACACGGGCCTTGTGGAAAGAGCTGCTACTAGACAACTAGATTGGGGAGTTCCTGTTCCAGTTTCTGGCTACGAAGACAAAAGAGTATATGTTTGGATTGAGGCTGTTTTAGGCTACTTATCTGTAGGCGATTACGTAGCGTCTAAGCGTGGCATCAATTTCGATGAATTTATGGCTGATAGTAATCCTAATTTAAAGACATATTATGTTCATGGTAAGGACAATATTCCTTTTCATACAACAATATATCCTGCTTTAATATTAGCTATCAACAATCACTATCGGTTGCCAGATTACATAGTATCATCAGCGTACGTAAATCTAAATCAAGAAAAAATGAGTAAAAGTAAAGGCAACTTAATCACCGTTAACGAATTATTAGAAATGTTTGATAGCGACACTTTAAGATTTTACTTTGCCTTTAAAGGCCCAGAAACCAATGACATGAATTGTTCAATTGAAGACATAATTCAGACTCATAACAAATTCTTAGTAGGTATCTTAGGCAATTTTATCAACCGTAACCTATCATTTATTAACAAAAAATTTGATGGAATTATCAAAGAAGCTCCAATTGATGAAGAAATTATCAATCAAACTCGTCAAGCCTTTCAAATCGTTGGTGATTACTTTGAAAAAGCTGAAATTAAAAATGCTATCAAAGAAATTATTGAATATCTTGCTAATGCTAATAAATATTATGATAGTCAAAAACCATGGCAATTAGTAAAAGAAAACTTAAGTGAATTTAATAAAACAACTTATACCTGTACATATATAATTGCCAATATAGCTAACATGATTAAGCCAATTCTTCCAAATGCTTCTAAAAAAATAAAAGAAATGCTTAACCTTCCAGAATACAAATGGGAAGAACAAACTATATCTGGTGATTATAAAATTAATAATCTGCAAATTATCTATGATCGTTTAGATGAAAATTTATTAGATTCTATTGAAGAAAAACAAGAACAAAAATAAGTATTTGCGTTGCTTTAGTAAAATTATTCAAGAGGGTTTCTAAATATATATATATAAATATTTCTAACCCAATCACTACTTAAAATAAAAATTCTTGCCAAATCAAATATAAAGGAAAAATGTTTTTACGCTTCCATTAATATGGTTGAACGTATAGCCAAACATATGGCTGAAAACGCGGTACTAATAATTCAGCCAAACATCATAAAAGCAACCAAGCATTTCTCTTTAACACCCGCATCATCTAGGTTTCATCCGTTAATTCTCTAAAAAACAATTAGAGAATTTTTTCATCTTCACCTCCCTATAAATCATAAATTTTCTAACTTTTTTATTTTCCTAAAGACAAAGTAATGACTTTATGTTAAAATAAATTAGTAACGAATTAATTATAAAAGGTGTGGTATTATGGCAAAGATTATTTCATTAGTTAATCAAAAAGGTGGAGTAGGAAAGACAACAACAAGTATTAATCTTGCTGCAGCTTTAGGTAAAGAAGGTAAAAAAACCCTTCTAATTGATTTAGACCCTCAAGGTAACGCTTCCAATGGCCTAGGTCTAAATACTAACGATTTTGAGTATGATACATATGATGTTATAACTAATTCCTGTAATATCAAAGATGCCATTATCAAAACAAAATTTAAAAATTTATCAATAATTCCCTCTACAATTAACTTAGCGGGAGTTGATGTTGAATTTGTTAAAAAAATGCTTGAAGATAATTCCTTTAAACAAAATGAACAATTAAAAAGTGCTTTAGAAGAAATTAAAAATGTTTATGATTATATAATTATCGATTGTCAACCATCTTTAGGTATTTCAACTATGAATGCTTTAGTAGCTAGTAATTCTGTGATTATTCCTGTTCAATGTGAATACTATGCCTTAGAAGGTATCGCTCAATTACTTAATTCAATTATTTTAGTGCAAAATAAAATGAACCCAGATTTAAGAATAGAGGGAGTTTTACTTACGATGCTTGATGGTCGAACTAATATTGGTTTAGAAATAATTGAAGAAGTTCGTAAATGCTTTAAAACTTTAGTATTTAATACAATTATTCCCCGCTTAGTTCGTTTAGTTGAAGCCCCTAGCCATGGTAAACCAATTAGTGATTATGATCCAACTTCAAGAGCTACATTAGCCTATGAAAATTTAGCAAAGGAAGTGATTAGTAGAAATGGAAACTAAAAGAAAGGCTTTAGGTAAAGGTTTAGAACAACTTTTTTCTAATGAAGTAATTAATTTTCAAGATTATACTAAAGAAATTGTTGAAAATGCTAAATCATCTGATATCTTAGAAATTCCATTAAGTGAAATTAGAAGTAATCCTTATCAACCACGTAAAGAATTTAATGAAGAAACCATTAAAGAATTAGCCGAATCTATTAAAGAACATGGAATTATTGAACCCATAATTGTTAAAAAAAGTATTAAAGGCTATGAATTAGTTGCGGGTGAAAGACGAACTAAGGCAGCTAAATTAGCAGGTTTGACTACTATTCCGGCAGTTATTAAAGAATTTACTGATCAAGAAATGATGGAAGTTGCTTTAATCGAAAATATTCAAAGAGAAGATTTAAATCCTATTGAAGAAGCTACAGCATATCAAAATATTATTAAATTAAGTAATTTAACTCAAGAAGAATTTGCTAAAAAATTTGGTAAAAGCAGAAGTTATGTTACTAATCTGTTAGGCTTACTAAATTTACCAGAAGAAACTAGAAAATTAGTTATATCTAAAGAACTTAGTATGTCTCATGCTCGTTGCTTAAGTAAATTAAGTGATGATTATCTTATAAATACTTTAGCAAATAAAGTTATTAAAGAAGGAATGAGTGTTAGAACACTTGAGAATTTAATTAATGCTCAAGAACTTCCTAAAAAGCAAAAACAAGAACGTGATAATACGATGAATATTCGTAATTCCATTTATGAGAAATTATTAAGGGAAAAAGTTGGTACTAAAGTTAAAATATCTCCTAAGAAAATTGAAATACCTTATAGTGATGAACAAGATTTAGAACAAATACTTGAATCCTTAGGAATTAGAATTGAGGAAGTTTAATGAACAAGTTTTTTGGTTTTTTATTAAAAAAAGAAATTATTGGACCAGTAATTATTGTTGCGATAGGTTTTTTCTTACATAAAATAATTAGAGTTATTGTTGAAAAGATTTTTATTCGAGGTAAGAATACTTATGAACAAAAAAAGCGTAAGACAATTGTTAATTTAACTAATAATGTCATTAAATTTTTCTTATATGCTATAATGCTAATTATGATTTTAGATATTTATGGAATTGACACTCGAAGTTTTATTGCCTCATTAGGAATAGCTGGAGTTGTAATAGGTCTAGCCTTACAAGAAACAGCTCAAGATTTTATTAGTGGAATAGCTATTATTACTGATAATTATTATGTTGTTGGGGATTTAGTAACTATTAATAATTTTACTGGTGAAGTAATAGAGCTTAGTCTTAAAAGCACTAAAATTAAAAGTATTAGTGGAGAAGTCTTAATTATAGCTAATCACAATATTACAACAGTTATCAACTTAAGCCAAGAACGAGCTGGTATTAAAGTTGATGTTCCAACTGCATATGAAGAAAACTCTGATCAAGTTGAAAAAGTTTTAAAACAGGTTGTTGAACAAGCGAAGAAAATTCCTAATGTTTATGCAGATAGTAAATATTTAGGTATGGAAGAATTTAAAGATTCAGGAATTACTTATTCTTTTGTGATTTTTTGTAAGCAAAGTGAACGTTTTGATATTAAAAGAAAAATTTTGAAATTAGTTAAAGAGTTTTATGAACAAGAAAATCTTAAGATTCCATATAATCAAATTGAGGTGCATAATGGAAAAGATATTGTATAAATTAGGCGATTATGTTATTATGAAAAAACCTCATGCTTGTAAAACTAATGAATGGATGATTACAAGAGTAGGTGTTGATATTAAATTAAAATGTTGTAATTGTAAACATGAAATAATGATGGATCGTTTAGAATTTGAAAGAAAATTAAAAAAGGTTATTGGTGATAATAATGAAACAAAAATTAAAGGATAAGTTAACTCTTCATCCTATTATGACTTATTTAATATTAGTAGGAATCATTATTGTAGTAAGTGGAATTTTATCATTTATTGGTATAGCTCAAGCTACTTATAAGATTAATGCTAATACTTTAGAATATAGTCAAAGTCTTATAAGTGTTAAATCTTTATTTAATTTAACTGGTATTCGTTATATTTTTAGTTCAACAGTATCTAATTTTATGAATTTTGCTCCATTAAGTAGCTTTATTATTATTTTAATAGGTTTTGGCGTTATGGAAAAAAGTGGTTTTTTAAAAACTGCTGTAGCTGTTATTACTAAAAAAATGAAAAGAAATACAGTTACGTTTTTAATTGTTTTCTTAAGTGTTTGTTTAAGTATTATGGGTGATTTATCTTATATTGTTATGTTGCCTTTAAGTGCTTGTATTTTTAAGTATGGTAGACGTAATCCTAAGATTGGGTTGATTGCTTCTTTTGCTGGTTTATCTTGTGGTCAAGGGCTTTCAGCTATTTTTACAAGTGTTGATTCTTCGCTATTAACAGAGACATCTTTAGCAGCGCGGATTATTGACCCAACTTATCGTTTAGCTACAATTAGTTCAATCTTTATTATGAGTGCGGCAGTTATTGTTATTTCTTTTGCTATAACTTGGATAACTGAAAAAAAGATTGCACCAAAGATTGGTAAATATCAAATTCCTGAAGAAGATAAAGAAGAAATTCTTATTACTAAAAAAGAAATTAGAGGATTTATTTTTTCTGTGGGTGCTGCTTTATTATATGTTTTAATTTTCTTATATAATATTATTCCAGGACTTCCTTTTTCTGGAGCTTTACTAGATAATACTCAAGGTTTTTTCATTGATAAATTATTTAGTTATAATTCATTCTTTTCTAATGGTTTTGTCTTTGTTGTTACAATCTTCTTTATTATTTTAGGTTTATTTTATGGTATTGGTTCTAAAACTATTAAGAATCATCAAGATTTTATTGATACTTTAGGACATTCTTTAGATGGAACGGGAAAAACTTTAGTTTTAATTTTCTTTGCTTCTTTATTTATTAGTTTATTTAAAGAGACAAATATTGGAACTGTTATTGTTTCTTCTCTAGCTAATTTATTTAGTAATTTAAATTTTTCTGGCTTACCATTAATTATTTTATTGTTTTTAATTTCGACTATAGCTACTTTTGTTTTACCAACATCAATTACTAAATGGGGTATTTTAGCACCGGTTGTTATTCCGGTTATGATGAATGCTGGAATATCACCAGAATTTTCTCAAGTAATTTTTCGGTTTGGTGAATCATCTGTTATGGGTCTAACTCCTTTAATGGCTTATTTTGTTATCTACTTAGCTATGTTAAATAAATATCATGATAAAGATAATGCTATACCTTTAATGGAAGCTATTCGTTATCAAGTTCCGTATAGTATTGCTACTTTCTTAATTTTGCTTACTATTTTGGTTTTATGGTATATAGTGGGTCTTCCTCTTGGTATTAATGGAACTATCGTGCTATAATTTTTAAGGGAGGGATTTTATGTCTTTGAAAGCTGGAATTATTGGTTTACCAAATGTAGGTAAGTCAACGCTTTTTAATGCAATTACTAAAAAACATATTTTAGCGGCTAATTATCCTTTTGCTACTATAGAACCTAATGTTGGGATTGTAACAGTTCCAGATAGTCGGTTAGCTTTTTTAGAAAATTTATATCTTCCTAAAAGTACTGTGCCAACTTCATTTGAATTTACTGATATTGCTGGTTTAGTAAAAGGGGCAAGTCAAGGTGAAGGTTTAGGTAATAAATTTTTATCTCATATCAGGGAAGTTGATGCGATTGTTGAGGTTGTTCGTTGTTTTAATGATGAAAATATTATTCATGTAGCGGGTGCTATTGACCCCATTAGAGATATTGAAATAATTAATGTTGAACTTATTTTGGCTGATTTAGAAATTATTTTAAATCGTATAAGTAAGATTGAAAAAAAAGCTACAACTACTAAAGATAAAGAAAGTCTTTTAGAATTAAGTGCCTTACAAAAATGTCAGGTTGCTTTAGAAAAAAATATTCCGATTAGATTAATAAAGGATTTAACTACTGATGAACAACTTATTCTTAAAAGTTTTAATTTTATTACAGCTAAGCCTTTAATTTATGTAACGAATGTTAATGAAGAAGATGCTGTTATTGGGGATAATGAATATACTAAAAAAGTTAAAAGTTATGCTGCTAATGAAGGGGCTAGTGTAATTGTTATGTGTGCTAAGATGGAAAGTGAGTTAGCTGAGTTAGAAGAAAGTGAAAAGAAAACTTTTTTAAATGAAATTGGAATAACTTATAGTGGGCTTGATAAACTTATTTTTGCTACTTATGACCTTTTAGGGCTTCAAACTTTTTTTACAGCTGGTAAAGATGAGTGTCGGGCTTGGACTTTTAAAAAAGGTAGTACAGCTAAAAAATGTGCTGGTTTAATTCATTCTGATATTGAAAGAGGTTTTATTAAAGCTGAGATTATGAAATATAATGATTTAGAAGAATTACAGGATGAAAAAAAGGTTCAAGAAGCTGGTAAATTATATCTAGAAGGTAAAGACTATCTTATGCAAGATGGAGATATTGTTTATTTTCGATTTAATGTCTAATTGAGGTGTTATATGTTTGAGATTAGTATTATTATAACTATTTTATTGGTTTGTGAAAGTTGTAAATTATTTAAAAGTCATTTAAAAAAGACAAGTATTAAAATGGCTTTATTAACGGTTGTTTTCTTTCTTTTAAATTTCTTTATGCTTTATAAAGGTATAAAAGTTAACTATTCTCAAATTATTTATTTACTTAGTTTTTTAGCTAATAATCCTGTTATAACTATTTTATGGATTTTATTAAATGTAGTGCTTTATTTATATATTGGAATGTTTTTACTTAAATTAAAGAAAAAACATAAACAAAATAAGTTATTGTTTATAAGTATTTTAACTATGTATTTTCTTTATGATGCTTTATTAATTTTTGTTTTATTTCATAATTTAATGGTATATGTTTTATTAATTATTTTAATTAGTAGTATCGTTTTGTTAGTTAAAAGTTATTTAAAAGAACGTAAGAATTATAGTATTATTTTAATAATTGTTTTAGGGTTATTTACTTATTATTCTTATTTTACTTTTAATGGAGCAGCTAAGTTACAAATTGCTTTTATGGGTTACCCTTATAGTGCATATGATACTGGTTTAGAAGAATTAACTCATTTAAAGAGTAAAAGTTCTCGGCATTTTTATCCTATTAAAAATATTCCGGTAGAAAATGGTGAAATGGGTATAATTGTTGTTAAAAATTATTTTGGTATTAAAATTGGTAAATATGTTGGTTTCTAATTATTACCAATTTTTATTTGCTAATGACAAACAAGTGTTTTTTTAGTATAATTTATATAGGTGGGTTATTATGGAAAAAGTTAAAACTAAAACTATTATGACTAAATCAGACCAAGGAAATAAATGGTTTGGTATTGATTATCATATGAATTTATATAAAGGGTGTTCTTTTGGTTGTATTTATTGTAATTCTAGGTGTGAATCTTATCATATTAAAAATTTTGACCAAATTCGTTGTAAAGAAAATGCTTTGGAAATATTAGAAGAAGAATTAAAAAGTAAAGGTTATAAAGGGGTAGTTTCTTTTGGGACTTTATCTGATCCATATAATTTAGAAGAAGAAAATTTAAAGTTAACAAGAGGGGCTTTAGAATTAATTTTAAAGTATGGTTTTGGGGTATCAATTGATACAAAAAGTGATTTGATTTTAAGAGATTTAGATTTATTAAAAGCAATAGCTGAACTTAATAGTGTTATTATAAAAGTATCAATAACTACTCATGATGATGCTTTAGCTAAGAAAATTGAACCAAAAGTTATTTCTTCAACCAATCGTTTTGAGTTAGTAAAAAAGTTAAATGAAAATGGTATATATACTGGTATTTTATTACATCCAGTTTTACCTTTTTTAACTGATAATGAAGAAACTATTACTAGTATAATTGAAAAAGGAAAAGAAGCAGGGACTAAATTTATTTATACTAAAATGGGAATGACTTTAAGAACTAATCAACGTGATTATTACTATGCAGCATTAGACCAATTATATCCTGGTTTAAAAGAAGATTATATGAGTGTATATAATAATCGTCATGTATGTAATACTCTAAAGTATCGTTATTTAATGGAATTGTTTTTAAATAAATGTAGTGAATATCATATTTTAACTGATATGGAAGCTATCATTGCTGATTATAAAAAAGTTATTCCTAAAAATGAACAAATTAGTTTATTTTAAAGACTTAAGACTTGTCGAAAGACGAGTTTTTTTATGTCAAAATTTAAAATTGTTAGATTGACTTTATAACCGAACGGTTATATAATGTGAGTGATAGTATAAAAATAGAGTCAAAGGGTATGATAAATAGTAACGAAGGACAAAAATGAGGGATAGAAATGAAATTAGAACAATATAAAGATAAAAAAGCTGAAAAAAAGAAAATATTAACTATTAGTATAGGAGTAGTTCTTTTAATAAGTGTAAGTTTACTATTATATAAAACCTTTGCTATCTTTAAAGAAACAGCAACTTTTTCCTTTATGAGTGGCCAAGTAGATTACTTTGGTAATAGTGATGTATATTTTTTATTTTATAAAGGTAATGAAATGTTAACTTCTATGCCTCAGAAAGGAAATGAAGAAAACTTAGTATTTGAACGTGGAGAATGTGATAAAGGTGCAAGTATTGAATGGGATGCTGAAAGATGGGCACCTTTAGTAAAAGATTTAAATCAAACCAAAACTGAATGTAAAATATATTTTAAAGAACAAAAAGATATAGTGTTAGGAAAAGATATACTTCCAATAGAAAGTGGAGATGGGCTATATGCTGTGACTCATGATGATTTAGAAGAATTAGGACAAGAATGGAACAAAACAGAATACAGGTATGCTGGTGCAGACCCAGATAACTATGTCTCATTTAATAATGAAATTTGGCGAATCATAGGTTTAGTAAATGTAAAAGTAGGAGATAGTGTAGAACAAAGAGTAAAAATAGTAAGAACAGATGGAGTAAAAGATCAAAAAGATTTTGGAAACTATGCATGGGATAGAAGTGGTTCAGGATATGCCACTAATTGGACAACCTCAAAATTAAAAGATATGTTAAATGGAATATATTATGAAAGTAGTACTGGAGAATGTTATACAGGAAGTAATGGAAATAAAGCATCACAAAATACATGCGACTTTACTGGAAATGGTGACGAGCCAAAAGGCTTAGATGATACAGCAAGAGAAATGATAGATAAAGAAGTAATTTGGAATATTGGAATTTTTTCGGATAGTGAAAGAACAGTAAAAAAATTTTATGAAAAAGAGCGAGGAACAAGTATTGTAGATGGCAATACATATCAAAATGAATGGAGCATTGAAACAGATGAAGGAGGAAAACATAATGGAATAGGATTAATTTATCCAAGCGATTTTGGCTATGCCGTAGGAGGAGAAGTAAGAAATAATTGCTTAACCAAAAATTTATATGATTATAATGGTGGTAATTGTAACACAAATGATTGGTTAAAACCAAATAATAATTTATGGTCTTTGTCGCTGGCTAGCCACGATATTGCGTTCGTTGTTTTTTCTTCCGGGTTTGTTTACGACGACTACAGCCCCACTTTAGCGGAGGGAATCTGGCCGGCCGGTTATCTTACAAGCTCAACTAAAATCATTGATGGAACTGGAGATATAGATTCACCATTTATATTATCACAAAATTAAGTTTGTATTATTGTGCAAACTTTTTTTTATAAAATAAAATTTATGTTTTTTCTTGCATTAATGAAGATTATTTTATAAAATTTTTTTTAGAAAAGGAAGATTGTTATGTTTGATTTTAAAGATAAAGTTGTGCTTATTACTGGGGGTACTAGGGGTATTGGTTATGAAACTGCTTTAAGTTTTTGTAAATGTCATGCTAAGGTTATTTTATTTGGTAGTAAATCTTCTACTGTTGATGAAGCTTGTTCTAAACTGTCCTCTTGTGGCTATGATGTTGATGGTTATTATCCTAATCTTTTAGACTATGATGAAGTTGCTAGTGTTATTGAAACTATTTATCATAAGTATCATCATCTTGATGTTTTGATTAATAATGCGGGGTTATCATCTGCTAAGAAGATTGAAGATACTACTAGTTCTGATTTTTCTAAGGTTGTTGATATTAATTTAGTTGCGATGTTTAATGTTATTAAAGCTGTTACGCCTTATTTTAAAGAAGCTAATGGTGGTGTTATTTTAAATACTAGTTCGATGGTTAGTATTTATGGGCAATCATCTGGTGTTGCTTATCCTGCTAGTAAATTTGCTGTTAATGGTTTAACTAAATCTTTGGCTTTAGAGTTAGCACCATATAATATTCGGGTTAATGCTGTAGCGCCTGGTATTATTAAAACTGATATGTTAAGTAATGTTTCTGATGAAGTATTAAAACCTTTAATTAAGTCTATTCCTCTTGGTAGAATTGGTTTACCTAGTGATATTGCTAATGCTTTTTTGTTTTTAGCTAGTGATATGGCTAGTTATATTACTGGGGTTATTTTATCAGTTGATGGAGCTGCTAAAAATTAATTCTACTTATGGTTGAGCAAATTCAACTTTAAAACGATTTACAAAAAGTTAATTTATTATCAATATTTTATCTGGAAAGGAAGTTTTTTTGATGAAGAAAGTTATTGTTGTTATTCTTTTACTTCTTAGTGTTGCTGGTTGTGGTAATAAAAGAGATTTTAAGAAAGAGTATGAAAGTCTTAATGGGGATGAGTATCGTTCTGTATCTATTCCTAAGAATAATCCGATTGTTTTTGCATCAGCAAATGAGATTGTTGAGAAGTTAAAAAATAATGAAACATTTTATGTATATTTTGGTTCTGAGTATTGTCCTTGGTGTCGTAGTGTTATTGAAAAAGCTTTAGAAGTTGCTAATAATAAAAATATTGATAAAATTTATTATGTTAGTATATGGGATGGTAGACATAACGAGATTTTAAGAGATACTTTTGCCTTGAATGAAAAGGGTGAAGCTTATGCTAGTAAAACTGGTACCGAAGATTATTATGAGTTAATTAATCGTTTAAGTTCTGTGTTAGATGATTATGTTTTAACTAATGATAAAGGTGAGAAAATACCATGCAATGAGAAAAGAATTTTTGCTCCAACTTTCATTTATGTTGAAAATGGTCAAGCTCTTAGAAAAGAAACTGGTATTTCTTCTTTACAGTCTAAATCTAATGATGAATTAACTGATGAGATTAAAGCTGATGAAGAAGCAAAGTTTAGTGAATTTTTTGCGGGTTAATATATTTTGTGATATAATATACTTTATCAAGGAGGAAAGTAATGGAAAGTAAATTTATGCCTAAAGTATTTGGTTGGATGTTTGTTGGGTTAATTGTAACTTTTATTACTGGCTATGTTGTTCAAAGTAATCCCCAAATGCTTGAAACAGTTTTTGGCTCTGCTTGGTTTTTTGCAATTATTATTGCTGAATTAGTACTCGTTATTTTATTATCAGCTCGAGTTAGAAAGATGCAACCAACAACAGCTAAGATTTGTTTTTTACTCTATTCATTTGTTAGTGGTCTAACTTTTTCAACAATTTTTATTACTTATGAAATGAGTTCAATTATTTGGGTCTTTTTCTTAGCGGCTACTATCTTTGGTCTTTTTGCTGTTATTGGTTCAGTTACGAAAAAGGATTTAAGTAAGTTAGGTAGTTTCTTATTAATGGCTTTGATTGGCATCTTGTTATGTGTAATCTTAAATCTCTTCTTTAATTGGAAAAGTTTAGATTTAATATTATCAATTGTTATTATCTTAGTCTTTATTGGTTTTACTGCCTATGATGTTCAAAGAATAAAATGGCTAAAAGAAAATGATTCTATTCCTGAAGAAAATTTGGCAATTTATGGAGCTTTACAATTATATTTAGACTTTATTAATATTTTCTTAGAATTGTTAAGACTTTTTGGAAATAGTGATAATTAAGCGTCAATTATTGATGCTTTTTTTAATTTACATCTTAAAATATAAATGATAAGATATTTTTAGAAAGGATTGATTATATGGCAAAAGCTAAAGTTTATTTTATTCGGGAAATTACTCCTCAAAATGTTGTTAAAATTTATGAAAGTCTAGGGATAAAGTTACCTGGTAAGGTTGCTGTTAAGGTTCATTCTGGAGAGGATGGTAATCAAAATTATCTTAAACCAGAATTTATGAAAGATATTGTTAGTTATGTTAATGGTATTGTTGTTGAGTGTAATACTGCTTATGATGGGGCAAGAAATACAACTGAAAAACATGTTGAGTTATTAAAAAAACATGGTTGGTCTGATTATTATGATGTTGATTTATTAGATGACCAAGAAGATGCTGAAATAGCTATTCCTAATGGCAAGATAATTAAAACAAATTATGTTGGTAAGAATTTATTTTTGTATGACTCATTATTAGTGTTATCTCATTTTAAAGGTCATCCAATGGGTGGATATGGTGGAGCCTTAAAGCAATTATCAATTGGGTTAGCATCAAGCAAAGGTAAAAGATTTATTCATTGCTGTGGGTCAAATGGTTCTTATGAAGATATGTTTCATCAAGACCAAGATAGTTTCTTAGAAGCTATGGCTGATGCAGCATCAGGAGTAGTTAATCATTTTGCTGGTAATATTGCTTATATAAATGTTATGGCTAATATGTCTGTTGATTGTGATTGTTGTAATGTTGCTGAAGACCCATGTATGGCTGATATTGGTCTTTTAGCGTCTCTTGACCCAGTTGCTATTGATATGGCTTGTATTGATTTAGTTAAAAATTCTACTGATGTTGGTAAAGATCATTTGCTTGAAAGAATTAATTCACGTCATGGTACGCATACAATTGATGCTGCCTGCGAATTAGGTATTGGTAGTAAAGATTATGAATTGATTGAAATAGTTTAAGGAAAGTGATTTTTTCCTTTTTCTTTTGGTAATTTTTCGTTATAATTATCCTAACGAGGAGGCAAAACAATATGAAAAAAGAATTAGAATTAAAATATCAAGATTTATTAGCGCGTTGTGAAAAATTAGGGAGGTCGCTTTGACTTAGAAGCTAGAGAAAAAAAGATTAATGAATTAGAGCAAAAGACTTTAGAACCTCATTTTTGGGATGATTTAGACCGTTCATCAGAAATTAATCGGGAATTAAGTTCACTAAAAAAATTATGTAGTGATATGTCTAGCTTGACTAATTCTTTAACACTTAATTTAGAACTTATTAATCTTTTAAGTGAAAGTGAATTATCTTTAGTAAATGAAGAATATTTAAATTTGGAAAGCAAGTTTAATGATTTAGAAGTTAATACAGTTTTAAATCATGAATTTGATAGTAATAATTGTTATTTGGAAATTCATCCCGGAGCTGGTGGTACGGAGTCTTGTGATTGGGCAAGTATGTTACTTCGGATGTATGAGCGTTTTTGTGAAAAAAATAATTATAGTTATGAAGTTATTGATGAACAAAAAGGTGATGAAGCTGGGCTTAAAAGTGTTACCTTATTAATTAAGGGTTCGTTTGCGTATGGTTATTTTAAAGTCGAAAAAGGTGTTCATCGTTTAGTGCGAATTTCGCCTTTTGATGCGAATAAAAGACGGCATACTTCTTTTGCTTCAGTCTCTATTACCCCTTTAATTACTAAAGATATTGCAATTGATATTAAAGAAAGTGATTTGAAAATTGATGTATATCATTCTAGTGGAGCTGGTGGTCAATCTGTTAATACTTCTAATTCTGCAGTGCGAATTACTCATTTACCAACTAAAATTGTTGTAACTTGTCAAAATGAACGGAGTCAGTTAAAGAATAAAGATGAAGCGATGAAGTTATTAAAAAGTAAATTGTATCAGCTTGAAGTTTTAAAAAAAGAAGCCGAGATTGCTCAGTTAAAAGGTTCGGCCACGAATATTGATTTTGGTAGTCAAATACGTAATTATGTTTTAGAACCTTATAAACAAGTTAAAGATTTAAGAAGCGGTTATACTACTAGTAATGTTGATAAAGTATTAGATGGTGATATTAAAGAAATAATGAAATCGGTTTTATTAGAAAGGAATAATAATGAATAAGATTAAAAAATATGTGACTGTTTTAAGTGGTTTGTTATTGATGGCGATTAGTTTTAATTTGTTTCAAGCTCCTTATAATCTTGTTTGTGGTGGCATAACAGGGCTATCTATTGTAGTTAATCATTTTTTTAATATTAATGAGTCATTGTTTATTTTTCTTGTTAATCAGTCATTAATTATTCTTAGTTTTGTTGTGTTAGGTAAGAAAAAGACTTTAAATACTATTCTTGGTTCAATTCTTTTACCTTGTTTTATTCTTTTGACTAAGCCTTTGGCAAATATTATATCTTTTGCTAATTTAGATATGATTTTAATTTCTATTCTTGGTGGTCTTATTTATGGAGTTGGTTTAGGTTTAATCTATAAAAAGGGTTATACTTCTGGAGGTACTGATATTTTAAATCAGATTGCTGAAGTAAAGTATAAAATTCCTATTAATAAATCAATTATTATTATTGATGGTTTAATTGTTTTATTATCTTTATTAGCTTTTGATGTTGAAACGATGATTTATTCTTTGATTACTTTAGTTATAATTAGTTATATTTCTAATAATACTTTTTTAGAATTAAATCGTAATAAAGTTTTTTATATTTATACTGAAGAACCTCAAAAAGTTAAAGAGTATTTAATTGACAATTTTGCATATGATTTAACGGTTTTTGAAAGTATTGGTGGTTTTACTAAAAAGTCTAAAGAGTTATTTATGTGTTCTGTAAGTACTAAAGATTATTATATTATTAAAGAAGGTATTTTATATATTGACCCGAAAGCTTTTATTGTTATTACTAATGCTTATGAGCAAAAAAATGCGAATGTTTTGATTAGAAATACGGTTAATAAAAATTAAATTAATGTCAAGCTAAATTATTCCCTTTGTAAATGTCATATAATATATAGAAATATGAAAAATTATTTGTTATAATTATATAGTTAATAAAATTAAGAAAGAGGTTGTCACATGTCATTAGCTAGTTTATGGTCTTTATTTACAAAGATTTTAGATATATGTGTTGTATGGTTATTATTTTATATTGTTTTAAAAAATATTAAGAATAATGCTAAGATGGTCTTGATTTTAAAGGGTGTTATTTTAGTTATTTTTATTCAAGTTATTAGTAATGCCCTAAATTTATATACAGTAGGTTTAATTTTACAATATGTTGTTGAATGGGGACCACTTGCTATAATTGTTATTTTTCAACCAGAGATTCGAGCTATGTTAGAAAGTATTGGACGTACTCAGTTACTTGGTCGTCATAAGACTTTAACGGTTAGTGAAAGAGAAAAAATGGTTAATGAAATTATGAAAGCCATTGAATTTTTAAAGAAAAATAAAATTGGAGCTTTAACGGTTATTGAAAGAGATATTTCTTTGCAAGAATATATTGACCGAGCTACTAAGTTATATGCTGATATTTCTAGTGAGTTATTAGGTAATTTATTCTATCCTAATAGTCCTTTACATGATGGTGGAGTAATTATTCAAGGTAATCGTATTACTTGTGCTGGGGCAGTATTTAAAACAAGTATGAACCCAAATGTTAGTAAAAAGTTAGGTACTCGTCATCGGGCTGCTTTAGGTGTTGCTGAAGAATCTGATGCTCTAGCTTTAGTAGTTTCTGAAGAGACAGGACGCATTTCAATTGCTTATGATGGTGAATTAAAATATAATTTAACTTTAGATGAATTTCGTAAAATATTAATGGATGAATTAAAGCCTAAAACAGAAATATTTTATGATTCAGATGTAGAAAGTGAGGATGAAGAAAATGCGTAGAATCCTAACTGGTATTTTAATATTGTTAAAAGGAATTTATAAATTTATTGATAAACATCTTATTACTCCATTTAGTAGGGCTATCTTCTATTTAATGGATAAATTAAGAAATAATCCTCTTCATGTTGAAAAGTTTTTAAATCGTTCACAAGTGTTATTATATTTATCACTTATTATGGCTGTTATCACGTTTTTCTTAGTTGATAGTCAAGTTATAACTTTAGTTGAAACAGAGGCTGAAATATTAGCTAATGAACCTGTTACCTTACTATATAATAAAGAAGCTTATGTTGTAGAAGGTGCTGTGGATAGTGTTGATATTATTTTAACTGGAAGAAAAAGTGCCCTATATTTAGCTAAACAATTAGGGGAACATGAAGTTGTTCTTGACTTAACTGATTATGAACCAAGTGATGCTCCAAGAAGAGTTGCCTTAACCTATAATCAAACTGTTGATAATATTAGTTATAAGCTTGATCCAGCTTATGTAAGTGTTGTAATTAAGAAAAAGATTAGTGAAACTAGATCGATATCATATGATTTATTAAATGAAGATAAATTAAATGAAAAGTTTTCAGTTGAAAATGTTACTTTAGATCAATCTGAAGTAGTTGTCAAAGGTAGCGAAGATGCGTTGAAAAAAATTGCGACAGTTAAAGCTATTGTTGATTTAGCAAATCCTAAATTTACTGATGCTGGTTCTTATGAAATTGATAATCTTCCTTTAGTTGCGTATGATGAAAATGGTCAAGCTCTTGATAATATTGAAATTGTTCCAGTTACTGTTGGAGCTAGTATTACCTTTAGTACTTATAAAGCAACAGTGCCAATTACTGTTTCAACAACTGGTAACTTAATTCCAGGTAAAGCTATATCATCAATAACTATTAATGGTAAATCTGATTATACAGTTGATATTTATGGTGATAAAGAAGCTATTGAAAAAATTACAAGCGTTCCAGTTTATATCAATATTGATAATCGAGGAGAAAGCGGCGCGGAGACATATAAGATAAATATTACTAAACCAACTGGTGTTCGTTCTATTAGTGAGACTGATGCTAGAATTGTTGTATCGTTTGGTGAAGAAAAACAAAAGAGTGTTGATGTTAGTCATATCACTTCTCGAAACTTGGCAAGTGGTTTAAAAGTTAACTTAGAAGGTGAAGGTACTATTCCTGTTCAAATCAAAGGTGTTAGTTCGGTAATTGACCCATTAACAGCTGAAAATATTGAAGCTTATATTGATTTAACAGATTATAAACCTGGTTCTTATGAAGTCGATGTTCATATTGATTCTAATGACCCACGAGTTAATTATGTTGTAACAAGTAAAGTTAAAATTATTATTTCGGCTGAATAGTTGTAGTGAATTTCATTACAACTTTTTTATTGCTAAAAAAAAGTATAATTGCTTATACTCTTAAATCTCTTTTTAAATCATTTTGATATTCGATGGCTGTTTCAACAACATTTTCATGATTTACAAAAGGGTTTAGTTTAATATTTTTTTGTTTATCAATTGATGTTTGTAAGATAAATTGTTTTTCTCCTTCTTTTATCGCATAGATAGTTTGACATTTAGGCTCTCCATCAATATTTGCTCTTATTTCTGAACAAATTGTATTTAAAGGTATAGCTCTTGTTTGAAATTCATAACTATTTATTAATTCCCATAAGCTATTATATTGACGGCTCATTATGATATAAGCGATGTTTTTAATACTATAATAACTAGTAATCATATCAGTATCAGTATAAGAATTTAAAACATCTACTCGTAACATTCCTTTTTCTAAAGTAATAAAATATTGCTTATTTTCTTCCCAAACTAATTCTCTTACAATACTATTTTCATCATAATAATCTTTAGCGTTTAATGGTCGATTTTTTAAAATATAAATTGCTTTAGTTAAGATATTATAATAAGCAAGATATTCTTCATTAGTAATAGTATCTTCTAATAATATTGTTTGTTCATCAACTTTTCGTTTCTTTTTAAAGTCACCCATTAAAAGATTATAAAAGTATTGGGTTTTTTCCATGATGTATTTTATTTGACTTATTTCTTTACCTTCGACAAGTAAAACTTTATTTATTAAATCAGTAATATCTTGCCAAGATTGATTTTCCTTATTCAACATATTCCCTCCTGATATAGTATTATACTTTTTTTAATGATTTATTGCAATATCATAATTATAAGCCTAGTGAATTTTCTATTTATTCGTGTTATAATTTTAATACTGGGGTGATAACTTATGGACCGAGTTTTGCTTGATTTAGGCATTATTCAAATTAAGTGGTATTCGTTTTTATTAATCATTGGTGTTTTTTCAGGGTTATTTTTACTTATTAAAGAGAGTAAAAAATTTAAGTATCCTAAAGATTTTATTTTCAATATGGCTTTCTGGGCAATTATTTTTGGCTTTATTGGCGCGCGGATTTATTATGTTATTTTTAATTGGAATTTATATGCTAGTAATCCTATTGCTATTTTTGAAGTATGGGAAGGTGGCCTTGCTATTCATGGTGGGCTTATATTCGGGGTTATTACAATCTATTTATATTGTCAAAAATATGAGGTAAATTTTATTAAAATTTTGGATATGGCTGTACCTTCAGTTTTAATTGGTCAAGCTATTGGCCGATGGGGGAATTTCTTTAATATGGAAGCTCATGGGGGAATAGTATCTAAGTTTTTTTTAGAAAGTATTCATGTGCCTGAATTTATCATTAAAGGTATGAATATTAATGGTATATATTATCATCCAACATTTTATTATGAGTCGTTATGGTGTTTATTAGGTTTTATAATTATTTTTATTATTCGCCGTTTTAAACATTTAAAAATTGGCGTTCAAACATGTTTTTATTTAATGTGGTATAGTCTAGGTCGCTTTTTTATTGAAGCATTTCGGACTGATTCTTTAATGCTTGGGGGCTTTAAAATGGCTCAGATAGTAAGTGTTATTTTAATTATTATTAGTATTATTGGCTTTATAATTATTAGCCGTAAAAGTAAATATGAAGATTTATATTATGAAAGTAAGGAGTTTAAAAATGAATAATCAAGAAGTACTTGCCCAAAAGTTAAATATTAAAACTTCTCAAGTAGAAGCTGTTTTAAAATTATTAAGTGAAGGAGCTACTATTCCTTTTATTGCCCGTTATCGAAAAGAAGTAACTGGTTCTTTAGATGAAGAACAAATTCGGGTTATTGAAAAAGAATATGAATATTTAGAAAATTTAAGTAAAAGAAAAGAAGATGTTATTAGATTAATTACAGAAAAAGATTTAATGACTGATGAGTTAAGAAATAGTATTAATGCTTGTTTAAAAATAAGTGAAGTAGAAGATTTGTATAGGCCTTTTAAAGAAAAGAAAAAGACAAAAGCTAGTGAAGCTATTAAATTAGGTTTAGAACCACTTGCTAAAATGATGATGAGTTTTCCTGTTAATGGTGATATAGCATCTTTAACAAAGAATTTTGATATGCCTAGTGAAGATGCAATTACTGGTGCTAAATATATTATTAGTGAATGGATTAGTGATAATGCTTATTATCGTAAATATATTAAAAATGAAATTATGTATCATGGCAGTATTTGTAGCAAGAAAAAGAAAAATGCTGTTGATGAGAAAAAGACTTATGAAATGTATTATGATTTACAAGAGTCTATTCGTTATGCCAAACATTATCGCGTTTTAGCTATGAATCGTGGTGAAGATGAAGGTATATTAAGTGTTAGTCTAGATTATGATAAAGATAAAATAATGAATTATTTAGAAAGTAAGATTATTAAAAATCCTAATTCTTTTGTAGTAAGTGAAGTAAAAGAAGCTATATCTGATTCTCTAAAAAGATTAATTTATCCTAGTGTTGAAAGAGAAATAAGAGCTAATTTAACTGAAGAAGCAGGTGAAAAAGCAATTGTTACTTTCCAAGATAATTTAGAACATTTACTACTTACTAAACCTATTAAAAATAAAGTTGTGTTAGGGTTTGACCCAGCTTTTCGTACTGGTTGTAAGTTAGCCGTTTTAAATCCGTTTGGAAATGTCCTAGAAATCGCGACTATTTATCCTCATGAACCGAAAAATGAAGTAGAAAAAAGTGCTGATGTTTTAAAATCTTTAATTAATAAATATCATGTTGATATTATTGC
>CANQZD010000009.1 GCA_947628275.1 uncultured Bacilli bacterium | reverse complement strand
GCATACATTATAACTTCACCATTACTATTTCTTGCACATCTACCAATTGTTTGAATTAAACTTCTACTACTTCTTAAGAAACCTTGTTTATCAGCATCTAAAATACAGATTAAACTAACTTCGGGAATATCAATACCTTCTCGTAAAAGATTGATTCCCACCACAACATCATAAATACCAGCTCTTAAATCATGAATTATTTTTAATCTTTCTAAAGTTTTAATTTCATTATGTAAATAAGCTACTTTAATATTCATTTCTTTTAAATAATTTGTTAATTCTTCACTCATTCTAATTGTTAAAGTAGTTATTAACACTCTTTCATTTTTAGCTTTTCTAATTCGAATTTGTTCAATAATATCATCTATTTGACCATAAGTTGGCTTAACCGTTATTAATGGATCAAGTAATCCAGTTGGTCTAATAATTTGCTCGATGAACTGATTATTTGTTTTTTCTAGTTCATAAGTACCTGGAGTTGCTGAAACAAAAATAGCTTGATTAATTTTATTTTCAAATTCATCAAATTTTAAGGGACGATTATCTAGGGCACTTGGAAGTCTAAAACCATAATCAACAAGTGTTTGTTTGCGCATCCTATCCCCATTATACATTCCTCTTACTTGAGGTAGGGTAACGTGGCTTTCATCAACAACTAATAAAAAATCTTCGGGAAAAAAATCAATTAAGCAAGTTGGAGTTTCACCTTCGCCTCTTAAAGCTAAATGTCTTGAATAATTTTCAACCCCGCTGCAAAAACCTGTTTCCTTAAGCATTTCAATATCATAATTCGTTCTTTCTCTTAATCTTTGTTCTTCTATTAATTTATTTTCGCTTTTTAAAACTTCTAACCGATTTTTTAATTCTTCTTCAATTCTTTTAATAGCTTCTTGTAACTTTTCATCACTTGTAACAAAATGACTAGCAGGAAAAATTGTGATATTTTTAATACTTTTTAAAATTGTTCCAGTTACTGGGTCAAATTGACAAATTCGTTCAATTTCATCTCCAAAAAGTTCAATTCTAATTCCTTTAGTATGTTCATTAACTGGAATGATATCAATAACATCACCACGACTTCTAAAAGTACCTCGATGAAAATCAATATCATTACGTTCATAAGTCATATCAACTAATTTATTTATAATATCATTTCTTTTAACTTCTTCTCCAACACTAAGAGTTAAAGTTCCATTAATGTATTCTTCTTTTTCACCAATTCCATATATACAAGAAACTGAAGCTACTACAATCGTGTCTCGATAATTAATTAAGGAAGATGTTGCAGCATGTCTTAATTCATCTATTTCATCATTTATTGAAGAGTCTTTTTCAATATAAGTATCAGTTGAAGGAACATATGCTTCTGGTTGAAAATAATCGTAATAAGATACAAAATATTCAACGTGATTATTTGGAAACAACTCTTTAAATTCTGCATAAAGTTGTCCAGCAAGAGTCTTATTATGAGCAAGTACTAGAGTAGGTTTATTAACTTCTTTTATAACATTTGCTATTGTAAAAGTTTTACCAGTTCCTGTTGCACCTAGTAAAACTTGTTCTTTTTGACCATTTTTAATGCCTTCAACAAGCTCTTTAATAGCTTTAGGTTGGTCACCATTAGGTTTATAATTACTTACTAAATCAAACATAATTTCCTCCTTACTAATTTAAAATTAAAGCTTATAATCGATAATCTATTGTAACACCAATTTATTAACAAAACAAGGAAACATTTTTATGCTCCCTTGTTATTATTTTTAGGTTTTTATTTTTAACTTTTTTTGAAATTTTATATTAGAAAACGCATATAAATATTCTTTTTTAGTTATTGATTACTTTCTAATACTTTTTCAACTTCACTAATTAATTGTTCTTTATCAGGAATATAGTAAGTATAAGTTGAAGCAAAAATATTATTTGCTAAACCACCTAAAGCAAATTCTAAAGCAACTTGGTCTTTTTCAGCACAAAGTATGATACCAATTGGTTTCCCATCGTCTTCTGAATTAATGACTTTTTCATAATAATTTAAATACATGTTCATTTGTCCTAAATTTTCTGCTTTTAGTTTATTCATTTTTAAATCTATTAAGACATATGATTTTAAAAATTTATTATAAAATACCATATCAACATAATAATCAATATTATTAAGTGTGATTCTTTGTTGAGAGCCTACAAACATAAAACCTTTACCAAGTTCTAGTAAAAAATCTTCTATATGTCTAATTAATTTATATTCTAAATCTTTTTCTAAAAGAGGTTTGGGTTCTTTTATCCCTAAAAACTCAAATACATAAGGTTGTTTAATAATATCACTAGGTTTACTCAAAATTTGACCTTTTTTGGATAATTCTAAAACTTTTTCTTTATTGATATTTCCATCGGAAAGTAAAAGCCTTTCAAATAAAGATGTATCTAATTGTCTTTGCAATTCTCTAACAGACCAGTTGGAATTAATACATTCTTTTTCATAAAAATTTCTTTTATTTTTATCTTTTATAGTAATTAATTCTACATAATGTGACCAACTTAAATTTTCATTTATCATATTATAATCTGGATAAGCATTATAAAACCATCTCATATAAGTTAAATTGGTATAAGAATATCCTTTTCCTAACAATTTTGTTAACTCCTTAGATAATTCTTTTAAAACTTCCTTACCATATTCTAATCTATTGTTCCAATAAACATAAGTGATAGATTTGTTTAATTCTTTCGCTAAATTATTTTTTGCTTCAGTTACTAACTTGCTAATTTCAAAAGCCATAGTATTATTTTTTTCCAACATTATAAAATTCCTTTCTTTTCTTTGAATTTTTCAGACGCGTCTGAAGAATCATAAAATATTATTAATAAGATACATATTTACTACCAATAAAATTATATCAAATTTATCTTTTAAAATCATTCATCTTTATAATAAAAAATATATCGAACACTAATGGTTATCATTAGTATTATTTTGCTCATTTTTCTGGATTTAATAGCACTAAAAAGCGCCAAATAACGGGGGGTTAAGTGACCGTCATAATAAGAGACAAAATATTCAACGTGATTATTTGGAAACAATTCTTTAAATTCTGCATAAAGTTGTCCAGCAAGAGTCTTATTATGAGCAAGTACTAGAGTAGGTTTATTAACTTAATAGCAAAGTATATTCTTGATTTATAGTTGCATAAGCATCATATAAATTTGAAATGATACATTTAATTAAATTTTGACTATCCGGTAAAGAACTTTGTAATTCATTAATAATATTAACAGAAATCAACATTAAATAATCAATATTAGTTAAATTATTAATATCTTTACTATTAATCTCATTCCAAAGCTTGGCTAATTTTAAATACCAATCACTAGGAATAGGAAGAGTTCCAACAAAGTTTTGATGATACTGATTAAAACCAATAATTGTCAATTTTAAAAAAGTTAAATTTTTATAAAAGTTTGGCACTACTTTATTTGTATAACAATATAGTAAATTAATATATTGTTTAACTAATTTATCGTAATCAATAATATAATCATTTTCAATATTTTGATATAAAATTTTAAAATCTTGCATAAACATCACGAACTATATTATAAAACATTAAAAAAAAATAACAAGTATTTAAAAAGAATTGGTTTTTTGCTGGTTTTATGATATATTTTTTATGCAAAAGGTGGTGTTAAAATGGCTTTAACTTATGTTTTTGGTCATCGTAATCCTGATACTGATAGTGTCTGTTCAGCTATTAGTTTCTCTTATTTAAAAAATGCTTTAGGTGAAAATACAGTTCCAAGAGTTTTAGGACATATTAATAAAGAAAGTAAATTTGTTTTAAATTATTTTGGTATCAAAGAACCAGAATATTTAAATAATGCTAAAGTTCAAATTAGAAATGTACATTATAATAAAGGTACTTATGTTGATGAAAAAATGTCTATTAAAGAAGTAATTGATTATTTATTAGCTAAAAAATTAACAGCAGTTCCAGTAATTGATGAACGCCATCATTTAGTTAGTCTAATTACTTTAAAAGAAATAGCTATGTTATTTATTAATACAGTAAAAAATACTTTAAATACTAGTTATGATAAATTATTAAAATCTTTAAATGGTAAAGAAATAACTCGTTTTGATGAAGAATTTGCTGGGACAATGATGGTAGCCAGTTATCAAAGTAGTACTTTTATGGAACAAGTAAATTTAAAACCTAGTGATATTTTAATAATTGGTGACCGTCATAAGGTTTTAGAATATGGTTTAAAAAATAAAATAAGTTTAATTATTTTAACTAATAATTTTTCCTTATCAGATGATTTATTGCAGTTAGCTAAAGAAAATAAAGTCAATGTTATATCTAGTTCTATGGATACTTATAATACTTGTAATGCGATTTCTTTAAGTAATTATGTTAATACAATTATTTTAAATCGTAATCCTAGTGTTGTTCATGAAAATGATTATTTAACAGAGTTTGTTGAAATGGCTCATAAACAAGGTTTTTCTAATTATCCTGTATTAAATAAAAAGGGTGAATGTTTAGGGATGATTAAAGTAACTGAAGCTGGAAAATATGACAAAATGTCTATTATTTTAGTCGATCATAATCAATTAGATCAAAGTGTTCCAGGAATTGAAGAAGCTAATATTAAAGAAATTATTGACCATCATAATTTAGGAACTATTGGTACTAACGTGCCAATCAACTTCCGTAGTATGCCAGTTGGTTGTACTTGTACAATTTTATATTACTTATATTTAGAAAATCATATTAAGATTCCTAAAGAAATTGCAGGACTTATGTTATCTGCTATTTTATCAGACACTTTAATTTTTCAAAGCCCAACGACAACCGAAAAAGATATTGAAGCAGCAAATAATTTAGCTAAAATATGTCAATTAGATATTAAAGAATATGGCTATCAAATGTTAAAAGCGGGAAGTAGTATTTCTAATATGACTGTTGATGAAGTAATCTTTCAAGATTTTAAATCTTATAAAATTAGTAATACTAATTTAGGTATAAGTCAAATTATAACAATGGATTTTGAACGAATTAAACAAAATATTGATGCTTATGTAAAAAAATTAGAAGAAATTAGTAAAGGTCAGTATGAAATAGTTACAATCTTTATTACAGATATTATTAAAAATGGCTCATATGTTTTATATAATGAAAGTGCCAAAGATATTATTATGGATAGTTATGATTTACAAGAAATAACAGAAGGTATATTTATTCCTAATTTAATATCTCGTAAAAAACAAATGTTGCCAAAACTAATGGAAACTTTAGAAAAACGCGGTTAGCCCGCGTTTTTAACTTTTAAATCGATAACAATAAATAGAAGGAAAATTAAATAATCGTAAAGAGTAATCTTCAGTACCAATACCATTATTAACAAATATAGTCGCATCTCCTTCATTATACATGCCTTGCTCATATCCTAAAGAATTAGGATTTTTAATTATCCCACCAATAAAAGGTAATTTTACTAATCCACCTAAAGTATGGCCACTAAAGATAAAATCAGCATTATTTTTAACATCAATAATAACTCCAGGTTCATGACTTAAAAATAACTGTAACCCATCTTCATCTTTTTTAAAAGCTTTACTATAATCAGGAGTATTTTTGCTTATTGAACCGATTCCACTTAAATATATTGGTTGGGTACCATTATAATAAATTTTTTTATTTTCTCCATTTAATATTTCGAAATCAGCCTCTTTTAAAATTTCTTCATATTGTTCTTTATTATTAAAATCTTGGTCACCATATACAGCATATTTTTTTAAATTAGCATTAATTTTTTTTAAAGATTCTTTTAGAAAATTAATATTATTATCTGATAAAGTAATATAAGGGTCAAATAAATCTCCTGAAAATAATACAATATCTGGTTCAATTTCATTTATTTTATCAACAACTTTATTTAATTCCTTTTCGTTAGTTGTTCTTCCAAAATGAATATCAGAAAATTGGACAATTTTAAAACCATTAAATTCTTTTGGTATTTTTTCATTGGTTAAAATAAAATCTTTAACCATAATTATTTTTGGTTCGAAAAAGTGCATCCAAAAATATAATAAGCCAATTATTAATATAATAACTATAAGAATTTTAGCTAAAATATTTAATTTTTTCTTGCCTTCAATTTCTTTTTCCATACATTGCACCTATATAATTGCTGTAGCAAGTAAAATAATCATAACTGAAAAACCATTATGAAACATATGAGCTGCAATACTAGTAAATATACAATCAGTTTCATAATATGCTTTACCAAAAAAATATCCTAGTGAAGAATAAGAAAATAAATAAAGCAATTCTTTAGAGCTTCCTAAAAAAGCTTGTAAAGAAGAATAATCAAGATTATTAATAATATGTGCCAAACCAAATAATAGAGAAGTACAAATTAAAAATAATTGTTTATTATTAAAAGCTGGTTTAAATGATTTACGAAAAATAATTTCTTCTAATATTGGTCCAATAATAACCATTGCTATAATAGAAAATATTGGTAAAGAATTTAATAATTCTCGGTTTTGAGCTTCATTACTTGCTAAAGAACCAACTAAATTAATAACAATTAAATTAAATAAAATCATTAATAAAAAACCTTTTCCCCAATTTTTAAAAGCAATTTTAAGATAACTTTTAAAATTTTTTCTGAATTTTTGCCATTCTTTAAAGATACTTTTACGATAAATAATTAAAACAATAATAATATCTATTATATATACCAATAAATTTAACATTGCTAGAGTACCTTGATCTTCAAAATTTTTTATAAATGGGAATAATATTAAGACAACTATTTCAGGAATAATAAATAAATACAATAAAATTAATAATAAAGCTTTTCCTAAATTTTTAAAATTAATATTTTTCATAAACATTACTCCTATCTTCTTTATATAAATATATCATAAAGCAGAAATTTTTAACAGTAAAACTATTAAAAATTAATTTGGCTAGATGTATCCCTTAAGAATAAAAATGAAGATAAAGTTGACTTTATAACCGCTTGGTTATAAAATTATAGTAACAGTAGATAGTCTAGAGAGCAGTGTGGGTATTATGAAAAAGCTATTAACCATTTTAACTTTAATTTCAATAATATTAATAACTGAAGTTCATGCTGAATGTGACGCGAAGACAAAATTAGAAATCAATACTGCAGCTTCCAATGTTACAGCTGAATTATATTATGAATATAAAACGGTTGGAGTTGATGGTAATGTTCATCCTGAGATTCCTGATGAAGTAATTAAAGATTTAGAAAGTGGCTATGCCAGATCAATGTTTGTCGATATTAAGGTAAATAATGTCAGTGAAAATATCTATTTTACTATTTCTAATGAAGATGAAAATTTAAATGAAATAGTTTATTCAAACAATTTAATTAATGGTGAATATATTCATCAAGTTCCAGATACAGCTATAATAAGAAACTATACAATAAAGATATATTCTAATATTAATGATTGTTCAGATGAAGAGATAAGAACAATTGAAATTAAAGCACCAATGTACAATGAATTATCAGGAACCAGAGTTTGTCAAAATAATGATGCTTATTACTGTTTAGAATTTATTACTACCCCAATTGACTTAGATGAATGGGAATTATTAAAAAAATTAAATAGTGGAATTGAAACTGAAGAACCAGAAAATCTTAATAATACTAATCAAAATCAACATATTATCTTGTATGCAATTATTGGGTTAGTAATTATTTTAATATTAGTAATAATAATTAAAATTATTAAAAGGAAAAAAGAGGAAAAAGATATAATGAGGCAAAGCTTATGAAAAAGAACATTAAAATAATAATTTTTACTTTTATTATCTACTTTGGAATGATTATTAATGCTCAAGCAACTTATAGTGTGGTTTTTGAACAGTCATATATTTTAGAAGGACCATCTAAAACTTTTCATTCTCAATATATTGTTGATGGAGATGCTAATGTTCACTCTTATTGTATGGCCCCTGGTAAAACTGGACATACATCTTATGAAAAAGATGGCAACTTTGATCCCACAAGTTCAATGTATCATTTGGCTTTAGCTGTAGCGTATACAAAATTAGTTGAAAGAAATTTATTAAATGCTGGTGGCTACGAATCTGCGGTATTTCGTTTAGTATCTAGTTATTATTCTAAATTAGATACTGGAGGTGAACATCCCCAAAATGCCGAACCTTATGAATTAGTAAATAATAGTACGTCAGCCAAAAATACTAAATATTGGCGTAGAAAGGAAGGCAAAAAAGCTTTTGATGTATTTACATCAACAATATCTGCTGTTAGTAGTGCATCTGGTAAAAATGCTAAGAAAAAATATGAATCTTTATCCAAAAGCTTGTTTTTTAAAGATGAAAATGTAAAATTTACAGCTAAAGATATTAAAATTACTAAAAATACTGGTACTAATAAAAATAAAGTTGACGTAACCTTTACTGTTGAAGTTAACGATAGTAGTGTTACCCCAAATTGGGGAAGTTTTACAAAAGGAACTCATGTAAATAGTATTCAAACTAATAATAAAAAAGGAACTTTTAAAGTAAGAATAAATAAAAATGTGACATCTTTTAGTTTAAATGGAAGTTATAGCACCAGAAAAAATATTAGTACAAAATCTGGTAATACAGAAGTATATCGTCTTGCTATCCTTAAACCTTCTTGGAGTGCAGATGCTTATCAAAAAATGATTTTAGTTGATTCAACTCCAGTGACTTATAATAAAACAGTGACGGTAGATATATCTTCAACCCCAGATGGTGATGGTCACAGTCCTTGTACGATAGAGGGAACTACTTACTACGGAAGTTCAGCAACTGTTGTTAGTGCAACTGATTATCGTAGTCAATGTGTTAAACAATGTAAAGTAGAAGGAACGACTTATTATTGCAAAAATACCAATCCTGATGTAAATGGAAGGGTATGTACTTACCCTGAATATCGTAGTGAATGTAATCCTATAAAATGTGCCTATGAAACAAATCCCGTAGATAAAAGTACAGTTTATTTTGGACCTGATGGTAAACAAACTACACAAGAAAATTATCAAAAAAATTGTGTTAAACAATGTAAAGTAGAAGGAACAACTTATTATTGCAAAAGTACTAATCCTGATGTAAATGGAAGAGTATGTACTTATCCTGAATATCGCAGTGAATGTAATCCAATAAAATGTCAATTTGAACCCAATCCTACAACTGGAGCTCGAGTTTATTTTGGCGCTGACGGTAAACAAGTAACTCAAGAACAGTTTCGGCAAACTTGTGTTAAAAGATGTAAAATAGAAGGAACAACCTATTATTGTGAAGGGGATAAAAATGATTTAGATAAGAATGGTCCAACTTGTACAGAAAATGAGTACTATAAACAATGTACTTATTGTGGTCAAAATGAAAGTATTTGTAATACTAATCCTCATGATCCTAGATGTCCAGCCGATTATTTTTTGGATTGCCCTAAGTGTATAGCTAGTGTTTCAGTACCTAGTACTTGTAGTGATTTTAATGAAAGTCCAAAAATAGAAGGAACTATTAGCGATTTAAATAAAGTTGAAACTTCATGTAGCCCAAGCGTTAATGCCGTTAAAGGATGTGTATTGGGTGGAAAAGATATTGCTGGTAATACCTTTCAAATAGAAGCTTTAAAAAATAATCGTTATTGTAAAATTTATTGCTATGAAGAATATTCCTTTGCTTTACCAACTGCTAGACATTCTACCAGTGGCGGATATTTTAACTTGCAAATGTCAGTAACTGGAACAAGACATTGTTATTTAGCTTCAAATAATATGATTGGAAAAGGTAAAGATAAATCTAAACAACAATTTGATACAGTTACATTTCAAAATGATTTACAAGCTCTTTTAAATAAAATAAATGGTTTAAATCGAAACGATGCTTCTTTAAAACAAGAATTTGTTAATCTAACTAATTCTATTGAACAATTGGCTAATGAATTTTCTCAATGTACAAGTCTTAATGGTTGGAACAATGATATGAATTTTAATCCAACTATTTCCTATGAATATAACAATTATACAACTTATCCCAATAATTATAGTTCTGGTACCTTTGGAAAAATTAGCGAAACTTCTGAAATTAAAAACACTTATTGTTATAGTAGCACTGATGGTCATTATAATTGTACCGGTTATAGTACTGAAGTTCCTGATCCTAATAATTTAAAAAAATATACATATTACGGTTGTACTAAAAATAGCAATGGTACTTATAATTGCTATGATAGACAATTATCAATTAATATGCCGGTTGGAATTGAAAAAACAGTAACTAAAACTGCAACATATGCTCCATCTCGAAGTTTTAATTCTTATCATCAATATGGAACAGTTAAAACTGGTGATTTGTGTAGTGGAACAGGCTTTAATAACTGTTTATGGACAAGATTACCAGAAACAGCTTTACCTATTGAATTAAAAACTGGTAAAGGAGCTTTTCCTTACAAAATTAAAATTAGTAATATTGGTCAATATAATGATAAAAACTCTTTAGGAAGATTGGTTGGTAATGATAACAGTGTTCTAAATGTTTATAACAAACAAGGTCAAAAGTGTAGTGTAAGTGATGATGGAACCAAACAAAATTTTGAAACTTTAACATCTGAAATCGGTTATGTCTGTGGCTATATAAATAACTGTGATGAATGTGGAGTTTCTTGTAGTGGTGAAAGTTGTAATATAACTTGTGATGAAGGATGTAAGATGAAATGTAAAACCTGTATCTATGATGGAGAAAGCAATAATTTTAAATACCGAACAATTTCCCTAAATAATGTCTTTCCAAATTCTTGTACGACAAGTTGTACTACAGGACAGCGAAAAGAAGGATATAACTGGGATAAAACAGCTTCTACAAAAGCTAAAGTAACTTTAGAAGAAATTGAAGAAACTGGAGATAAAGTTTATGAAACAGCTGAATACTCATATACCTTAACCCCATCCCAAATGAATGAGATAAGAAAATATAATAAAGCAGTTGGAACATATGCCAATTCAACAACTCCAGCCGGAAGACCATTTAATAATCAGATTGCTTTACAATGTGAACAAACAACAATTAATGGTCTTACTTATAGCATTAGATGTTTAAGTACTTTCTTAAATGATACAAGTAATACTTATTTCACAACAAACAAAAGAGATACCAACTTCACATTATGGACAGAATCAGGTTATTGTCCAAGTGGCAATTGTCTAAGCCGTGAAGATGGAATTGGACCATCTTGGAAATAAATATTTTATCTAATTATTATAAAAAAAACTTGACATCGGGGGGGGGGTCTTATGATATCTTTGATTAAAGATAAGAGAAGATAAAATTGACAATATAACCGAATAGTTATAAAATGATAACGATAGGTAGCATAGAAAGCAGTGTGAGTATTATGAAAAGAGTTTTAACAATTTTAATTTTAGCTTCAATAATTTTAATAAATGAAATTCACGCTGAATGTGATGACAAGACAAAATTAGAAATAAATACTGCAGCTTCCAATGTTACAGTTAATTTGAAAATGATTAAAAAAGTAATTGATTTAGAAGGAAATGTCCATCCAGAAATTGATGAGCAAATGGCTTTTATAACAGGAAGTGGATATACAAGAGCAATGTATGTATATCTTAATGCTGCTAATATAAATGATAAAATATATTTAAGAATTACAAGTAAAGATGATAACATTGATGAAGTAGTAGACACTTCTAATTCACTAGATGGTAGCTGGGAATATCAAGTGCCAGATGTATCAGAAATTAGAAATTATGAAATAAAAATATATTCAAATGTTGACAGCTGTGCCAATGAAGAACTAAGAACAATAAATATCAAAAGCCCAATGTATAATTTATATTCAGAATCAAGATTATGTGAAAATAGTGATGCCTACTATTGTCAAGAATATATCACCACTCCAATAGATATGGATGTTGTAGACTTGATGTGGGAAAAAGAAGAAACATCTAAAAATAAAGAAGAGCAAAATAATGCCGAAACAAATAATAAGAATATTGTATTTTATATTGGTACAGGTATCGTTATTGTTTTAGCTATTAGTTTAATAGTAATAATTATAAAAGTAATAATTAGAAAACAACAATATAAAAAATTCAGGGAGATTGGTCTATGAAGAAGTTTGTTAAGTTATTTTTTGTTTTTATCATATTTTTATCATTTAATTCAATTGCTAAGGCTTATACAGTAACTTCATATAATAGTTATTATATGGGAGGATTTTCCATTAATCGTTATGAAATTGATAATGCTAGTAAAGGCTATGCTTATTGTTTATCACCCAAAAAATATAATTATACCTATTATAAACATAAAGCTTATGTTGATCCTTCAAAAAGTTTATATGAACTAGCTTTGACGGTAGGTTATAATTACTTGATTAATAATGGAGCAATTGAAGAGTCCGACGCTGAAGAACCAGGTGCTCAAGACGGTGGGGTTATTTCAGCAACATTTCGTTTGATTTCTGAATATTATGGCAAATTATCTCATGGTGGCGACATGGGTAATAGTCATATTGAACCATATTTACTTGATGATAAAAAGCCTAAGTATCCAAGTTATTGGACATATTCTAAAGCTAAAACTGCTTTAAAGTTATTTCAAAAAACTATTGAAAAAGTTGAGAGTACAAAAGGAAAAAATGCCAAAGAAAAATTTAAAGAAATGCAGGCTAACAATTTCTTATGGAAAAAAGAAAAAGTTAAATTTAAAGCAACTGATGTTACTGCTAATACTCCATCTGGTAATTGGATGAAAGTTAAGTTTTCTTTAGAATTAACAAGTAAAAAATATAAGAAATTAGTTGACATAATCAATTGGGATAGTTTTGCCAAAAAAAGCACGAATATTAAAGATGGTTCAGTAAAATGTGATAAGGGTAAATGTGAGGCAACAGTTAGAAAAACCGCTAAGTCATTTAAAATTACTGGAAGTGTAACGACAAATAAAAATACCTCAAAACGAATGGAAATAATTGAACCAACAGCAAGCATTGACACTTATCAAACATTCCTTTTAGTTGATTCTAGTCCTGTTACTACTAAACCAGTTATAACAATTAAGTTAAAACCAGAAGAAACCCATGAAAAATGTACTACTGAAGTTATTGATGGTGAAACAATTTATTATGGTAGTGATGCTATTGAAGTAGATACAGTTGAAGAGTGGCGTGAACAATGTGTAAATAGTTGTAAACCAATCAATACAACTCTTAATCAATATTATTGTAGCAATGCTTCTAATCCAGATGTTGATGCTAGAGTTTGTACTTATCAAGAATATCGTAAAGAATGTGAAAAACCAGTTTGTGAATTTGAACCAGATCCATACACTGTTAATAACCGTTTATACTATGGGCCAAATTCAGAAACATATACTCAAGCTCAATATCAAGCTAGTTGTATAAAAAAATGTGTATTTGATGGTATAACATATTATTGCTCAGACAATCCTGAACATGATCCAGATAAAAATGGTCGAGAATGTTCATATGAAGAATATTATAGTGAATGTGTTTACTGTGGAAAATACAAAGAATTTTGTACTCAAAATCCTACTGCTGTAATTTCTGAAATAAATTGTGATACTTACTGGTTAAATTGTCCAAATTGTAATGCCAGTGTTTCAGTTCCAAGTACTTGTACTGATTTTAATACTAATACCAATATTAAAGGAACCATCAGCGATATCAATAAGGCTAATACTGATTGTAACCATAGTGTTAAACCGGTTAAAGGTTGTGTAATAGGTGGTCAAGATATGGCCCGAAATAGTTATCAACTAACTGATCAATTAAAAGAAAATCGTTATTGTAAAGTTTATTGCTACGAAGATTATTCCTTTACATTACCAACAGCTCAACATTCAACAAGTGGAGGATATTTCAATTTACAAATGTCAATAACTGGAACAAGACATTGCTATTTAGGTTCAAATAACATGATTAATGCTGAAAATGAACATGTATCAAGTGCACAATTTAATTATAATAGTTTTATAAGTGATATAAATAGAGCTGAAGAAAAAACAAGAAGAGAGGTTGATGAGTTTAATCAAAAACAAGCTCAATTAGCCCAAAAACAACGAGAATTAAATTCAGCCGAGAATAGTGGTGAAAAGCGAAGTATTGATAATGCTATAAATAATGCTATCACTAGACTAAAAAATCGTTATGAATATTGTTTTGAATGGGAAGACATTTACATTCCTTGTAATTATGGTGACCCAGGCTGTGAAAGATTAAGCTGTTCAGTAAATGACTATAATTGTTTTCATAGTGTAGGCTGTCAAGCAGGAGATTATAATTTCCTTTATCGACGTAGTTATTATGCTATAACCGAAAAACACTGTAGAAGAGCATCGTCTAGTTATAATGGCGCTGTAAATATGATAAAATCAAAGTATTTAGAAACATCTGAATATAATCAAGCTTCAACTGCTTATAATAATGCTGTAAATAAATATAAAGGAAATAATACGATTCAAAAATTTGATAATTTAAAAACTTCATTTAATAATAATAATTGTATTAATATTCTAAACAATAGTTGCAGAGCAAATTATAATGAAATTGATACTTTAATTGATGCTTTAATTAATTATGAAGCCAAAACAACAAGATTAAGTGAACTTGAAAAACAATTTAATGAACAATGTCTAAATCAATTTCCTAGTATATGCTATGATATAAGAGATGAATTAAATGATACCAGAGAATTTATAAATTCTCATAAAGATGCTTATGAACATTATTCAGATAATCACTATAGTAGTGTAATTAATAGTTTTAAAAGAAATTGTCGAAGTCGTTATAATTCTTCTCAGTGTAATTGGCAAGATTATGTAACTTTAGCAAACGATACTCTTAGTGGTAAAAAAACAGCTGATGAGAAAAAGACAATAATTGATAGATATCAAAGCGAATATCAAGCTGAAATGGATAAACTTGAACTTGATTTTAATAATAAATTAGAAAACGATAATGCATATAATGAAGCATTGGTAAAACAAGCTGAATATGAAACTCGTATTTCTGGTCTAAAAAGTGAAGTTGAAAAACTCCAAAATGAAATAACTGAAACTGGTGATGAATTAGTTGATTTAACTAAAACCGTTAATGATATGGTTGACGATTTAAGAGAATGTACAACGCTAGGTGGAGCTTGGCTAAACAACATGCAATTTAATCCAACTATAACTTATGAATATAATGATTATTCTGGACCTGGTTATAGTAAAGGTACTATGCAAAAAGTAGGTAGTGAAACAACTAATCTTGAAAATAAATATTGTTATACTCCTACTAATGGTCGTTACGAATGCAATAATCCTGTAATTACAACTAATCAAGATGTTCCAACTGGAACAGGTACTAATTATTATACAAATGAGTTTATAGGATTTACGAAAAATGCTGATGGTACTTATCGTAGTAGTAGAGAAACAATTAGTATAAACTTACCATATGGAGTTGAAAAAACAGTAACTAAAACTGCAACATATGCTCCATCTCGTAGTTTTAATTCTTATCATCAATATGGAACTGTTAAAACGGGAAATTTATGTAATGGATTAGGCTTTAATAACTGTCTATGGACAAGATTACCAGAAACAGCTTTGCCAGTTGAACTAAAAACTGGTAAAGGAGCCTTCCCATTTAAACTTTATGTCACTAATATTGGTCAATACAATAGTAACAATACTTTAGGAAGATTGGTAGGAAATGATAACAGTGTATTAAATGTTTACAATAAAGAAGTAGGAAATAAATGCAGTGTAAGTGATGATGGAACTAAGAGAAATTTTGAAACATTAGTTGCTGAAATTGGTTATGTCTGTGGTTATATAAATAACTGTGATGAATGTGATGTAACTTGTAGTGGTGATAGCTGTGACCTTACTTGTGATGAAGGATGTAAGATGAAATGTAAAACTTGTATCTATGATGGAGAAAGAAATAATTTCAAATATCGAACAATTTCTCTAAATAATGTTTTCCCAAATTCTTGTACAACAGCTAGTTGTACTACAGGACAGCGAAAAGAAGGATATAACTGGGATAAAACAACTTCTACTAAAGCCAAAGTAACATTGGAAGAAATTGAGGCAACTGGAGATAAAGTTTATGAATCAGCTGAATACTCATATACCTTAACCCCATCCCAAATGAATGAGATAAGAAAATACAATAAAGCAGTTGGAACATATGCCAATTCAACAACTCCGGCCGGAAGTCCTTTTAATGGCCAAAATGCTTTACAATGTGAACAAACAGCAATTAATGGTCTTACATATAGTATTAGATGTTTAAGTACTTTCTTAAATGATACAACTAATACTTACTTTACGACTAATAAAAGAGAAACTAATTTCACATTATGGACAGAATCAGGTTATTGTCCAAGTGGCAATTGTTTAAGTCGTGAAGATGGAATTGGACCATCTTGGAAATAAAATTTAAAATATTAAAAAAGTCAATAAACGAATCATATTGACTTTTTTTGTTTGCATTTTTATGAATTCAAATATATCATCTGAAATTTTCAAAATTAAATATTTGAGAAATAAAAAAAAATACTTTAAAAATTTTTCTTGAAGTTTATACTTGACTCAGGGGGGGGGTATTATGGTATAGTGAATACAGTACTAAAGGTAGTTTTTTCCAGAAACAAAGCCAAAATTTTAGCTTTATAACCGTGTGGTTATAAATTATTTTTGGAAAATAAATTATAGAAAGCAGTGAGTAGTATGAAAAAAGTCTTAATTATTTTACTTTTAGTTTTTTCACTATTAATCAATGATGTAAATGCCGAATGTGATGACAAAACAAGATTAGAAATTAATACAGCCGCTTCTAATGTTTCTGCTAATTTAGAAATGGTCAAAAAAGTAATCGATTTAGAAGGAAATCTTCATCCGGAAATTGATGAAGAATTAGCATTTGTAACAGGTAGTGGCTATACAAGAACAATGTTTACTTACATAAATATTGATAATATCAATGATAAAATCTATCTAAATATTACTAGTGAAGATGATGATATTGATCAAATAATTGATATTAATAATTCATTAGATGGTAAATGGCAATATCAAGTTCCAGATATTTATGAAATAAGAAATTATACAATAAAAGTATATTCCAATGTTGATGGTTGCAAAGACGAAGAAGTAAGAACTTTAAATATTAAAAGTCCAATGTATAATCTTTATTCCGAATCAAGATTATGTGAAAATAATGATGCCTATTACTGTCAAGAATATATTACAACTCCAATTGATATGGATGTTATCGAATTAATGCTTCAAAAAGAAGAAGAGACCAAAAATAAAGAACAAAAAAATGTTCAAAATAATAGTAATTTTAAAAATATATGGTTTTATTTTGGAACGGGGATAATTATAATTCTTATTTTAGGAATCATTTTTGTAGTTGTAAAAATTTTTATAAAAAAGCATAGAGATAAAAAATATATGGAGATGGGCCTATGAAAAAAATTGTAAGACTAATCTTCATCTTAATTGTATTTTTAAGTTTTAAATCACTCTCTAAAGCTTATACTGTTACAGCAGTTCAAGGCTATAATATGGGTTCCTTTTCTATTAATCGTTATGAAATTGATAATGCTAGTAAAGGCTATGCTTATTGTTTATCACCTAAAAAATATAATTATACTTATTACAGAAAAAAAGCAGATGTTGATCCTCGAAAAACAAAGTATGAATTAGCTTTAGTTGTGGCTTATACATATTTAATTAATAATGGAGCTATTGAAGAAGCTGATGCCGAAGAACCTGGAGCTCAAGATGGTGGTGTTATATCTGCAACTTTCCGGTTAATTTCAGAATATTATGGTAAATTATCACATACTGGAGATTTAGGTAATAGTCATATTGAGCCTTATCTTCTTAGTGGAATAAATCCTAAATATCCAAGTTATTGGAGTAGTGGTAAGGCTAAAACTGCTAAAAACATTTTTCAAAAAGCTGTAAATAAAGTTGAACAAACATGTCCAGGTTGTAACGCTAAGAAAAAATTTGAACAGCTTCAAAAAAATGGAATAATTTGGAAAAAAGAAAAAGCTAAATTTAAAGCATCTAATATTTCTACCAGCGAAAGTAAAAATTGGAAAACTGTTGAATTTACTTTAGGATTAGCTGATAGTAAATATAAAAAAATGATAGATGTTATAAACTGGAGCGAATTTACTAAAAAGAGTACAAATATTAAAGATGGTTCAGTAAAATGTAATAATAATGGTAAATGTAGTGCAGTTGTTAGAAAAACAGCTAAGTCATTTAAAATTACTGGAAGTATTACAACAACTAGAAATACAATAAACAGAATGGAAATAATTGAACCAACAGCAAGCGTTGATACTTATCAAACCTTTATTTTGGTGGATTCTTCTCCAACGAAAGTTAACCCTACAATAACAATTAATTTAACTCCTAATGAAACTCATAATCCATGTACATCTGAAGTAGTTGATGGTTCAACAGTTTATTATGGTAGTGATGGTATTGAAGTAGACGATGTTGAAGATTATCGTGAACAATGTGTAAATAGTTGTAAACCAATCAATACAACCCTTAATCAATATTATTGTAGCAATGCTTCTAATCCAGATGTTGATGCTAGAGTTTGTACTTATCAAGAATATCGTAAAGAATGTGAAAAACCAGTTTGTGAATTTGAACCAGATCCATACACTGTTAATAATCGTTTATACTATGGACCAAATTCGGAAATATATACCCAAGCTCAATATCAATCTAGTTGTATAAAAAAATGTCAATTTGATGGTATAACATATTATTGTTCAGACAACCCGGAACATGATCCAGATAAAAATGGTCGAGAATGTTCTTACGAAGAATATTATCGGGAATGTGTGTATTGTGGAAAATATGAAGAATTTTGTACTCAAAATCCTACTGCTGTAACTTCTGAAATAAATTGTGATACTTACTGGTTAAATTGTCCAAATTGTAATGCTAGTGTATCAGTTCCAAGTACTTGTACCGATTTTAATACAGACTCAAATATTAAAGGAACCATCAGTGATATTAACAAAGCCAATACTGATTGTAACCATAGTGTTAAACCAGTTAAAGGTTGTGTAATAGGTGGTCAAGATATGGCCAGAAATAGTTATCAACTGACAGACCAATTAAAAGGAAATAAATTTTGTAAAGTTTATTGTTATGAAGATTATTCCTTTACATTACCAACAGCTCAACATTCAACAAGTGGAGGATATTTCAATTTACAAATGTCAATAACCGGAACAAGGTATTGTTATTTAGGCTCTAATAATATGGTTAATAGTTCTAATGAATATGTATCTCAAGCTCAATTCGATTATCAAAACTTTTTAAGTCAAATCCGCCAAAGCGTATATACTACCGAAAATAAAGCAACAGAGTTTAATCGAAAACAAGATCAATTAGCTCAAAAACAACGTGAATTAAATAATTATAAAAATCAGTATCAAAGTCAAATTAATAATAGCTTAAAAAACGCTAAAGATATTTTTAATGATAACTACAAGTATTGTTATGAATGGCAGACCGTAACAAATAATAATCCATATAGCCCTTGGGATCCTCAATATTATATATGGGAACAAAACAATAGTAATAGAGAAAATAAAATTTGTAGAAATTATTGGTATGGTTATGATGCTGCAATAAGAGGACTTAAAAATAAATACTTAGGATTCAATGAATATACAAGCGCTAAATCAGCATATAATGCTGCTGTAAACGGTTATAAAGGAAACAGTACGGTTCAAAAATTCGATAGTTTAAAAACTTCATTTAATAATAATAATTGTATTAATATCCTAAGTAATAGTTGCAGAGCAAATTATAATGAAATTGATACCTTAATTGATGCTTTAATTAATTATGAAGCCAAAACAACAAGATTAAGTGAACTTGAAAAACAATTTAATGAGCAATGTCTAAATCAATTTCCAAGTGTATGCTATGATATAAGAGATGAATTAAATGATACAAGAACATTTATATCTTACCATAATGCTGTTTATGAACATTATTCAGAAAATCACTATAGTAGCTTAATTAATAGTTTTACAAGAAATTGTCGAAGTCGTTATAATTCTTCTCAGTGTAATTGGCAAGATTATGTAACCTTTGCAAATGAAACTCTTAATAGCAAAAAAATAGCTGATGAGAAAAAGATAATAATTGATAATTACGAAAAAGAATATAATGAAGCACTTGCTGAACTTGAAGCTGATTATAATGCTAAACTTGCTGAAGATGATAGATATAATAATGCCTTGAATTCAAAAACCGAGTATGATAATAAAATTCAAAATTTACAAAAAGAAATTGATGATTTAAAAAAGGAAATAACTAAAACTGGTGATGAATTAGTTGATTTAACTAAAGATGTTAATGATATGGTTGACGATTTAAGAGAATGTACCACACTAGGTGGAGCTTGGCTAAACAACATGCAATTTAATCCAACTATAACTTATGAATATAATGATTATTCTGGACCTGGTTATAGTAAAGGTACTATGCAAAAAGTAGGTAGTGAAACAACTAATCTTGAAAATAAATATTGTTATACTTCTACCAATGGTCGTTATGAATGTAATAATCCTGTAATTACAACTAATCAAGATGTTCCAACTGGAACAGGCACTAATTATTATAGAACATCTTTCCGAGGCTGGGTAAAAAACTCAGACGGTACTTATAGAGATAGTATAAGTGAAATTTCAATAAATTTACCAACGGGAATTGAAAAAACAGTAACTAAAACTGCAACATATGCTCCATCTCGAAGTTTTAATTCTTATCATCAATATGGAACAGTTAAAACTGGTGATTTGTGTAGTGGAACAGGCTTTAATAACTGTCTATGGACAAGATTACCAGAAACAGCTTTACCAGTTGAACTAAAAACCGGTAAAGGAGCCTTCCCATTTAAACTTTATGTCACTAATATTGGTCAATACAATAGTAATAACACTTTAGGAAGACTAGTAGGAAATGATAACAGTGTATTAAATGTTTACAATAAAGAAGTAGGAAATAAATGCAGTGTAAGTGATGATGGAACTAAGAGAAATTTTGAAACATTAGTTGCTGAAATCGGTTATGTCTGTGGTTATATAAATAACTGTGATGAATGTGATGTAACCTGTAGTGGCGATAGCTGTGACCTTACCTGTGATGAAGATTGCAAAATGAAATGTAAAACATGTATTTATGATGGAGAAAGAAATAGCTTCAAATACCGAACAATTTCCCTAAATAATGTTTTCCCAAATTCTTGTACAACAGCTAATTGTACTACTGGTCAGCGAAAAGAAGGATATAACTGGGATAAAACAGCTTCTACTAAAGCTAAAGTAACATTAGAAGAAATTGAAGATGCTGGAGATAAAGTTTATGAAACAGCTGAATACTCATATACCTTAACTCCATCTCAAATGAACGAGATAAGAAAATACAATAAATCAGTTGGAACATATGCCAACTCAACAACTCCAGCAGGAAGTCCATTTAATGGCCAAAATGCTTTGCAATGTGAACAAACAACAATTAATGGTCTTACATATAGTATTAGATGTTTAAGTACTTTCTTAAATGATACAAGTAATACTTATTTCACAACAAACAAAAGAAACAACAGCTTCACATTATGGACAGAATCAGGTTATTGTCCAAGTGGTAATTGTCTAAGTCGTGAAGATGGAATTGGACCATCATGGAAATAATTACATAAATTTAAGATATTTATTATTTTGAGAATTAATCGAAGCTTGTCTAAAACAGGCGGGCTTTTTTATGCAAAAAAATTTTAAAAATAGTTGAAAAAATAAATTTAATCTGTTATCTTTAAATAAAGATAGGACAGATGTAACATGGAAAAATTAAAGTTAAAAAGGATAATGTTAGTAGTAATGGGTTCATTAATATTATTGATTAATAATGTTAATGCTGAGTGTGATGATAAAACTAGATTAGAGATTAATACAGCAGCGTCGAATGTCACTGCTGATTTAGAAATGGTCAAAAAAGTAATTGATTTAGAAGGAAATGTCCATCCAGAAATTGATGAACAAATGGTTCATATAACTGGTAGTGGTTATACAGAAGGTATGTTTGCCTATATAAATATTGCTAACGTTAATGATAAAATATTTGTTACTTTAAATAGTGATGATGATCCTGTTAGAGAAGTCGTTGATAATCAAAAAGCTTTAGATGGTAAATGGCAACATGCAGTTCCTGATGTTGATATGATAAGAAGCTATACAATAAAGGTATATTCTGATGTTGATGGCTGCAAAGATGAGGAAATAAGAACTATAAATTTAAAAACGCCAATGTATAATTTTTATTCAGGGTCAAGATTCTGTGAAAATAATGATGCTTATTATTGCCAAGAATATATTACAACTCCAATAGATATGGATGTTGTAAACTTAATGTGGGAAAAAGAAAATGAACAAAAAAATAATGAAGAGAGTACTACCCAAGAAAACAATAATACAAAAATGATTCTAACTTATGTAGGTATAGGATTAGTAATAATTCTTGTTATAGGAATATTCTTTATAATTATTAGACGTCTTATAATAAAACATAAAGATAAAAAATATATGGAGATGGGAATATGAAGAATATTGTTAAATTAATACTTGTTTTTACTTTATTACTCGGATTTAGTAAAACCGCTAAAGCTGGGGAGTATAACTGTGGAAGTTCTAAACCGTATAGTATGGGTGGTAAATTTGATATAAATCGTTATAATTGTGGAAGTGCTGGTTATGCCTATTGCTTAGCTCCTAAAAAATATAATGCTACGTATTACAAAACTCAATCAGTAGTTAATCCGGCAAAATCAAATTATGAATTAGCTTTAACTGTAGCTTATACTCTATTAATTAATAATGGAGCAATAGATGAAGCTGATGAAGATAGTGTTGATGGACAAGATGGAGGAATTATATCTACTACTTTTCGTTTAATTTCTGAGTATTATGGTAAATTAGATCATAATGGAGCTATGGGGGCTAGCCATATTAATCCTTATTTATTAAATGGTCAAACACCAAAATATTATAATACCTATTGGAAAGGCAATACTAAAGCTTTGTCTGCATTAAAAATATTTCAAAAAGCTGTTAAATATGTAAATGATGCTGAAGGTAAAAATGCTAAAGAAAAATATGCTTATTTACAAAGTAAAAGTATTCTTTGGCAAAAGGATAACGCTAAATTTAAAGCTACAGTAACAGATGATAAAAGAGGCACAAAAGATTGGGATACAGTGAAATTTACAGTTACACTGTCAGCCTCTAAAAACTTTAAAAAATTGGTTGATACGTTAAACTGGAAATCTTTTACAAGTAGTAACTCTAATAAAGCCAAAAGAAACAATAGCAGTAAACCGATTTGTAATTGTGATAACACTAAATTTTCATGCGATTGTGTAGCTAAAGTTAAACATAGTGTTAATTCTTTCAAATTAAAAGGAAGTATAACAACAAGTCGAAATACAATTAATCGAATGGAAATAATTATCCCTAAAGCTGGAACTGCAAGTTATCAAACCTTTATTTTGGTCAATTCTGATCCAGTAACCGTAAGCCCTAATGTAACCGTTACAAGAAAAGATATAACACATGAAGAATGTACTATTTCCGGAGATAACTACTATGGCAAAGGCGGTAAAGAAGTAGATTCAATTGAAGATTGGCGTGAAGAATGCGTTAAACAATGTCGAGTAGAAGGAACAACGTATTATTGTGCAAATAGTGACCCTAATAAAGACGGTCCAGTATGTGATTATGCTACTTATCGTAGTCAATGTGATCCGATATCTTGTTCATTTGAAACGGACCCAACTACCGGAGCTAGAGTTTACTTTAATGCTAATGGAGTTAAAACAACTCAAGAGGATTACCGAACTAATTGCGCTAAAAGATGTAGAAAAGTTGGTATTGATTATTATTGTCAAGGCGATCCGAATGATTTAGATTTAGATGGACCAGAATGTAGTTTTGAAGAATATTATACTCAATGTGAATATTGTGGTATTTATGAAACTGTTTGTACTAACAATCCACATGATCCGAATTGTCCGAAAGATTACTTCTTAAATTGTCCAAAATGTAATCCAAGCGTTTCAGTTCCAAGTTCTTGTACCGATTTTGATAGTGATACGACTATTAAAGGTACCATCAGTGATATTAATAAAGCTGAAACTTCTTGTAATCCTAGTGTCAATGCTGTTAAAGGCTGTGTTATAGGCGGACTAGATATGGCTGGAAATTCTTTCCAAATAGAAGCTTTAAAAAATAATCCTTATTGTAAAGCCTATTGTTATGAAGAATACTCCTTTACATTACCAACGGCAAAACATTCAACAAGTGGAGGATATTTTAACTTACAAATGTCAGTAACTGGAACAAGACATTGCTATCTAGGTTCAACTAACATGATTGGCAGAGGCGAAGACAAATCTATACAACAATTTGATACAAGCAAATTTATGAAAGATTTAAATGACAAAAGACAGGCGATAGATGCGGAAAAAGGAAACTTAAATGATGCACTTCGAGAAATTGATCGACAGAAAGCACAAAAAAGACAAGAACTCGAAGCGAGTCTCGCTACTATTAACAATAATATAGACGCTTTAATGGAAAATTGTGAGCAACAAGAAAGGACTTTGACTGAAAATTATGATAGGGAAATAAGTGATTATATAACAAAATATGGTAACAACTATAATTCAAGCACATTAAGAAGTCAATATGCGCCATGCAATAGAGGAACCGGATCAAAGTCATGTTATAAAAAAGGTTTAAATAGCATCAGTTCAAATTTTGAAACACAATTAACAAACCTTAGAAATGATTGTGATAATAAGCGTCAAAATTTTGAAAATCAGATAACAGATACTGAAAATAAGCTAAATAATATTGATCAAGATTTCCTAAATGATATAAAGACAGCCAATAGTACTGCTATTGAAAAAATTGTTACATTGACAACTGATATGGAGAAAATAATCAATGATTTTAATCAATGCACTAATGTTGGTACATCTTGGCAAAATGATATGAATTTTAATCCAACTATAACTTATCAGTATAATAACTATACGACTTCTCCTAACAAATACGATACTGGTACATTTAAACGAATTGATAATAATGATTCAGTTATTGAAAATAAATACTGTTATAATCCTACTGATGGACATTATGAGTGTGAAAATCCTGTTATCACAAGTGGTAATGATGTTCCAAGTGATCATTATACTAATCTTGGTAGCTACTATGGTTGTTCATATAATGTTAGAAATGAACTTAGCTGTGGTGATCGCCAAATAATTGTGAATATGCCAAACGGAATTGAAAAGACCGTAACTAATACAGCAACATATGTTCCTGGTCAAAGCTTTAATACTTATCATCAATATGGAACCGTTAAAACTGGTGACGTATGTAATGGAGTAGGCTTTAATAACTGTCTATGGACAAGATTACCAGAAACAGCTTTACCTGTTGAACTAAAAACAGGTAAAGGTGCCTTCCCATTCAAAATCTATGTTAGTAATATCGGTCAATATAATAGTAATAATGCTTTAGGAAGATTAGTTGGTAATGATAACAGTGTTCTTAAAAACTATACTAAAGAAGTAGGTAATAAATGTAGTATAAGTGATGAGCCAATTAATGGTAGTTATAAACAAAATTTTGAAACTTTAACTGCTGAAATCGGTTATGTCTGTGGTTATATAAATAACTGTGATGAATGTGATGTAACTTGTAGTGGCGATAGCTGTGACCTTACTTGTGATGAAGGATGTAAAATGAAATGTAAAACATGTATCTATGATGGTGACAGCAATAATTTCAAATATCGAACGATTTCTCTAAATAATGTCTTCCCAAATTCTTGTACAACTGGTACTTGTACGGAAGAACAACGAAAAGAAGGATATAACTGGGATAAAACAGCTTCTACAAAAGCCAAAGTAACGTTAGAAGAAATTGAGGCAACTGGAGATAAAGTTTATGAAACAGCTGAATATTCATATACGTTAACCCCATCTCAAATGAACGAAATAAGAAAATACAATAAAGCAGTTGGAACATATGCCAATTCAACAACTCCGTCTGGAAGTCCATTTAATGGTCAAACAGCTTTACAATGCGACCAAACAGCAATTAATGGTCTTACATATAGTATTAGATGTTTAAGTACTTTCTTAAATGATACAACTAATACTTACTT